>ONUE01000039.1 GCA_900320975.1 uncultured Bacteroidales bacterium | reverse complement strand
TGGGATAAGTTGCTGGCCCCTGCCCTGTCTTTGTTGAGAGCTGCTACTGTGCATAAAGCAGGAGTTGAGCAGGCCCTGAACAGGGGGTGAACAGGCCTTTCTCGGTACATCGCAGATAACGCAGATAAATATATAAATGCCACAATATCTAAAAAAAGACGACGGAGTAATACACTCCGCCCTCTTATTAGTTTTCACAACGGAATAATCCTTATTGTGAATTGCTTGAAAAGTGATGCAAAAATACAACTTATTTTTCACACGGCAAAATATTTTTTTGCAAATTCCTAAAATATACGTACTTTTGCATTTCCAACACATCAATCATTATGGCTAAAATAATAGGACTTGACCTCGGCACAAACAGCATTGGATGGGCAGTGGTTGACAATGAGAAAAAATGCATTGAAGCTGCCGGCTCCCGCATCATTCCAATGGACGCAGGCCGCATGGGAGACTTCGAAAAAGGAAATTCAGTTTCCTTCACTGCCGAACGTACTCAGTATCGTGGTGTACGCAGACTACATGAGCGCTACCTGCTGCGAAGAGAACGCCTTTTACGTGTTCTTCACATCATGGAATTCTTGCCTAAGCACTTCGCCGCACAAATAGACAGGTATGGTAAAATATCGTCCTCAAAAGAACCCAAACTAGCCTGGAGAGAAAGTGAAGACGGAATGAATGAATTCTTATTTAGGGCATCCTTTGACGAAATGGTGGCCGATTTCCGTACAGCAGGATATAATAACAACATTCCATACGACTGGACAATCTACTATCTGCGCAAGAAAGCCCTTACCAGACCCCTCTCAAAAGAGGAGCTATCGTGGGTATTGATGCAATTCAACCAAAAACGAGGCTACTACCAGTTGCGAGGAAAACAAGATGAGTTGGACAACCAAGCAAACGATAAAGGAGTAGAGAAAGAATATCAGGAGTTAAAAGTTATCTCTGTAAAAAATACGGGTGAAAAACACAAGAATGGAAGCCTTTGGTATGACATCACTCTGGAAAACGGATGGATCTACCACCGGCCTTGCCGCACCGCCCCCGATTGGGAAGGTAAGACTCGCGGATTTATTGCCACATTCAAACTGGACAAAAATGGAAATCGTAAAGAAGAGCAACCATCATTGCGTGCTCCAGATGAAAACGACTGGGGACTGCGCAAAATACGCACAGAGGAAACAATCCGACAATCAGGATTGACCATAGGAGAATTTATTTACAAAAGCCTATTAACAAATCCTAGCCAGAAAATCATTGGAGAACTCGTCCGTGTTGTTGACCGCAAATACTACCTCGATGAGCTCCACCGCATACTCGACAAGCAGCGGGAATATATTCCAGAACTGAACGACCGCGACCTTTATTACAGTTGTATTGAAGAATTATATCCAAATAACGACGCCTACCGCAACAGTATTGCCAAACGTAACTTCACCTACCTTATTGCCGACGACATCCTCTTCTACCAACGCCCTCTGAAAAGCAAAACGGACCTTATCAAAGACTGTCCCTACGAAAAGCGCAATGGGAAAGCCATAAAATGCATTGCCAAGTCCCACCCAATATTTCAGGAGTTCCGCATATGGCAATTTCTATCAAACCTACGGATTGAGCACTGTGATACAGATGTGACGGCACTGTTGTTACCAGATACAAACGCATGGGAAAATTTGTATAACTGGTTTTCCTCTCAAAAGAGCATCAATCAGAAAAGTCTACTTAAATATCTTAAAATAGACAAATCTGATATTGACACCTACCGATGGAACTACGTACAGGACAAAGATTACCCGGCTGGAGAAACTCGCGCCATCTTACTCGGTGGGCTTCGCAAAGCAGGAATCCCTGAAGAATTCCTAAACACTGAACATGAACTACAGCTGTGGCATATTCTATATTCTATTGACGACCCCACCCAATATGACAAAGCACTCCATACCTTCGCCCGAAAACAAAGGTGGGATAATGAAAGAGAGGCGTCCTTCTGTCAAGTCTTCAAACAACTCACCATATACAAAGAGAAAGACTATGGTGCATACTCAGCAAAAGCCATCAGTAGACTACTGCCATTAATGCGCTGCGGGAAATACTGGAAAGAAGGTGATATCGATACACAGACACGCCAACGCATCACACATCTCATTACTGGCGAAGCTGATGACACACTTCCTATCGCTATCCGAGAACGCTTTAAAGACCTCACAAATATATGTCAATGTCAAAAGCTTAACACCTGGCAAGCATGCTATCTCGTCTACGGCCGACATTCCGAAGTCGCAGATGCCAAGATATGGACAACCCCCGATGACATAGATTTATATCTTAAGGAATTCAGACACAATTCGCTCAACAACCCCGTAGTGGAGCAGGTCGTAACCGAAAGCCTACGAGTGGTAAGAGACATCTGGCGACAATACGGACATCCCGATGAGATTCATATCGAATTGGGGCGCGAATTAAAGAAAACCAAGGCTGAACGAGAAAGACTGGCGCAAGTCATCACCGAAGGCGAAGCTACCAATCAACGCATTCGTCTGCTTCTTACAGAACTGATGAACCCAGAATACCATGTGGAGAATGTCCGCCCACAATCACCATCTCAACTGGAGTTGCTCAAAATATACGAAGAAGGCGTCCTAGATAGCAATATTGAAATACCAGACGACATCAATGACATCCGCAAACGATTCACTTCAGCAAAGAGCCAACCCAATCACGCCGAAATAATCCGCTATAAACTATGGCTCGACCAAAAATACATTTCACCCTATACCGGAAAACCCATCCCTTTGGCCAAACTCTTCACACCCGCCTACCAAATCGAGCATGTCATACCACAAAGCCGTTGGTTCGACGACTCGATGAGCAACAAGGTAATCTGTGAAGCAGAAGTAAACCAACTCAAAGACCGAGAACTTGGACACGAGTTCATTGTAAACCATCATGGCGAAAGAGTTCAACTAAGTCTCGGTGGAACTGTCGATATTCTTTCTGTCGATGCTTACGAGAAATTGATAACCAATTTATTTGTCAACAATCGTGCAAAATACAGAAAGATGATGTTGGACGAAATACCGGAAGACTTCAACGCTCGCCAGCTTGTAGACAGCCGATATATCAGCCGTCTAATGATGCATCTGCTCTCCAACATTGTACGTTCCTCCGATGAAAAAGGAAACCAAGAGGATGCTGTCACATCCAAGAATGTCATACCTTGTAATGGGTCCATTACCGACCGCCTCAAACACGATTGGGGTCTTGACGATGTGTGGAATCGAATTATCCTCTCTCGCTTCCAACGCCTTAACTCAATAACCGGCACATCATTCTACACTGCAACAACCGCCAATGGGCACCAAATCCCACAGGTGCCCCTCGATATGCGCCAGGGCTTCAATAAAAAACGCATCGATCATCGACATCACGCAATGGATGCCATCGTTATTGCATGTTGCACCCGCGACCACATCAACCTGCTCAACAACGAATCCGCTAGAGAGGGCTCTGCTCGTTACGATCTCCAACACAAATTAAGGGAAACAGAAAATTATCTTGACAGAAGTGGAAAACGTCATGAGAAGTTCACTAATTTCATTAAACCTTGGTCCACTTTTACTGAAGATACATTTAATATTCTTGCAAATATCATTGTAAGTTTTAAGCAAAATCTACGCATCATCAACAAAACCACCAACCACTATTATGTAATCTGCGACGGCAAACACGCAATCCACAAACAAGAAAAAGGAGATAGCTGGGCTATTCGCAAACCTCTGCATAAGGAGACTGTCTTTGGAGAAGTGAACTTGCAACTTAAAAAGAGATTGCCCATAAAGAAGGCATTGCTAGACATCAACAGTATTGTAAGTCATGAACTGAAAGAAAAAATTAAAGAAAAGAAAGCTCTCGGTTACAGCGACAAACAAGTGTTAGAATTCTTAGACAAGAATAAAGATGTATGGAGCGAAGCCGCAGACGGAAAGGTTGAGGTTTACTACTATACTAAGAACAGTGGCGACCGCTATTTCGCCACACGCAAAGATTTACTTTCCTACTTGTCCGACTGTACAACCATTGCAGCAGCAGAGAAAGCCATTGATAATATCACCGACAGTGGCATCCGCACCATTCTGAAAGCCCATCTCGCCGTCGAAGGCAATAATCCCTCCGAAGCCTTCTCTGCCGACGGACTGGAAAGAATGAATCACAACATTAGAGTGCTTAATGGTGGTAAGAATCATATGCCAATTAAGAAAGTGCGCGTTTTTGAACAGGCCAACAAGTTCAGTGTCGGCAATAAAGGTCAGAAAGCCACCAAGTATGTTGAAGCAGCTAAAGGCACCAATTTATTCTTTGTCATCTACACTAACGCCAAAGGACTACGAGGATATGCCACCGTACCACTCAACATTGTTATTGACCTGCAAAAAAGATATGAAAAAGCATGGAGAGACCACCTTGCAGAAAGGCTGAAAGAATCCGACTTAAAACTAATGTCCGATAATGACCAAATACTATACGTACTTTCTCCCGGAGACTTGGTATATGTGCCACTGAATAAGGATAACAACGCAAAAGATATCAGACATTTCGATACGAAACAGATATACAAAATGGTTTCATGCGGCCAATTACAATGCATGTGCATACATCACCACGTAGCATCACCAATTGTAAATAAAGTTGAATTTTCAACACAAAATAAAATGGAACGAGCTCTCACTGGTGAAATGATTAAAGAAGTCTGCATTCCCATACAAGTAGACCGCCTAGGAAATATCATTAAAATAGGTTAATCTATGATAAAACGCACCCTTTGTTTCTCGCACCCAGCATATCTGTCGCTACGTAACGGACAACTGGTGGTGAAGCTGGAGCCTCACGACGACGAACCAGAAAAGCAAGCCTCAATACACATCGAGGACATCGGCATTGTGGTGCTCGACCATAGACAAATAACAATTACCCACGGCGTGATGTCTGCACTATTGGACAACAACGCTTCCGTAGTAACCTGCGATGCACAGCATATGCCTGTAGGGCTTATGTTGCCACTTGAAGGTCACACCGTCCAGCAAGAACGCTTCCAAGACCAACTCAACTCATCCGTCCCCTTACGAAAACAACTGTGGCAACAGACCGTGCAACAAAAAATCCGAAACCAAGCTGCACTTCTCTCCGAGCTACATAGCATAGAAATTGGAAATATGAAACGGTGGGCTGGAGAAGTGCTCTCTGGCGATAGCACCAACCTTGAAGGGCGCGCCGCAGCCTTTTATTGGAGCCAAATGTTCCCTTCCATACCGGACTTCACCCGTAGCCGCGACGGCATCTATCCCAACGCATTGCTTAACTATGGTTACGCTATACTGCGTGCCGTCATCGCCCGTGCTCTTGTGAGTAGCGGACTCCTCCCCACCCTTGGCATCCACCACCATAACCGCTACAACGCCTATTGTCTCGCCGACGATATAATGGAGCCATACCGTCCATATGTTGACCGTCTTGTGGTACAGACAATGGCCGTCTGCTGCGACACAGAGATTACAACAGCTATAAAAAGTCGCCTATTAACCATACCGACACTTGAAGTGCACATAAGCAGCCAACGCAGCCCTTTAATGGTGGCTGCCAGCCAGACATCAGCCTCTCTAGCACGATGCTTCGCAGGAGAAAGTCGTCGTGTAGCTTACCCTGAGATGTAGCCATGGACCGTTTCAGTGAATACCGCATCATGTGGATACTTGTGTTCTTCGACCTGCCTACTGACACCAAGAAAGAGCGCAAAGCCGCAAGTGATTTTCGTAAGCACCTTATCTCTGATGGGTTCACAATGTTCCAGTTCTCCATTTACGTACGTCATTGCGCAAGCCGAGAGAACGCCGACGTACACCTAAAACGAGTCAAATCCAAACTACCCGAATATGGCCAAATAGGTTGCTTGACAATTACCGACAAACAGTTCTCGGAAATCGAGCTGTATATCTGCAAAAAAGAAGTTGAACCCAACGCTCCAGGACAACAGCTGGAGTTATTCTGACAGAATCGAAAAAACAAAAGTAACAATAAAAAAATCCCACCTATACTGGTGGGATTTTTTTAGTCTTTGACAGCCTATGAAACATTGTATATCATTACATTACTGACATTGTAATGTCAAAGAGCTATTATCAATGTTTCTTTTTCAAGCAATTCACAACGCATCATGTTAGTAGTATGGCTGTTTTTCAATGTCAAAGAGCTATTATCAATGTTTCTTTTTCAAGCAATTCACAACGCTGGTGGTGATTGACGAAAGCATATCGCAATGTCAAAGAGCTATTATCAATGTTTCTTTTTCAAGCAATTCACAACCAACTGACACACCTGTGTTCACGTTGCGAAAATGTCAAAGAGCTATTATCAATGTTTCTTTTTCAAGCAATTCACAACTACCACAGAAATGTATTGAAAGGAAGTACCAATGCAAAGAACTATTATCATTTTATTTCATCAAATTTGTAGCTGCGGTTACGATTGCCGCCGCGGGCTTCCAGATAGCCATACTCGGTGAGCTGGCGCAGGTAGCGCTTGGCAGTGGTTGGCGAGAAACCGAAATGACGGACGATATCCTCGGTTGTGAACTCGCCCCTGTCGGCCACAAAATCCAAAATATCGACCATTTTTCCGGCCAAAGTGTGTTTTATCGACCATTTATCGACCAGGTCCTGCCACAAAGCGGCTTTATCGACCATTTTCTCGGAAGTCGAATTAAGATATTGGTCAATATCGGTTCGCAAATGCTGTACTTGGAGATTGGCCATGCAATTCTGGAAAATACTAATATCCTTCGCCTCACGGGTGTCGATAAGAGCTTGGATATAGGTAGCTTTATCTTCCTTCTGTACCTTTGTGGGCAACACACCGAACTCCCACTGCAAAAGATTCATCAGCAGACGACTGGTGCGTCCATTCCCATCTGCCCATGGATGGATGGTGACCAGCTCATAATGCGCCCAAAAACTCAGGTCATAGACAGCACAAAGGTCCGTGGGGTCGATGGCCTTGCGGCGGCGATTAAGTTCTTCACAGAAGGTCGCCAGACGTTCGGGAACCTTGAGATATGACATATACGACTTGCCACCCAATCCAGCGGTGACATTGAGTTTGCGCAGTTCTCCTTTAGCAGCGGAGAAGTTGCCACCCAACGCGCTGTATTCACTACCAGTGCTGGCCATCACCCTCGCCGCCAATGTGATAAGCCATTCTACGGTAATGGGTTCGTGGCGCTTGATCCACTCGCGGCCGTATTCGTAGGCAATCTTGAGGTCGAGGTTCATCATCTGCTCCACCACGGTGCGTTTGCTGGAAGTGATACCTTCGTCGAACAGCAATTGCGCCTCTAACTCGGTCACCGTGCTACCCTCGATGGCGGTGGAATGCACAATGATAGAGTACAGATAGAATTTGTCGTAATCTATCTGCGAGGAGATGCCCAACTCACGGTGCCTGTCTATCAATTTTAATAATATGTCCCTATTCTCTTTTGTCATATTTCAAATTGCAAAGATACAAATAAAAGCTCAATCGACCAAATTTTACACCGAAATTGCATTTTCATACCCTCGGCACAATATTTTCGACGTTATCAAATATATGGCAAATCAAGACGATTTCTTCAAGAAAGTGGTGGCTCACGCCAAGGAATACGGATTCATCTTCCCGAGCTCGGAGATCTACGACGGCCTCGCCGCTGTCTACGACTACGGCCAGCTGGGCGTGGAGCTGAAGAATAATATCAAGCAGTACTGGTGGAAAGCTATGGTGCAGATGCACGAGAACATCGTGGGTCTGGACAGCGCCATCTTCATGCACCCCCGCATCTGGAAGGCCTCCGGCCACGTGGATGCTTTCAACGACCCCCTGATCGACAACAAGGACAGCAAGAAGCGCTATCGCGCCGATGTGCTCATCGAGGATCATATTGCCAAGATCGAGGAGAAGATCGAGAAGGAGTGCGAGAAAGCCCACAAGCGCTTCGGCGACGCCTTCGACCGCCAGCAGTTCGTCACCACCAACGCCCGCGTGCTGGAGCACCAAAAGAAAATTGACGAGATCCGCGAGCGCTATGCCGACTGCATGAACCGCAATGACCTCGACGGCCTCAAGCAGCTCATCCTCGACCTCGAAATCGTCTGCCCCATCAGCGGCACCCGCAACTGGACCGACGTGCGCCAGTTCAACCTCATGTTCGCCACCAAGATGGGCTCCGTCATCGATGACAGCGACACTCTCTACCTGCGTCCCGAGACGGCACAGGGAATCTTCGTGAACTTCCTCAACGTGCAGAAGAGCGGCCGCATGAAGATACCGTTCGGCATCGCGCAGATTGGCAAAGCCTTCCGCAACGAGATTGTGGCCCGCCAGTTCATCTTCCGCATGCGCGAGTTCGAGCAGATGGAGATGCAGTTCTTCGTGCGTCCGGGCTCGGAGCTGGAATGGTTTAAGCACTGGAAGGAGGAGCGCCTGCAGTGGCACCTCGCCCTCGGTATCCCGGCCGACTGCTACCGCTACCACGACCACGAGAAGCTGGCCCACTACGCCAACGCGGCCACGGATATCGAGTTCAAGTTCCCCTTCGGCTTCAAGGAACTCGAGGGCATCCACAGCCGCACCGACTTCGACCTCGGCCGCCACAGCGAGTTCAGCGGCAAAAAGCTGCAGTACTTCGACAGCGAGCTCAACGAGAGCTACACGCCGTATGTCATCGAGACCTCCATCGGTGTCGACCGCACCTTCCTCGCCATCTTCAGCCACGCGCTGAAGGAGGAGACCCTCGAGGACGGCAGCACCCGCACCGTGCTCTCGCTGCCCGCCAAGCTGGCGCCCTACAAGGCCGCCGTGCTGCCGCTGGTCAAGAAAGACGGCTTGCCCGAGAAGGCCCGCGAGATACAGCACATCCTCATGCCCGACATGATGGTACAGTACGACGAAAAGGACGCCATCGGCCGCCGCTATCGCCGTCAGGATGCCATCGGCACTCCTTTCTGCATCACCGTCGACAACGACACGCTGACCGACAACGCCGTCACCGTGCGTCACCGCGACACTATGCAGCAGGAGCGTGTCAGCATCGACCAGCTGCCCGCCTACCTCAAGAGCAAACTGTAATTACCGAACAACAAATAAAAACGGGGCCACATTCAAATGCGGCCCCGTTTTTTTTATTCATACACCAGCGACAGGATGTCATCGAGTATTGGGTTGGTCTCGTGCGGCGGCGGTGTAGCGGTGGAGGCGCCGGTGAGGAGGTGGCGTGCGATGTCGAGGGCGGCGAGGTCGAGGGCGTCGGAGGCGAGCAGGACGTCGGTGATGACGCCGCGGGTCTCGTCGACGGTGAGCGACAGCTCTACCCCACCCCAGTCGAACTGGGCAGAGCGCTGGGCGGTAAAGGTGCGCCAGCGGCCATACTTCCATTCCGGTGAGGCGAAATCTTCGTACAAAGCCTTCACCTCGGGGCGGGCGATGATATCACTGAAAGGAACCTCCATAGCCTTTCCTCCATACACTTCTTCGAATGCCGACCGCAGGTGCGGCACAATGCTCTCCGAGGTTATCTCGGGGTTCAGCTCGGCGAGGTTAACCACACGGCTGCGCACCGAGGCGACGCCGTGCTTCTGCAGCTTGGCGGGCTTGGGCTTGAGGTAACGCTGCAGGTCTTCCATATTGCCCTTAATCAGGATAGTGCCGTGATGCAGGTCCTGGTAGCGACCCTTGCTGAAGGCGTTGCCGCTGAACTTACGGCCCTCGGTGAGGATGTCATTACGACCCGACAGCTCGGCCACAATGCCGAAGTCGAGCACAGCGCGCTGTATGACGCTGAACTGACGCGTCTGGTCATATATTGCCTTGGGGACGACGAAGCTGAAGTTGATGTTGCCGTCGTCGTGATAGACGGCGCCACCGCCGGTGCGGCGACGCATCAGGTAGCCACCGTCGGCCTCGAGGGCCTCGACGTTGCACTCGCTGAAAGGGTTCTGGTTCTGTCCGATGACGACAGTGCGACGGTTCTTCCAAAGATAAAGTGTCACCACCTCCGTCTCAGGCAGCGACAACAGATAATTCTCGACCGCGATGTTCCAATAAGGATTGGTCTGATTAGAAACGATAAACTGTAGTTTCATATTCTTTTTCAACGGCTAAATTGCTACGCAGTACATAATTTATTGCTAATCACTCGAGTTATGCCTGCTTGATTAGGCCGTTTTCTGTTTAAAAATGATAGCTCAATGTGAAGTAATTCGGCGCTTGGCCGAGGTGATAGTTGCGGCGGGCGTAGCTGAACTCGAAGTTCTTGACGTGGAGACCCACACCGAACGAGAAGCCGCTGAGGTTGAGGGCGTCGGTGCCCCTCATCTCGGCCGCCTGCCTGTAGTTGTAACCCACACGGGCGAAGAGAGCCGTGCCGAGGTTGAGCTCCACACCGAAGACCGTGTGGCGCATAAGGTTGTCCATGAATCCCACAAAAGGCTTCTCCTCCGTCACCTCACCGGTGAAGGCGTCAACCTGCGTTGTGGGGTTCAGCTTGTCGTTGTAGCGCAGGTTCCACTTCTGCAGCTCTGTGGCGGCGAAGAAGAAGCGGAACGGGGCCTTGCTGAGCTTGTACGACAATGCCGCCGAGAGCTCGAAAGGCACACTCTCCACCTTACTGTCGAAGGTGACAATCTGCGCCCCTATGTTGTTGGCCATAACTGTGGCGGCGAAGCGGCGGTTGTCAGACACATAGCTGCCGGCAAGGTCGATAGCCAACGACACAGCCTTGTATTCCGCATACTGCGACCACACAGGCTTGAAGGCTGTACCGATGCTGAAGTTGCTGTCGACCCACATGCCCCACCCCACGCTCACCGCGTAGTCGGCGGCATAGAAATCGCCGACATGGTTCTCCAACTCGTCGTACTCCTCGAACTTGCCGTAGCTGTTGAAGTGGAAGCCGAAGAGCACAGTACCTACATGCTTGAAGTTGTGGGCATAGGCCAGAGAGCCCATGTTGCCACCGACAAACATGCTGTAGTACGACAGCATCGCCGTGTTGCCCATGCCACTTGTCAGCAGCGACGGGTTGTCGAGACCTACGGTGATGTCACTCGAGTAGAGCGGCATATACCTCATGCCGAGGGCATTGGTACGTGCCACACTGCTGCGCTTGAGCAACGGGAGGTCGTTCAAGCCTGCAATCTGGGCTTGAATAGAATTGAGAATTGAGAATTGAGAATTGAGAATTATGGCGAACACAATTATTCGCCATAATTCCCTATCCTTCAAATGATTCTCAATTATCAATTCTCAATTATCAATTCTTCTTGTTGCGTTCGTGGCGCATCAGGTGGCTGGGCTCGAGGGCCATGCGGTCGGTCTCAAGCAGGCTGGCGACGCCTTCGTCCACACGGCGCTTGGCCTCGCAGGCCTCGCAGTGGCACTCCTCGTGGTACTCGCGCGGCTCGGTGTAGGTGGTGATGACACCCTCGAAGTTGCGCAGGATGACCTTATCGGGGCTCTGCGAGATTACATACTGGGGCATGACGGGCGTCTTGCCGCCGCCGCCGGGAGCGTCGACCACGAAGGTGGGCACAGCGTAGCCGCTCGTATGGCCGCGGAGGTTCTCGATGATCTCGATACCCTTGCTGACGGGGGTACGGAAGTGTTCCAGACCCATGCTGAGGTCGCACTGGTAGATATAGTACGGACGCACGCGGTTGCGCACCAGCTCGTGCATCAGTTTCTTCATCACATGGACGCAGTCGTTCACGCCGCGCAGCAGCACGGTCTGGTTGCCCAGAGGAATACCGGCGTTGGCGAGACGGGCAAGAGCCTGCTCAGCCTCGGGGGTGAACTCGTTGGGGTGGTTGAAGTGGGTGTTGAGCCAGATGGGATGGTATTTCTTCAACATCTCGCACAGCTCGGGGGTGATGCGCTGCGGGCACACGACCGGCGTACGGCTACCGAGGCGGACAATCTCCACGTGCGGAATCTTGCGCAGACGGCCGATGATGTACTCGAGCTTCTGGTCGCTGACCATCAGGCAGTCGCCACCGCTGAGCAGCACGTCGCGCACCTGCGGGGTCTTCTCAATGTAAGCCAGGCACTTCTCGATGCGCTCGCTGGGGCTCTCGTCGTCCTTCTGGCCGGCGAAACGACGGCGGGTGCAGTGGCGGCAGTACATGGAGCACATATCGGTGATGAGGAACAGCACGCGATCCGGATAACGGTGCGTCAGTCCGGGAGCGGGCGAGTCTTCGTCCTCGTGCAGCGGGTCGTTGAGGTCGGCGGGGGCAATGTTGCACTCCTCACCGGCGGGGATAGCCTGACGGCGGATGGGGTCGTACGGGTCGTTGGGGTCTATCAGCGAGAGGTAGTACGGTGTGATGGCCATACGGAACTTAGCCAGAGCTTTCTTGATACCCTCGGCCTCTTCGGGCTTGAAGGTAAAGTATTTGCTCAGCTGTTCGTAGGTCTCGATGCGGTTCTTCACCTGCCATTTCCAGTCGTTCCACTGCTCGTCGGTGACGTTGGGGAACAATTCTTTTCTGCGGTTAACTTTCATTGGTTGATATTGTTTGTTTTCTTGTTTTTAACTTTTCTCTCCACCTTATCGGTTACGGTCTCTGCAGGAATATCTCATCCAGGCACTTGTTGATAGCGCGGGTGATGGCTCTTGCCTCGTCGCCGCCCTTGTCGTCGGCGCGGCATACACATATCAGCTCATTGGTCTCGCCGTTCAGTACCTGTATCGTCACCTCCACAGCGCGCTCTTCCCAGAAGCCCTCACGCGAATTACCGTCGCCGTAGTTGATAATCATCGTCTGGGCGGCATTCTGCTGCTTCACCTCAGGCACACGCACATATCCGCGGTTCATCAGGTAGCCCGCGATAAGGTCGGCGGGGTTCACGCTGTTCGACCTCGTCGAGCCGTAGACGTTGCCGTTATGTCCATAGGTGCCACCCGTCACAGCGTTACGCTCCGAAGTCGGCGTCACATAGAAATACTTGTAGCCGTCGAGTGACGCATGCCTCGTAATAGTCGTCGGTGCCAGCGAGAGGCAGCTGCTGAGGAGCAGCGTACCAACCAGGCAGATCATCAGTGAATAAATCTTCTTCATAATCTTTTTCGTATTTATTGTTTAGGTTAAAGTTTCAACACTAATCACTCATCATTCATCACTCATCACTCACTTCACCCTTCCCCCTTTGTAGAAATGCTTGCTCCAGTAGCTGTCGTCCGTGCGGCTCACGCAGACACCGGCACTCGTGGAGGCATGTGCAAACAGGCCGTCCTTGAGGTAGATGCCCACATGCGACACCTTGCCCTTCGAGTTGGTGAAGAACAGCAGGTCGCCCTCGCGCAGCTGACTCTTCGCTATCAGCTCCACATCGCGCAGCATATCGTTGGCCGTGCGGCGCAGCGTCTTACCATATACTTTCTTATACACAGTACCCACGAAGGCCGAGCAGTCGATACCGTTGCGGTCGGTGCCGCCGTACTTATAGGGGACACCGAGCCACGAGTTCACCGTCTCATAGAGGTCGGCATTGTCGCCGCTGTTGCACTTGAGGCCCAGAGCGTTGCTGCACATCGTGCCGTCGGCCTGCCGCTGCGGCTTGGCCTCCACACGCGTGGCTATCACCGGCGTCTCGTTCACCAGCTCGTCCACATACAGCTGCCCTATGATGAAGTCCTCCTCCTCGAGGTCGCGCGCCATAAACGACTTCACACTCTCGCATGAGGTGAGTGCAAATGCTGCTATCAGTATGAGCGTCAATCGTTTCATTTGATTACAAATATATCCTCGTCGGCACGTTTCATGTAGTAGTTCTCGCGGCCGTAATGCTCTTTGGCATCCAGGCTGCCCTTCAGCTCGGCATTGGCGGCACTGTCGGCCACTATGGCATCCTTCAGCGCCTGCTCCTCGCCGCGCAACTCGTTCACCTGGCGGTGCAGGCGCGAGCTCACGCGCAGACTATATTCGTCGAGGAACAGTATCACCACCAGAAACACCACCGTCGCCACGATGTATTTCAATCCCTTAACCTTCAGTATGTCCTTGTCAATCTTCAATTCTCAATTCTCAATTTTCAATTCTCAATTCTCAATTCCTAATTCACCTCACCTTCAGCCTCTGACCCACACGTATATTGTCGCTCTTCATGCCGTTCATCTTCTTGAGCTTCTGCACCGTGAGGCCGTGCTTGGTGGCAACGCGGAAGAGCGTGTCGCCTTTCTTCACCGTGTAGTACTTGCCACCGCCGCCGCTCGTCGAGCCGGTATTCTTGCCCTTGGCTCTCGCCTGCGGCGCGATATCTATCGGGCGGCGCGCCAGACTGTCGACCGAATGGGCATAGATGCTGTCCTGAGCCTTCAGGAACAGCTCCATCTTCGACGTCGGCAGGCACAGCGGATAAGGCTCCGTCGATGCCGGTATATACTCCGCGCGGTACTGCGGGTTCAGCGTCTTCAGCTCGTCCATCTCCATACCCACGGCATCCGCCACGTAAGTCATCAGCACATCGTGATGCACCATCAGCGTGTCGCTCCTGATCGGCAGATTCACACGCCCCGGGCGCAAGCCGTGCTGCTCGTAGTAGTTCATCACATACACCACCGCTATGAACGCCGGCACATAACCCCTCGTCTCGCGCGGCAGGTTGTAGTATATCTCCCAAAAGTTGCGCTTGCCGCCGCTGCGGGCTATGGCCTTGTTCACATTGCCCGGTCCGCAGTTGTAGGCCGCTATGGCCAGCTGCCAGTCGCCGAAGACCTTATAAAGGTCCCTCAGGTGGCGCGCGGCAGCCACAGTGCTCTTGTGCGGGTCGCGACGCTCGTCGACCACCGAGTTCACCTCCAGGTCGTACAGCTTGCCCGTAGAGTACATGAACTGCCACAAGCCCGCGGCACCCACGCGCGACGTAGCCTGCGGATTCATAGCACTCTCCACTATCGACAGATACTTCAGCTCCTCGGGCACACCGTAGCGGTCCAGGGCATTCTCGAACATCGGGTGGTAATACTCACACAGCGTCAGCATCACATCCAGCCTCGTGGACATGTGCTTGAGGTAGAAACGTATGAACGAACGCACCTCGGCATTGTAAGTCATCGGTATCACCGTATGCAGCGCACGCAGACGCGCCTGCAGCACACTGTCGGGCAGAGCGTCGAAAGCCTCCTGCGAAAACTCCGTGTGGCTCCTCAGCGTACGGTGCGCATGACGGCGCATATAGTAAGTGTTCAGCAAACTGTCGTAACTCTCCGTGTAACGCCGCGTCATCAACTCGGCATCCTCCGCAGCAGAACGCTGTCCCACAGACTCCTGGGCCTTCAGCAACCCCATGGGAGCCACGGCTACGACAACGGCGAACGACAGTATTTTCAGTATTCTCATGCCCTATATAACGACACCCACATCTTTTTATTGTAAAATATGTAAAAAAATCTCATTTTACACCGCACCCCCTCCGCACCCACTCCGTCCCCCCTCCGTCCCCGCTCCGACTGTTCACCGGTTTTTTATCGTAGAACAGTCGGAGCGGGGACGGAGGGGGGACGGAGCGGGGTCGGACCCGAATAAGGTTGTCAAACTAAAAAAAAATGGGTCAGAACATGTAACCCATTTTGATGTAGAGGTTGCTGAACTTGCCGTTGTCCTGTTTGTCGAAGGCCGTGGCCCAGTCGACGCTGAGGACGAAGTTGTCGTTCATAGCCACTTTGAGGCCGCAGCCGGCACCGAGGTGGAGGTCGTGGAGGCGGCTATCGTCAAGGCATGAGGGGTCGATAGTATATGCATCATCGATGGGCCGCAATATTATCTTCTCTGGGTCATTGACAACAGCATAGTAGGACTGCACAACCATACCGGCGTCGAGGAAGGGATTGAGGCCGACGTAGAACTGATTCTTTCCAACATTGAATTTGAAGAGCTGGGTACGGAGCTCGATATTGGCGAAAGCAACGCCGGGGGCGAGGATGCGGTTGCGCATGATGCCGCGCACCGAATTGGCACCGCCGAGACCCTCATAGACAACACGTTGCATATAGAGCTGGTTGATGTAGGTGTTGAGGTAGAAGGGGCATTCGCCAGACACGTTGAGCTGTGTTCCGATGCGGTAGGCAAAGGTGAAGCGGTTCTCGATGATGGGGACATAGTGACGCCATGCGGCGTTGAACTTCAGGTTGTTGTAACCGCTCATGTTTCCCAGACCGGCATAATAGGTCAGGAAGGCATCAGCGTGGATTCCGCGGCGCGGGTTCTGCTGGCGGTCGCGAGTGTCGAAGGTGATGCCTCCGTGCAGGTAAGGATGTGCACCGCCCGATGCCTCGTCGGCCCTGATCAAGGTCAAATCAACATAGCGGTCGAAGAGCGTCACGGTGTCGGGTAGGTATTTATCCTCGTTCTTGGTAAACTTGTTGAGGCGGGCGACATCGACAGGCC
The DNA here is from genome assembly GCA_900320975.1 of uncultured Bacteroidales bacterium. GTDB lineage: Bacteria > Bacteroidota > Bacteroidia > Bacteroidales > P3 > Colimorpha. Next base: position 7,704 of record ONUE01000039.1, on the reverse strand, counting down.
CCACATTGAAATTGAGGAGGCCGAGACCGACGTTCCAGTACCAGGGCTTACTGATTTCGCCCTGCAGGTCGGCCGAGAAGCGGAAGAGGTCGCGGCGGTATTTGTAGTAGGCGCGGGTGATATATTCATCATCACCCTGCGTGGAATATGCCGCGTTGTAGTGCGCCGGGTAGCCGTTGAAGCCGTAGAAGTCGCACATCTGGTCGGGCAGATAGGTGAGGTCGATGCTGAGGCGGTGGTTGGGTATGAGGTACTTGGAGTCGTAGGCGAAGCGGAAGATGCCGAAATGCTTGGTAGTGTAGGCCGCTTCGGCGTAGAACGAGTGGAGATACTCGGGATAGGTGGAGCCGTCGCCGAAGTAGTAGATGTTGGTCAGCGCGCCGTACTGCAGGCCGAGGTCGGCATCGTAGGCCACACTGGGCAGCAGGCCGAAAGTCCAGCCCTTGCGGACGTGGGGCTCTTCCTGCGCAAGTGCAGGACTAAAAGTGAAAAGTGAAAAATGAAAAGCAAAAAGTGTTGCGGCAAAAACAAATATCTTTTTCATAGCTTATTTTTTTTAACGGCGAATTACGCGAATTAAACGAATTTGTCTTCTTTTTTTATTATTGGCGAATTACTCGAATTAGCATGGTACAATTCGAGCAATTCGCTCGTAATTGACCTGCGTAGCTTTCGCTTAATTCGTTTAATTAGCCGTTTTATTCTTTTTCTTGCGGAAGATGAAGAGGCCGAAGAGAAGCAGCGCGGCGACCATGATACCCATGGTAATGAGGGTGTTGGAGAGGCTCTGCGGAGCGAAGCCCATGAGCAGCAGCACGGGGAAGCCGAAGACGAGTGCCGGGATAGTCTGCAGCACCAGGTTGTTGGCGGCGGGAGTCTCGAAACGCGGGTCTATCTCGCGCAGCAGTATCATGCCGTTGCTGGCGGTGCCGGTGAGCATGCCGAACATAGAGAAGAAGCCCTCGTACTCGTAGTCTGGGTAGAGCTTGCGGCAGCAGAGCAGCACATAGAAGAAGGTGACAGCGGCGCCGACGGTGCAGACAAGGATGAGCGGCAGCCAGAGACCACGGAGGTTGTTGAAGTCGATGGCGGCGGTACCGGCAACAATCATCACATCGAAGCAGGTGCCGGCGATACGGTCGAGCATATAGTTGTTGATGTATTCGCGCTGCATGATTTTTTTCTTGCGGAGGCGGCCGATGAGCAGACGGACGAGGACGCCTATCAGGGTACCCCAGAGGAAGTTGAAGCCCCAGACGAGGGGTTTGATGGTCTTCACGCCGAACTGGCCGAGGTCGAGCTGCTGGACGCCGTACATAAGCAGGAAGACAAGCGCATAGACGAGCAGCACGAGGCAGAGCTGGACGGTGAGCTTGTCGATGGACTCGGAGTGCGGTATCTCGCCCTTGGATTCATAGTCGGCGAGAGTGTAGTGCTCTACGGATGCTTTCTGTCTGACCTTCAGCTTACCGCGACGGCGCAGGATATTCATATATATCACACCGACGAGGCTGCCCACGATGAAGCCCGTGGCGGCGATACTGAGGCCGAAGTCGGAGCCGTGGAAGACGAGCCCCTGCCCCTCGGCCCATGAGGCGAAGGTGATGCCGAAGTTGAGCGCCTGTCCAGGGCCCTGGCCGTAGCCCATGGGCAGCAGGAGTCCCGAGGCATAGAAGAGCTCCTTGCCAAAGAGGAAGAGAGGTACGGTGACGAGAAGACCCACGAGACCCTGCAGGATGTAGGTGCTGGCGGTGACGGCGCCGGTCTCGACGACCTTGATGGTGGAGGTAGCGCTCTTGATTTTCTTGTTCTTGAGGGCCATAGCCACGAAACCGAGGCCGAGGGCGTGATAGGTGACAATCTCCATAGCGTGCTTGTCGACGAGCGTCGAGAAGAAGCCGAGGGGTTTGAGGCACAGGATAAGCAGTCCGGCGAGAAGCGCCGAAGGCAGCAGGCTGCGCCTGAAGAGCGGCACATTGCAGCGCACCAAATTGGCGACAAGCAACGCCACCACGATGATGAAAAACTGGATGAGCCAGGTCCAAGCCGATAAATCTGCGAAAGAGGTCATACTTATTGTGTTATTGTTTGATAGTTAAAATAACTAAAAATGTTTTTTTTTCGTATATTTGCAATGATAATTTTTTAGGCTTATGGCAAAAGCAATACAGGATAACAACCTATTGTACAATGTGCTAAGTCCAGTGGTGCAGTTCGGCTGCCGGTGCCACTACAACAGTTTCGTGGTACACGGTCTGGAGAACCTTCCCAAAGAGGGCGGATATATAATAGCCCCATGCCACCAACAGGCGCTTATGGAGCCGCTGGCGGTGCTCTGCTTCGCCCCGAAGCCGCCAGTCTTTCTGGCACGCGCCGACATCTTCCAGAAGCCCACGCTGCGCGCCATACTGACCTTCCTTCGCATACTTCCGGTGTACCGTATTCGCGACGGACAGAAGAACCTGGGCAAGAACCAGGCCATCTTCGACCAAAGCCGCGATGTGCTGGTGGACGGCTATCCGCTGTGCCTGATGGCCGAAGGGCGTCACAACAACCGTCACCACCTGCTGCCGATGGGCAAGGGCATGTTCCGCATTGCGGGTGAAGCGCAGCTGCGTATGGGCGAACACCCCCTCTACATAGTGCCCACAGGTATTGACTTCGACGACTACGAGCGCCCCTACAGCAACCTGGTGGTCAACATAGGCAAGCCTATACCGGTGCAGCCATTCATGGAGAAATACAAAAAGGATGAGCCGGTGGCCCTCAACGAGATGCGCGACGCACTGAGGGAGGCGCTGTCGCCGCTGATGCACGATGTGCGCGACGAAGAGCACTACGACGAGATCATGGCCCTCTGCAAGAGCAAGAACCGCGAGTATCGCCGCCGCGAAGGTTTGAGGAACACAGCATGGAACCGCTTCCTGATGAGGCAGAAGATCACAAGAGATGTGGAAAGCGGAAAATTGAAGATTGAGACGGTGACAGGTAAGACCGAGCGCAGGAACCTGGTGGCGACGCTACTGGGTGTACTTATGCTTGGCGGCGTGGTTGCCGCAGCGGTGATGGTGCCGGTGGTGCGGTGGGGGCTGCTGTTCTGTCTGGTGTGCTATCCCCTACCCTTCATACCCACACATCTGATTGTGAAGAAGAAGATTGCCGACCCACAGTTCCGCAGCTCGGTGAACTGGGGCGTGAGGTTCTTTCTGTCGATAATCTACGCCATAGTGATAGGCATAGTGATGGCCTGTTGCGGTGGAGCGTGGATGAAGGAAGTGGCTGATATTGGGGCCTGGTGGGGGCTTGTGGCCCTTGCCTGGGTGCCGATAGCAGCAAGGCTGACAGCACCCGTGGTGAACATGCTGAGATTTTTTTTCATGCGGGGATACAATAAATAAAAATAGGTTACGTTATAGGTAAAATCATAAAGTAAAACAGTCATAAAGTCAAGAATATAGGAGCATGAAATTGTCACAGTTCAGGTTCAACCTGCCGAAAGAGCTGATAGCCGAGAAGCCCGTGCGCAACCGCGACGAGGCGCGCATGATGGTGGTACACCGCGACAGCGGTGATGTGGAGCACCGCGTCTTCAAAGAGTTCATAAACTATGTGGACGAAGGCGACGTGGTGGTGGCCAACAACACCAAGGTCTTCCCAGCCCTGCTCGACGGCGAGAAGGAGAAGACGGGCGCCAAGATTGAGGTGCTGCTGCTCCGCGAGCTGAACGAAGAGATGTGCCTGTGGGATGTTATTGTGGACCCGGCACGCAAGATACGTATTGGCAACAAGCTGTATTTCGGCACCAACGATGCGCTGGTGGCCGAGGTTGTGGACAACACGACGAGCCGAGGACGCACGATACGCTTCCTCTTCGACGGTCCGCACAGCGAGTTCATCAAGATAGTGAGAAGCATGGGCCGTACGCCGCTGCCCGACGAGCTGCGCCGCCTGCGCGATATCGAGAAGAAGGACGCAGAAGACTACCAGACCATCTACGCCAAGGTGGAAGGCAGCACCGCAGCACCTATAGCAGGTCTGCATTTCAGCCGTGAGTTGCTGAAACGCATGGAGATTAAAGACGTGCTGTGGAAAGAGCTGACGGTACACTGCGGTATGGGCGAGTTCAAGAATATCCGCCGTGGGTACCACGACGATGCGTGCTCTGGAGAGCGCCGTGACGATACCGGGCAAGATATTCCCCTATGACGGATGGACCAACAAGTTCATCTTCCCACCATACGACTTCACCATTGCCGACATGATGGTGACGAACTTCCACCACCCGATGAGCACCCAGTTCATCATGGTGAGCGCCTTCCTCGGTCCGGAACTGGCCATGCAGGCCTACCAGACCGCCATCAAGGAGAAGTACCGCTTCTCAACCTACGGCGACGCGATGCTGATTATATAAGGTTTAAGGTTTAAGGAGAGAATGACTCCTTTAGCGGAAATACTAAGACCAAAGTCATTAGACGACTATATCGGACAACAGCACCTTATCGGACAAGGTGCTGTTCTTCGCACATTGATAGAGAGTGGCAACATCCCCAGCATGATTTTCTGGGGACCTCCTGGCATCGGCAAAACGACGAAGGAGGTGCGCGAAGTCATCAACGCCGCTCAAGAGGAAGAAGGCGCCATACTCTTCATCGATGAAATACACCGCTTCAACAAAGCCCAGCAGGATTCGCTGCTCGGCGCTGTGGAGCGCGGTACTATCACGCTGATTGGTGCCACTACCGAGAACCCCTCGTTCGAGGTCATCTCTGCCCTACTCTCTCGCTGCCAGGTGTATGTGCTGCGCGAGTTCGGCGAGGAGGATATGCGCCAGCTGATAGCGTCGGCTGTGAGGTATTACACCACACAGGGTATCACCGTCGAGGTAAAGGAAGACGAAGCTCTGATGCGCATCAGCGGCGGCGATGCCAGGAAGCTACTCAACGCAATAGAGCTTGTGGTGAACCGTGGTGCACGCGTCATAGACAACCAGACTGTTACATCGGTCATCCAACAGAACCTTGCCTACTACGACAAGGGTGGCGAGATGCACTATGACATCATCTCGGCCTTTATCAAAAGCATGCGCGGTAGCGACCCTAACGGGGCGGTCTACTGGCTGGCACGCATGATTGCAGGCGGCGAGGACCCGCTGTTCATCGCCCGCCGTATGCTTATCTTCGCCAGCGAGGATATCGGCAACGCCAACCCCAACGCGCTGCTGCTGGCCAACGCCACCTTCGACGCGGTGAGCAAGATTGGCTACCCCGAGTGCCGCATCAACCTCTCGCAGTGCGCCTGCTACCTGGCCTGCTCGGCAAAGAGCAACGCCACATATATGGCACTGAACAACGCCGAACAGGCGGTGCGCAAGTGGGGCGACCTGCCGGTGCCGCTACATATCCGCAACGCCCCCACCAAACTTATGAAAGAGATGGGGTACCATGAGGGGTACAAATATGCACATGACTTCGCCGGCAACGCTGCCCTTGGCGGCTTTGCAGAGCAGGAGTACCTGCCGCAAGGGCTTGAAGGCACCAAGTTCTATGAGCCCGGCACCACGCCGCGCGAACAAGAGACCCGTCGCTCGCTGAAGGAGCGCTGGGGTATGAAATACAACTATTAGTCGTTATTCTCTACTCTGCCTATCCAACTGGCCAACGAAGTATGCATGACTGAATAGAAAGCATGCTGGAAGTCGGCAGCATTGAGGTATCCACAATTATGCGCGAAACGACTGAGAACGTCAGTATCGTCAATGTCCAACGTCCGCCCTTCCAAGAGTTGGGTGGCGGCATATTCTATACGTAGGCTGTCGATATATTCGCCAAAGGAGACTCCCATCCGACTATGAATAAGTTCAATGACCATGTCTTCGGAAGTATGGAAACGTTCGGCGAGGAGGAAGACCGATATATTGGGATCAAGGAAAGCCCGCTCACGTTCTACATATTTCTCAAGAAGGCGCGCAATGGCGTCCATATCCTTATGGCGTTGAAGAGAGCGCTCAAACGGGGGCAACTGCTCGGCACCAGTGTTAATCATATAGACAGAGTGACCGATATAGAAAAAGATTACCGCAAGAGGTGCACAATAGGTAAAGTAGAGAAGGAACCTATGGTTGTCGGCAAAAGGATTAGTGAATTGACTGAGGACCATAATGAGAAGTCCCAAATTAGCTGTAATATAAATACTCTTGAGATTGATATTATAGTAGCGGTCTGATGTGTAATACTCTGAGTTCATACGCTTGAACTGTACCAGCTTGCGGATACCGCTCAAAAAGATGATGATAATCTCAAAAGCGAAGACCGCCCAGAATACATATGAGTTGATGAAAACAATAAGGTTGTAACGCCAAGAGCCGGGCATAAATTGCCACGACAAACCCTGTGCACCTCGGAGTGTCCAAAGACGGAATGCGTCAGGTCCGGCAACAATGGCCGAGAGGATGATGATAGCTATACAGAAGATGGAAGGAAGGAAAAGCATCCGTATGGGGCGGTATGAGGGGTTAGGTTGTGTGAGCACAGCAAGCGCGGCATGGACGATAGGAGGAGTGATAATAATGGTGACGAGGAAAAGAATGAAAATAATGTACTCTCCCATAAGAAACTTATTGAACATGCTGCCAAGAAGGACAAACGTAAATGCCATAAGCGATATGGCAAGCATCATGAGCCACTGGGCATTGAGTACATTGCGCTTGAACAGAAGTGTAACGAGAGGCCAGAAGAATGTTATAAGGCCAAGAATTGTAAGGGATATTGATACTGGTGTCATAACTAAAGGCTAATGTTAAGCATTTTTGTTTTTAACATATTCAGCAAGAGCGCGGGCATCAATATCATAACGATAAGCGAAACGACCGGTCAAGTATTGTATAACAGTAAGTAACACCGCGCAAGCGATAATCCAGTATTTATAATAGAACGGTCTAAACGCAATAAAAAAGATGGTCAGCATTATGAACGGAAGGAACATCCACGTGACTACAACGATATCACGTATGTTAAGGTTAGGCATATTGAGGTCACGGGCATAGAAGCTGTCGAAACGCTTCTTGTAGAGATGTACTTTGCGGCCGCTGTCGATAAGGAGGATGATACCCATAATGATTGTGGCGATCGGGAATACAATCTGGTTCCAAAGGACCATGAAGTTGTAGGCGGTATCGCCGGGCTGCCAACGTATGCTGTGATTGTTGAAGACCTCGATACACATGGCCTGATAGCGGCTGGGGTGCATGCCAAAAGCTCCGATGGTGAGGCCGATGGTAAATAGTATCGGAACAATAAAGACACGCCTTTGCCTCAGCGTGGCGCCACGAGGACCTGTAAGCGAGCATATACTAATATAGTAGAAAGGCAGACAACTGATGGTAGAGACCTCTATCATGTAGTCATAGATAAAGAGCGTTGGCGTTTGCCCTCGGAAATATACGCCCATAACGGTGATGGCGAATGCATTGACCATCAACGAGAGGCAGAACAGTATCTGTGCTGTCGTGGGATGCTTCTTGGTTAGCGCTATTATTATAGCCCACGCAATAGACACTATTGCCGGAAGGTATAATATGTAGGACCACTTCATTTCGAAAATTGATATTTGATAACTGATAATTGATAATTACTGACGGTCACTTTCGATGAAACGGACAAGCTCATCCACTGCGTCCTTTTGGTCGATGTCACGCTTGACCACCTC
>ONUE01000057.1 GCA_900320975.1 uncultured Bacteroidales bacterium | reverse complement strand
GTGGGGATGGAGAGCTGCTCGATGTCGGTGATGCTGGAGCGATATTCTTCGCGCAGGCGTACCACTATGTTGTATTCCTCGCCGTCCTCTTTGAGGAAGCCGGCGGCCATACCATTGACGCGGTTGCGCACATACATGGCCACCGTCGAGCCGTTGAGCCCGTGGAGTGCCAGCTTCTGCTTGTCAAAGGTTATCTTCAACTCGGCACGGTCCTCGTCGCGGCTCACCTTAGTGTCGCGAGCACCCGCCACGTTCTGCTCCACGCGCTTCTTGAGCTCTTGCGTGAAGGTGGTGGTCTGGTCGAAGTCATAGCCGTAAATCTCCACTTGCAGGCTGTTGTTGCTGCCGCCACCCATCATGCCACCTTGGCTCACCTGGAAGTTCACAATCTCGGGGTACTCGGCGAAGCAGCGGCGCAGCTTCTCCTGCATCTGGAAGATGGTCTCGTCGCGCACATACTTCTTGGTGCAGCGCACGGTCATAGATATCTTGTTGTTGGTGGTGCTGTTGAAGAGGGCCGCGAAGCCGGCATCGTCGTTCGAACCGGCCGAGGTGGAGACCACGAGCACGTCGTCGCCCAGGATGCGGTAGATGTCGTCCTCCATCTGGCGGGCGGTCTTGAGGGTCTCCTCGATGCGGGTACCGCGCTGCAGTTCGGCGCTGACGCTAATCTGGCCGTTATCCTGCTCCTTCATGAAGTCCATACCGATCTTGCCGGTCACCATGGGCAACAGGGTGACGACGAAGAAGGCCAGCGCTATGACCAGCGTCACGCGCTTGTGTCCCAAGCACCAGCGCAGCAGGTTGGCATAGGCGGCGTCGACGGCGTTGAAGGCGCGTATCACGGTGCGGTTGTAGAGGTTGCGCTCTTTCTTGCGGTTATATTCCTCTTCGTCCTCTTTCTTGAAGAAGAAGGGGCGCTCCCTGAGCAGCTTGCTCGAGAGCATGGGTATCAGTGTGATGGCCGCCGACGTGGAGACGCACACCACGATGGTGACAATCCAGCCGAGCTCTTTCATGAAGATACCCATCATGCCAGGTAGCATGGTCAGCGGCACGAACACCGCCACCAGCACCAGCGTGGTGGCTATAACTGACGTCCACACCTCGTTGGTGGCGCAGATGGCCGCCTCGCGCGGGTTCTCGCCGCGGTCTATGTGCTTGGAGATGTTCTCCAATACCACGATGGCGTCGTCGACTACCATACCGATGGCCACCGTAAGCGAAGCCAGCGAGATGATGTTCAGAGAGCTGTCGGCAAGCAGCAGGTAGATAAACGAGGTTACCAGCGATATAGGTATCGTGAGCGCGATAATCAGCGTCGAGCGCCAGTTGCCGAGGAATACGAGCACCACCAGCACGACGAAGAGCAGAGCGTAGAAGATACTCTCGCTAAGGCCGTTGATGGCGTTCACAATCTCCTCAGAGCCATCGCGGATAAGGGTCGCCTCGATGTCGGGCGGCAGGGTCTTCTGTATGCGTGCCATCTCTTTCTGCACCTCGCGGGCGATGGCCACGGTGTTGGCGCCGGTCTGCTTCGAGATGATGATGCGGGCACCGTCCTCGCGGTTAATCTTCTCGTCGAGCGAGAGGTCCTTGATGGTGTCGCGCACCGTAGCGAGGTCGCGCACAAAGACCTGGCGGCCTGTTGCTGTCGTCGTTACGGCGATGTCGGCAATCTCTGAGCTTTCCACATACTCGCCTTTCACGCGCATCTGGTACTGCTCTTTGCCCATCTTCACGGTGCCGCTGGCGAGGTCAAGGTTGTTGGCCGAGATGGCGTTGCCCACCTGCTCCAGGCTGATGCCGTAGGCGTCGAGCTGCTTGGGGTCGAGGTCTATGTACACATAACGCTGCGGAGCACCGCTGACGGTGATGTTACCGATGCCGTCGATGCGGTTCAGCTCGTTGACGACGTTGTCCTCCAGTATGCGGTCCAAGCCCGAATAGCTCTCTTTGGCTGTGAATCCGTATACCATGATAGGCATTGCCGACGAGTTGAGCTTCAGTATCATCGGGCGGCTCACACCGTCGGGCAGGTTGTCGAATATCAGGTCAACATACGAGCGTATGTCGTTCAGCGCCTCGTCGATGTTCTCGCCCCACTCGAATTCCAGCGTCACCACCGAGATGTTGTCCTTCGACGTGGAGGTGATGTTCTTCAAGCCGTCCACCGAGTTCAGCGAGTTCTCTATTATCTTCGTGATGTTGGTTTCAATATCACTCGCGTTGGCGCCCGCGTAGGTCGTCATCACCGTCACATACGGCGGGTCCATCTCCGGCATCTGGTCAATAGGCAGACGCGAGAGGGAGAAGAGGCCCAGCACAATGACGGCCACGAATATCAATTATTGCTTGATTGTGTTATTGCTTGATTGTTTGAGTATTTGGCGCGTCAGCACTCAAACATTCAAACAATCAGGCATTCAGACATTATTCTACAATCTCCAGTTTGTCTCCGTCAACCAGTCGTGCCTGGCCCGTCACCACCAGCTGGTCGCCGGCCTTTATGGCGCCGGCTTCCACAGGGATGATCTCTATGCGGTCGTCGAAGCGCTGACCCAGCGTGACAGCCACACGGCGCGCCGTACCATTGTCGTTCACGAACACATAGCGGTCGTTGGCACCCGTGAGCTTCAGCACGCTCTGGTAGGGCACCACGATGGCGTCGACCTCGCCAACGGCAAGGTGCGTCCTCACATACATACCCGGACGTATCTTCTCGCCACCGTTGGGGATGCTCAGCTTGGCCTGGAAGGTGTGGCTCTGCGGGTCCACCGTCGGGTAGACGATCTCTATCGTCGCGCCGAAGGTCTCACCCGGGTAGATGTCGCTCTCCACGCCCACCTTCATGCCGGCCTTCACCTTCGGGAAGTAGGTCTCCGGTATGTTGATGATGGCCTTCAGGTGGTTTATCTGCGTCAGCGTCAGTATCGGCGCACCGGTGTACATCTCGCCGTCTTCGTAGTTCTTGGCGCTGATGACACCCGCGAACTGGGCCTTCACAAAGGTGTTCTCGCTCTGGAAGCGCTCCGTCTCCACCAGCTGGTCGTATCCGGCCTTCGTCTGGTCGTACACCTGCTGGCTCACGCTGCCGCTGGCCTTCAGGGCCGTCACGCGGTCGAGCTCGGTCTTGGTGCTCGCCAGGTTGATGCGGGTGGTGTTCAGCTGCGTCTGGTCCATGCGCACCAGCATCGTGCCTTTCTGCACGCGCGAGCCCACCTCCACATAGATGTGCTCGATGTGGCCTGTGATGCTCGGGGCTATGTTCATCGTCTCATAGCCCTCCAGTGTCGAGCTCAGCTCCAGCGTCTTCGCTATGCGCTCGCTCTCCATCGTCAGCACTTTCACCTTCTCGGCCTCTTTCTTGGTTGTCGTAGCGGTCTTGTCGCCGCCCTTGCCGCCGCAAGCCACGAGGCTCACAACAGCAGCCATAATCAATGATGTTCTGATAACTTTATTCATCGTATCGTTTCAATTATCTATTATCAATTTTCAATTCTCAATTATTCAACAGGTTCTCCAATGCAATCTGGGCAGACACCACGTTCATCACCGCCTGTATGTAGTTGCTCTGCGCCGTGATGATGTCGGTGCTGGCGGTGGTCACCTCCAGACTGCTGGCGCGGCCGTAGCGGTATTTCTCCGTCACGTTGGTGAAGACCCGCTGTGTCAGCTCCAGGTTGCGGCTCTGTATGTCGTAGGTCTCCAGCGCTGTAGCCAGGTCGTAGCTCAGCTGGTTGTACTGCACCTTCAGGCCGTCCTCGGCCTGCTTGCGGCTGTTGACGCTCTCCTCGTAGGCTATCTTGGCGCTCTTCACACCGGCCACACGTGTGCCTGTCGTCAGCAGCGGCACGCTGATGCTCGCGCCCACCATGTTCGGCGGCGTCATGTCCATACCCGTTTCGCCGTAGTGGAACTTCTTGCTGTACTGGTAGTAGGCCGACAGGGTGGGGGAGAAGTCCATCCACGCCAGCGTCACCTGCTTCTTGGCCAGCTTCTCGCTCTGCTCCAGCAACTGGTAGTTGTAGTTCTTCGTAATGTCGAAGCCCTTGCCCAGCAGACGTGCGGCGTCCTCCACATTCAGGATGTCCTCCATCGCGGTCGTCAGCTCGAGCTGTGCATCCACCTCAGCACCCAGCTGCAGCAACATAGTGTTGCGCAGAGCCTGCAGCGAGCGGCGTGTGCTGTTGATGCTGCTGCGCAGCGACGCCACCTGCACCTGCAGCTTGTCGGCGTCCACCTGCTCGGCGGCACCTACGTTCACGCTCTCCTGGCTCGTCTCCGCCAGGCGCTCCATGTTCGCCAGGCTCGAGTCCAGCAGGCCCACCGTGCGCTCCATCACCAGGATGCTCACGTATACGTTCTTAACGTTGGAGCGCGTCGTCTGCTCCGTCTGGCGCCGCGTGATGTCGCTCATCTCTATGGCGATGTTCTGCATCATCGTCGCCACAATCATGGCGCCGTTCACAGCCATCGAGGCCGTCACGCTCAGGTTGCCCGTCGGGTCCATCGGGATGTTTATCGACGTCGGCCCCATGTGCATCTCCATCTTGTAGCCGCACATGTTCTGGTAGTCGTAGCCCGCCTTCACGCTCGGCAGCATCGACGACAGCGTCTTCCAGCGGTCCGCTTCGGCCTTCTTCACCTCCAGGTCCGCATTCTGCATCGACGCGTTGTGCTCCACGGCATAGCGCTGCGCCTCCTCCAGTGTCAGCCGCAATGTCGTCGGCTGCTGGGCTGAGGCCGACAGCCACATCGCAGTCAGAGCAACTGCTAATGTCAGTCTTTTCAGTCTCATCTTTATATATTATTATTGTTTAATTATCAATTATCAATTCTCAATTTTCAATTCTCAATTCAGCAATCAGTTTCCTGAACTGCGGCTCCATCTCCTCATACCGCTCAATGGTGTCGGCGGTCATCATGCCGCGTAAGTAGGTGAAGCATATCTCGTTGAGCTTGCGGGCATAAGCCTGCGGGTCGGCCATCTCCGACATGCGGTGCTGCTGGAAGAGCTCGCAGAAGAAGTCAATGGCCACCTCCACGTCAGCGTCCTGTCGCAGGTAGTTGTGCTGCCTCACATAGTCCATACCGTGCTGTAGCATAGAGCGTAGCGCCTCCGTGTGCAGCTTGAAGAAGCGGTCGTGGATCTCGGGATAGTAGCGCTCGGCCTCCTCGAGCAGGCGGTGGTAGCGGTGGTTCGAGAAAGCGTTGGCGCGGAGCATGTACATGGCCACCAGCAACGGCTCGTCGACCTTGCAGTGGGCTTGGCGATGCATGGCGTTTATTTCGTCGTGCACGCGCATCAGGCATTCGGCAAGCAGCTCTTCCTTGTTGGCGAAGGTCTCGTAGAGAGTGCGTTTGGAGATGTGCATAGCCTGGGCTATGTCGTCCATCGTCACACCCCTGCAGCCGCGCGAACTGAACATCTGCAGAGCCGTTTCTATGATTTTTTCTCTTGTCTCAACTGTTGCCATTGCTTCGACAAACCTCTGGTTTATAATTAGTAATAGGTCTTTTGCACTGCTTTTTTATGGTGGCAAAAGCGGTGCAAAGATACGAAAAAACTCCGGAAACCAAAATAGTTTTCGGAGTTTTGTGCCGTTAAATAATCCTAAAAGGCTATTTCCTCTCGGGGATAGGCTGGAGAGTGGTGATCTGCACCTTCATCCTCACGCCCTGGGCGGCCTCCACCACGGCGTAGGCGCCGTCGCGGCTCACGAACTTCACGTGGATGCCGCCGGCAGTCATCAGCTCGTCGCCGTTCTTCAGACTGTCGCGGTAGGCGGCCTCCTTCTTGGTCTTGTCGCTCTGCGGCTTGATGAGGAAGAAGTAGAACACGGCAATCATCGCCACCACCATGATGGCAGTCTTCCAACCGTTAGCAATGTCTAATAAAATCATCTCTATCTTGTTTTTATGTTAATTCTATCTTGTATTTATGTTAATCCCAGTTTGTTTTTATGTTAACTCCAGCTGTTTCTGCTTCAGTTTCAACCCATCTTAAAGCCTATGGGCACTATTACCTGCGGCATAAGTAACAATTACCAGCGTCATAAGTCACTATTACCAGCGGCATAAGATGGTTGTTTCCTGTTTAGTTCCAATCTTTCTTAACGCCACGATTACTTATTTATTGTATTATAAAAGTCCAAAAGTTAAAAAAACACCATTTTTTACCCTCCCCCCTCCGTCTCCCCTCCGTCCCCGCTCCGTCCCCCCTCCGACCAAAAACCGTTAAACAACCGTAGAACAGTCGGAGCGGGGTCGGACCGGGGACGGAGCGGGAAGGGGTGGTGGAGGGGTGATTTTTGAGGCTGTGCACCCCACAATGACTGTTAAATAATCCTAAAACACACTTGCCTTATCCTATAATAGCACTTGGTGTGGTTATTATATTTATGGGGGCTCATTATAGTGCCTGACTAAAACAAAAGTCTTCGAATGTTTCGATTGGATATAAGATAAAATAAACATTTTCTTGCAACAACTCGCCAATTAGAATATTATTATGAAATCAAAATCAGTAATTATCGGAATATTGATTGTGCTCAATATTCCGCTGGTTAAATCCCAAACAGCATCTGAACTATGGAACCAAACATTTGTGTCTACTATGCTCAATTCACAAGGCATAAGCTATTCTCTAACTGTTGATGGCACCTCCTATGGCGACACCTTTGATAAAGATACGGTATGCCATGTAACAAGCACACCAACCGCGATGTGGCACACCGATGGATTTGATGGGTTGGAAAATCTTTATATAACCCGTGATTCATTTTTACTTTTCAATCGCTTGGCTGATGACATTGTGTGTGGTTCTACATGGAAAGATAGCCCCCATACAGAGCATTCTTCAGAATACAATCTTTTTATATATCCTAACAAAGTAGCTTGGGGGATGATACCAATATACCTACCATTATACTTTGCACAATGGAACTATTCATCAGATAAGAGGACTCCTGAAAGTTATCATGACACAGTATGGAATGGTTCCCGGTATTGGGTCTTTTTAGTAGTAGATCATAGCAGAGGGTTGATGGATGAAGACCGTTTTGTTCCTGATGATGATTCGATATTTTACTTTGTAAACAAGGCGACTAATCTTGTCGAACGAGTGGATGTTTACTCCCATAATAAATTGCATGAAGAATATGGGTATCAGTACGAACGATATTTATTCCACAATGTAAAAATACTTGAATCCATACCAACTTTTGGAGACGAATGGAATATTAACAGCCCCATCTACGCAAATACCCCCAAATACAACATATACCAACATATCCCCGCCTCGTTAGCTAATATAAGGACAAAAGAGCAATATAAAGTCACAGACCAACAATTATTAGACTATCCATTATTGGACGTTAATGGTGACACCGTGTACATTGGACAAATGCACGGTTGGCTTTTGATAGATTTTTTCCAATATGGATGTCCACCGTGTGCGAAGTTCCATAAGAAGATACAGGATGAGAGCAAAGATAATGGAATGTGTATCTTGGAGAAACATGGGATACAGGTGGTTTGCATACACCCCAAAACAGGTCTTTCGGAAGCTTTCAAACATTATGTTGAGAAATTTGGACTACAGACCAGAGCCTATTGTGCACGAGAATTGGCCCCTTTAGTGGGCAATTTAAATTATTACCCCAAGTATTATCTCATCTCACCAGATAAAAAGATTATCCTTGAGGATGAAAAGGATCCAGAAATAATAATAAAAAAAATAAATGATTATGAAATGTCTCAGGGGACAGGACCTGTCACACGATAAATAACGTCGACCGGCGCTGAAGTTATTCATATAATGAGAATTTGGGGCAGCCTCGATTAAGGCCGCCCCTTATTTTATAACATTAGAAGAAAGAGGCACAATATTTCAGCGAAGATTCCGTTATTAGGACAATGAAAGAACCTCGGAAATATCCCTCCGACGAAGAGGCAAAGCCTCTGATGGTCAGCGAACCGACAGCGGAATTTGGTACCATGTCGAGAACTGCCAGAAGACCTATGTATCATGGCGCAACGGAAAATATCGACCAGAATGTGCCAGAATATATGATGTCAGAAGAGGCATACCGATATTATCATCCTGAAGAGAAACTGAAATCGCTTTCTGAAATAGACATTTCTGTAGTTTCCTTGAAGGATGTGCTAAAACACGGAATGTCTCTTGATGAGTTGGATGCACACCTTACCAGGAAGATTCACAGTTACTTTCATTCTGACGAATGAGGCTGGTGATTGATAATATTGTCCGGGATAAACTGGATGAGTTTTATCGTGTGGCCTGTCTTCTTCATGAAACACTCGATGAGAGAGAGGCAATGGCGAAGAAGAACAGATTGCTGACTTCTCTTAAGACACTTGAATATTGTCAAGGATTCCGCAAAGCCAGATTAAAACGAGAATGGATAGCGCTTGGGTGTCACGAATTTGTCAGCGATGGATTTATTTTTGCTTATCAAGTAAACAAGGATATTGAGACTGGGGAAGTGTTTGTGTGGGTGTTTGATGTTGTGTATGGCAGTCTTTACAAATCTTGAGTTCGGATGACTTGTGTGAGGCTGAGTGTTAAAGTTTAGTTAAAAAAGGCCTTGTCCGACCTCGGGGCCTTATATTATATGCACCCACTTCCGGAGACGGGGGTGGGTGCGTTCTTTGGCATGTTGTTTTTTTCTCTGTGAATCAAAAAAAGTTCGTATCTTTGCACTCCCAAATATCGAAGAGAATGAACAAAGTGAAAGTGGGTGTGGTGCAGTTGAGTTGCGTCGAGGACAAGGCGCAAAACATTGAGCGCTACACAGAAAAGGTGCGCGAGCTGGCAGTAGGTGGCGCACAGATTATATGCTTGCAGGAGCTCTTCGCGTCGCTCTACTTCTGCGACGAGGAGCGTTACGAGAACTTTAAGTTGGCGGAGCCGATACCCGAAGGGCCCACGACGCAGCATTTCATGGCGCTGGCCAAGGAGCTTGGCGTGGTGCTGATATGCTCGATGTTCGAGAAGCGTGCCGAGGGCTTGTACCACAACACTACGGCGGTCATCGACGCCGACGGCAGCTATCTGGGCAAGTACCGCAAGATGCACATACCGGACGATCCGGGCTACTACGAGAAGTTCTACTTCACCCCTGGCGATTTGGGCTACAAGGTGTTCAAGACCAAGTTTGCCACCGTGGGCGTGCTCATCTGCTGGGACCAGTGGTACCCGGAGGCAAGCCGCATCACGGCGCTCATGGGCGCACAGATTCTGTTCTACCCCACGGCCATCGGCTGGGATGTGCGCCAGAAGGAGAAGGACAACCGTGAGCAGTATGCCGCCTGGCAGACCATACAGCGCAGCCATGCTGTGGCCAACGGGGTGCCCGTGGTCAGCGTGAACCGCACCGGCCTGGAGGGTGGCATGCAGTTCTGGGGTGGCTCGTTCATCACCAATGCCTTCGGCCGCGTGCTCTGGCAGGCTCCGCACTACGACGAGGCTCTGCACATACAGGCCCTCGACCTGGACGAGACCGACCACTACCGCCGCCACTGGCCCTACCTGCGCGACCGCCGCATAGACAGCTATGGTGATATAACGAAAAGATATATTGACTGATGACTCCGAAAGAACAAGGATACTATATGCCCGCCGAGTGGGCTAAGCACGAGGCTACATGGCTCACCTACCCGAAGAACCCCGACTCGTGGCCCGGTAAGATTGAGACCATCTATCCGTCGTATCACCTCTTCGTGAAGACCCTCGCCGAGGGCGAGATGGTGCATATCAATGTGGACGACGAAAGGATGCTGAACCATGTTCATGCAGAGCTTGAGAAGATTGGCACCAATATGCAGAATATCAGCCTGCATGTGATACCGAGTAACGACGCCTGGTGCCGCGACCACGGCCCCGCATTCTTGCTCCAGAGAATTCAAGCAATCAAGCAATCAAGCAATCAAACAATGCCCCCCCGCGCCATTGTCAACTGGAACCACAACGCCTGGGGCGGCAAGTACCCATACGAGTTCGACACACAGGTGCCGGTGCGCATCCACGAGCTGATGCCTGAGACGGCACTCTTCGAGCCCGGCATAGTGATGGAGGGTGGCTCGATTGACGTCAACGGATGCGGCGACCTGCTCACCACAACCTCTTGCCTGCTCAACCCCAACCGCAACCCGCAGCTCAACCAGGACCAGATCGAGGGTTACCTGCGCAACTACTACGGTGTGGACAATATCATCTGGCTCGGCGAGGGCATCGTGGGTGACGATACCGACGGTCACGTCGACGACCTGAGCCGTTTCGTGAGTGAGGATACCATCATCACGGCGGTGGAACACGATGCATGGGATGAGAACTATGAGCCGCTGCAAAAGAACCTCAAGATGCTCAGCCGCTGCCGCCTGGCCAATGGCAAGCAGCCCACTGTCGTGGAGCTGCCGATGCCCGATGTGGTCTTCTACGACGGGCAGCGCCTGCCGGCTTCCTATGCTAACTTCTATATTGCCAATGGCAAGGTGATATTCCCCACCTACCGCTGTCTGACGGACAACGAGGCGGCTTACATACTGGAGGCCTGCTTCCCCGACCGCGAGGTGATAGGTATCGACTCAACCGACATCATATGGGGTCTGGGCTCGTTCCACTGCCTCAGTCAGCAGATGCCGGCAGTATGAGATTAAAGTTTACAGGTTACAGTTTAAAGAATTATGTCTATCAGGTCTATTCTATCTATCGTTTCTATTATCTCTATCGTTACTGTAGCTAGCGCGCAGAAGCCTTTTATTCCCGACACTTTGACCGCCGGCCAGATGCGTGTCGACGAGGTGATGAAGCTCATCGACGGCAACTACACCGAAGGGCCGGATATGGATATGCTCAGCACGGAGGCCGTGAATGCCATGCTGAAGGCTTTGGACCCGCACAGCGTGTACATTGCCGCCAAGGACGTGGAGCGCGCCAACGAGGGGTTGCAGGGCAACTTCGAGGGGGTGGGTATCTCGTTCCAGATAGTGAGCGACACCATAGTGGTGCAGTCGGTTATCGAGGGAGGCCCCAGCGAGAAGGTTGGCGTGATGGTGGGCGACAAGCTGCTGCGCATAGACGGTGAGGTTGCCACCGGCGACACCATCAACAACAACTTCGTATTCAAGCGACTCAGGGGCAAGAAGGGTACCGAGGTGGTGATTGACATACTGCGTCAAGGGACAGAATATACATTTAATATAATACGCGACAAGGTGCCCATCTACTCGATAGACACCTATTTCATGGCCGACGACACGGTGGGCTATATACGTCTCACGCGTTTCGCCCGTACGTCGGTGGACGAATTCCGCAAAGCGCTGAAGGAGCTTAAGATGCAGGGTATGACCGCACTGATGCTCGACCTGCGTGGCAATACTGGTGGCTATCTGGACATTGCCAACAGCATGGCCAACGAGTTCCTGGAGCGTGGCCAGCTGATAGTGTACACGCAGGGCCGCAAATCGCCCCGCCATAACTATAGCGCCAACGGACGCGGCAACTGGAAGACCGGCCGCTTGGTGGTGATGATAGACGAGGGGTCGGCCAGCGCCAGCGAGATTGTCAGCGGTGCGGTGCAAGACTGGGACCGCGGTACGCTGGTGGGGCGCCGCTCCTACGGCAAGGG
>ONUE01000048.1 GCA_900320975.1 uncultured Bacteroidales bacterium | reverse complement strand
GCTTAATAGTATGAGTTACATTGTTATAGCTATCTGCTTCTTTATGCCGCTGCTGATATTGTGGCTCACTTGGCGCTTCCCGTTGCTCAACAAGGCGGGTACCATCATCATAGCCTATGTCATCGGTTGTGTGCTGGGGCTCACCGGTTTGATTCCGGATACGCCAGAGATACACAAGGTGCAGACAGACATCGCCACCTATACCATCCCCTTCGCCATCCCGCTGCTGCTCTTCTCGGCCGACATCAAGTCGTGGACGAAGCTGGCGCCCTCTTTCATCAAGTCGACGCTGCTGGGCATCCTCGGCTGCTGTCTGGCGATAGTCATCGGCTTCTTCATCTGTCACGGTGGCGACAAGGAGACCTTCGCCTCCATCGGCGGCATGCTCACCGGCCTCTACACCGGCGGCAACGCCAATCTGGCCTCCATCAAGGTGGCTCTGGGTGTGGACGATACGGTGTACATCATCACGTCGGCCTACAGCACGCTGCTCAGCGCGGTGTACCTCATCTTCGTGATACTCTTCGGCAAGCGGACGCTGCGCCTGCTGCTGCCCGACTTCCCCTACGACAAGAACAACAGCGGCGGCGCGGTGACGGTGAAGAGCTACGACAACGAGCTCTTCTACGGCCTTTTCACCAAGAAGCACCTGTCCACGCTGGCCCGCAGCCTGGGGCTGACGGTGGTCATCATCGGCATCAGTGCCGGTATTGCGGCGCTCTGTCCCAAGAGCATGTTCCAGACCATCTTCATCCTCGGCATCAGCACGTTGGCCATCATAGCCTCCACCAACAAACGGGTGCGCAGCATGGAGCGCACGTTCGAGGCCGGCACCTACTTCATACTGGTCTTTTCAATCGCCGTTGCCTCGCAGGTGAACACTAACACCATAGGCAACATCGACCCCCGTATATTCCTCTTTATCAGTATCGCCACGCTGGGCTCGCTGCTTCTGCATGTGCTGCTGAGCGCCCTCTTCCGCATTGACACCGACACGACGCTGGCGTCGAGCATCTCGCTCATCTGCTCGCCGCCCTTCGTCCCTGTGGTGGCCGGTGCGGTAAGGAACAAAGCCATCGTGGGCCCCGGCATTGCGGTGGGCCTGTTCGGCTATGCCGTAGGCACATACGTGGGGTTTTTCCTGGCCAAGTTGCTGCTGTTGCTGTAGCGGCGGACAAGGCGGATATCAGAATTGGAAATAGATGAAAGGCTGCAGGTCGGCCGTCACGAACTGGTAGAGCACGAAGACGGTGACTATCACCACTATGGCCATTAGCCACAGCGGCATCTGAGCGAACCACAGGCGGTAGCGGCGCTTGAAGCGCACGGGCAGCCAGTGGATGGCCATGCCGACGGAGAAGAGCAGGAAGGGCGCCCAGTAGTGGCCGATGATGGCCGGTATCTGTGCCAGTTGCCAGTGGGAGCCTATCTGGCCCACCATCAGCGATGCCGTCATCCAGGCCACCTCGTTGGCCTCCGCAGGGTCGAGATTGGAGCCGCTGCGGAAGAAGAGGCGCGTGAAGGAGATGAAGACGAAGGTGAGCAGGGTGGCCCAGACAATTGAGAATTGAGAATTGAGAATTGAGAATTTGCTAAAGCGATTGAGGAGGTAGATGACAGTGAAGCCGGCGAGAAGGATGAAGGAGCAGTAGTAGAGGAGGTTGAGAAGCGGCAGGTCGGTGGTGTGGGAGGCGATGGCGAGGGCGGCGGTGACGAGGAAGAGGACGAGGAAGCGGGTGCGCCATGTGCGTTTGGACCACCATTTGTAGACGAGAATTCCCAAGCCGTTGAGGCCGCCCCAGGTGATGAAGTTGAAGGAGGCGCCGTGCCACAGGCCGCCGAGGAGCATGGTGTCCATGTTGTTGACGTTGGTGCCCAGCGTCTTGCGGTGGCTTGGACGCAGGAAATAGAGCAGTGCCACCAAGGCTACAACGGTTGCCGCCACCACCGAGAAGGCCACGTTGTGGAGGCGGAAAGAGGCAATGGCGAGGATGGCGGCGAGGATGAAGTAGGAGAGGAAGCCCGCGCTGCGGTTGCCGCCGAGGGGTATGTAGAGGTAGTCGCGCAGCCAGCGCGAGAGCGACATGTGCCAGCGGCGCCAGAAGTCGGTGGGGTTGGTGGCCTTGTAGGGCGAGTTGAAGTTTATGGGGAGGTAGAAGCCCATCATCATGGCCACGCCGATGGCTATGTCGGTGTAGCCCGAGAAGTCGGCATAGACCTGCATGGAGTAGAGCATCAGGGCGGAGAAGTTCTCGAAGGGGGTGTATAGGGTGGGATTCTCGAAGATGCGGTCCACGAAGTTGACGGCCAGGTAGTCGCTGAGCACCAGCTTCTTGACTAGACCGTTGAGTATCCAGAAGACGGCGATGCCGAACTGGCGGCGCCCCAGGAAGAAGGGCTTGTAGAGCTGCGGCACGAACTGGTCGGCGCGCAGGATGGGTCCCGCCACGAGCTGTGGGAAGAAGGAGGTGTAGAAGCCGAAGTCGAGGATGTTGCCCACATGGGCTATCTTGCGCTTGTAGACATCGACGATATAGCTGATATTCTGGAAGGTGAAGAAGGATATGCCCACGGGCAGCAGAATGACCGCAGCGTCGAAATGGTTGGTGTTAAAGGCGTTGTTGGCCCACACGGCCAGGTGGTTGACGACGGTGAGGTTGGTGCCAAAGGTGGCGTTGTAGATGTCGGTGAAGAAGTAGGCGTACTTGAAGTAGCAGAGCACGAGGAGGTTGACGGTGACGCCGGTGGCCATGAGGGCTTTGCGGCGAGGCTGCGAGTGGGTGGAGTCCATGCGTATTCCGAGCCACCAGCCCAGCAGGGTGGAGAAGACGAGCAGCAGCACGAAGAGGCCCGAGGTCTTGTAGTAGAACAAGAGGCTCACGGCGAAGAGATAGGCGTTGCGCGCCACACGGCGGTGCTTGGTGAGGGGCCGTCCGGTGCAGAAGAGGGTGTAGACGGCGAAGACGATGAGGAAGAAGACCCAGAAGTGTATCTGGGTGAACAGCAAGGGGTGCGAGCTGTCGAAACTGAAGAGTTGGCCGAAGTATGTCAGTATGTCATTCACCTGCTGCGGTGTTTCTTAAGTGCGTTGTCAAGGGCTTGATAGAAGAGGGTGCCTACAAGCTGGTAGCCTGCAGTGGTGAAGTGCACACGGTCTTTCTGGGCGAGGCCGGCCTTCTGCCATTGTTCCATGGATTTGAGGCCTCCCATCACCTCGAATTGGTCCCACACGGCCCCGTCGGTGTCGTCGGCGAGACGGTAGAAGACTTCGCGCGCCAGCGGACCGTTGGTGTTGACTTTGTAGCGGCGGCGGCTCACCTTGAAGAAGCTGTCGTTGTTGGTGATGAAGATGAAGGCGCAGTCGGGATTGACAGAGCGGATGGAGTCGACAAGCTGCAGATAGCTCTGGCGGAAGACGGCCGTGTCGAAAGTGGGGGCGGCGGCGTCGTTGATGCCGATGCCGAAGACCACCACATCGGGATGCAGCAGGCGTAGGTCGCGCACGAAATTCTCGCAGCGCAGGTAGTCGGCCAGCGCGGCGCCGTTGACGCCGATGGAGTGGTAGCTGAAGCCCGGCTTGCGGTTGTCGAGGAGGATGCCGCTGACGGTGAACTGGTCGCCCTCGCGGCAAGGCAGGACGATGCAGAAGGTGTCGACAGCCTGGCCGAGGTTGAAGAGGTAGCGGTCGGTGTTGTTGTCGATGTAGGAGGGGTAGATCTCGCGGGCGTCGATACGCAGGCGGGGCACCACGCCGTTGTTGCTGTGGCCGAGGAGGACAATGCGGTTGGTGGCATAGTCGACGCTGGGCTCGTTGAGCTTGATGGCTATCTCGGTGATGGTGTCGGAAGCGGTGACGGCGATGCCGCAGAGCCCCAAGGGGTAGGTGTGCTCCTTGTAGACGTTGCGGGTGAGTATCATCTTCTGCGGGCAATGCACGCGGTAGTCGGCAGGGTTGTTGCAGCGGGCAGCGGCAGAGTAGGGGAAGAGCATGCCGCGGGGACCCACGAGGTCCGGGTTGTCGGCGAGGATATTGCAGCGCACCGTGTTGGTGAGGCTGCCGGCCTGCACGTGCGAGCTGCCGATATGCACGATGTTGAGGTTACCGTGGTGGGTCTTCTGTATCTGTTCCCAGCGGTCGAAGAGGCGATTCATGGAGGTCGACGTGCTGTCGTAGTGTAGCACGTTGGCGCTGTATTTGATGAAATTGTAGTACTGTGACTCCTGTGCGTGAAGAAGTGACGGCAGCATGGCGAACAAGGCCAGAGTCAGAAGGATGCGCAGCTTCATCGGAGGCCTCCTTTCTTCCTTGCACCTTGTCGCTCCTGAAGGGATTTGTACTTGCGCTCGAGTGTGTATAACATGTGGCTGTTGTAGAAGGCTTCTGCCAGCAGGTCGCCCATCTTGTCGGCGCCCTTCTGGGAGAAGTGTATGTAGTCGTTGCCGGCCAGGCCCTGGCGTGTCCACTGCGGCATGGAATTGCGGCCTCCCATGGCATGGTAGATGCTCCAGTAGGCGACACCATTGGCGGTGGCGGTGGCGGCAAGGCTGTCGATAAGTTCGGGGATGACGGGATAGGTCTGCAGCTCGCCGCGTATACGTACGCTCATGTCCGAGGGGCCGATGAACAGTATTTTGGCTTTCGGGCAGCAACGGTGCACGTAGGCTATCTGCTTGCCGATGGACTGGCAGTATGTGGATATGTCCTGTGAATTCTTGAAATAAGGCACAGAGTTGCCGCCGAACTGCATTATTATCATGCCCACGTCGAGGGTGGAGTAGGCGGCGGTGAGCATCTGTTCGTCGACGAGGGTGAACTGCTGGCCTGAGCAGCCTCGCATGGGTATGTTGTCCACGGCCACGCCACCGCCGTCGCCGTCGATGGTGACGGCATAGAGGTCGGCGCTGCCGCTGACGTGCAGACGGATGCCTTCGGTGATGCTGTCGGCGCTCCATGACAATGTGCACACGCCTTGGGGTGCCACCAGATGCTGTGAGCCTTTTTTGCCCTTGAGGCTGGAGAAGTCGGCCGAGAGGCTGCCGCGGTTGTTGGCCACCAGCTGTACACGCTTGAAGCGCTTGGCGGCATCGTCGACATGGGTGCTCTGGGAGCTCTTGACCGTCAGCGTGGCACCGCTGCCGCTAAGACGGAAGCACTGCATCATGGGACCGTAGTTGCCGCGGCTGCGGACGGTGAGGCTGTCGCCGAAGGAGGCCAGGTGTATGAGTTCGCCGCTGGTGCTCTGGCGTGCAGTCATATTGGGGGTGATGGAGCGGAAGGGCATCATGCCCGGACCGCTGCCGCCGAAGTTGTGTTGCATATAGGCACGCAGGCGTGAGGTCATGTGGTCCATCTCAATCTGCGAGTCGCCATAGTGCATGATGCGGACAATGCGGCCCTTACTGCGCGCCTGCTCCACTACCTGCCAGAAGTTGTCGAGGTAGTCGGGGCTTGGCAGCCAGAAGCGTATGTCGCTGCTGTCCACAAGTCGGTGGTAGTAGGCTATGGAGTCCTCCAGACCGATCTGACCCTGGATGGCTTCTTCGTTGCTCTCCTTGAGGGAGGTTTGGCGGTTCTCCACGAGGGAATGCAGCGAAGGGAAGCGTAGGTTAAGGGTGCCTATGTCGATGCCGTCTTGCGGAAAGGTCAAACTCAACGCAAACAGCGCGATAATAACGATGGCAAATACTCGTAGTATTTCTCGAGCTCTCATCGACGCTCCAGCTTGTCTATACGTTCGACAATCTTGTCGATGTTGCGCAGGAGCACCTCTATCTTGCGGCGTTTGGCACCATCGGTGGCGGGGCTGCCGAAGATGGTGGCGTTGTCAGCCACAGAGTGTGTTACGCCGCTCTGTGCTCCGATGGTGACGTGGTTGCCTACGGTGATGTGGCCCACGATACCGGCCTGACCGGCGATGATGCACTCCTCGCCGACTTTGCAGCTGCCGGCAATGCCCACCTGTGAGGCCATAGCGGTGTTGCGGCCCACGACGACGTTATGCGCCAGCTGGCACAGGTTGTCGACCTTGACACCCTGGTGCAGGATAGTGGAGCCCATGGTGGCGCGGTCGATACAGGTGTTGGCGCCAATTTCCACGTTGTCCTCCAGCACCACGTTGCCAATCTGGTCAATCTTGTTCCAAGTGCCGTCGCCTGCGGGGGCGAAACCGAAGCCGTCGGATCCTATCACGGCACCGGCGTGGATGATGCAGTTGCGCCCTATCTCGATGCCCTCATAGACCTTCACGCCGGCATAGATGATGGTGCCGTCGCCAATCTTGCAGTTGTCGCCGATGGTGGCGTTGGGGTATATCTTCACGTCGTTGCCGATGGTGCAGTGGCGGCCCACTACGGCATATTCGCCCATGTAGCAGCGCTTGCCCAGCTTGCTGCCACGACCCACATGACTGCGCCAGGAGCGGCCCTTGGGGGGCTTGGTGCGCTCGTTGAAGGTGTGTAGCAACAGAGCAACGGCCATATAGGGGTTGTCGACGCGTATCAGCGTGGAGCTGATGGGATGTTCCGGTACAAAGTCCTTGCGCACAATCACTATGGAGGCTTGCTGCTCGTAGATATAGTGCGTGTATTTCGCGTTGCCAAGGAAGGTGATGCCGCCTTCGCAGCCTTCTTCTATCTTGCAAGGTTTCCACACCTTGACGTTCTCGTCGCCCTCAACGGTGCCTTTCACCACACGGGCCAGTTCTTTTGCTGTCAGTTGCATGCTCTTCAGTCTTCAAATTCAATTATTCCACGCTGATGTAATATCTGGATGTTCTCCATGCGCTGGTCGCTCACGAAGCCGTCGCCGAGAGTGATGCGGTTGCCATTCTTCGCGCGCACAGGATGCTCTGAGTAGATGCGGTCTTCTGCCGAGTTCCAGATAAGGTCTTGAAGGTATATCGTATCGCCGGCGCTGTAGTCTATCACGACCACGCTGTCGTAGGCTTCCATGATGTCACGGTCGTCGTACGATGTGGCCTCGCCGGCTTCTATGTAGGTTTTCTTTTTGTTTGTGCCTTCGTAGAGGGTGAGGGATACACGCTGGCCACCGCGGCTTTTGTAGATGGTCTTAACGACGGGACGCTCATACTTCTGTATCAGCGGAGCTTCGAGCTTGAGCTGTAGCCTGCCGTTCTCTGTGCGATGTACATGGGCATCGGTCACCTGTTGGCTGGCAGAGTCGCTCCAGTCCTCGGGCAGCATCCCTTTGTCGCTCTTGCAGGATGTCATGAAAGCAGCAAACAGACAAGCCGATAGGAGCGTAAACCATCGGCACGCTCCTATCGATTTGTCGTTGATGTATGTCCTCACTCGCTTAACGGGTTCTTACGGTTGTCGTTTCTCCTATCCAACCAGGCACTCTGAAGCTTCTGCCGTTCTCAAAGCCGGCCATGAAGGCGTCGGTCTTCGAGGGGAAGTGGGCGGAATAGCTGTTGATAAGTTGGTTGCAGGCCTCGATGTTCTCCTCCGTGGGTTCTACAGCTTTGGAACGCTGTAGCTTGTCGACGGCGGCCCAGTAGGCGCTCTTGCCGCCCACGTTGTCCTCAGAGGCGCTGCTCGCCGTGGAACCATAGAGCAGAGCTATTCTCATGTAGGGCTCACCCTTGGTGGCGTCGACAGCGGCGGCATTGTTGTAGGCCGTACGGGCGGCACCCCAGTTCTTGGCACCCGTGTGGGCATAGCCGAGGAAGAGGTAGGCGTTGTACTTGTCTTTGTCGCTGACGCCATGGATGGCATCGTTCAGGTACTTGATGGCATCGTTATACTGCTTCTTGGAGATGCACATCTGGCCCATGCGCATGGCGGTGGCAGGGCTGGGCTCCAGGCGGTAGAGGTTCTCGGTGGCGCGGAAGAAGAGGTCCTGTTCGGTGCAACGCTTGCGCATCATGATGCCGGTAATCTTCTTCAGCAGGTCTACGTTCTCGGGATCAGCCTCGAATTTCTTGCCGTAGATCTCCACCAGCTGGTCGCAGCTGGCATAGGGAGAGAAGGCGGCCTCGACGCCGGCGATGTAGCCACGTATGGTGGCGGCTTTCACGCTGTCGGCGGCGTTCTTCTGCAGCTCACCCTCCAGCAGGTCGCTGGCGATGTCGTAGTTGTCGACCACCAGAGTGGGCTCGGCAAAACCGGCACGCACATAATTGATGGTGGCCTCCATGTATTTCACCAGATAGGCGGCCTCAAGGTCGTCACCGCCAATCTTCACAGCCTCGCTGTAGAGGGCGTAGTACTGCTGCAGGCCGTCCTCCTTCAGGAGCTCCTCAAGCTCGTTGGCCTTCTTGGCAGTATACTTGGCTGCCTCGCCATATTGGGCAATACGGGTGTCGTACATAGCCATCAGCTCGTCTATGTAGGCTTTCTTCTGCTCTTCGGTAGTGGCCGAGGCAATCATGACCTTCATGATGTTGGCGCCGTTGAGGTAGAGGTTCTTGCTCTGCTTGGGGCAGTTGGCCACGATAGTCTTCCACTGCGGATAGGCTTCTTGCAGGTAGCGCTGGTCCTTGGAGGCTTTGAACTGTTTCACATTCTCCTGATAGAGGGATACGGCCTCCATAATAGGCTGCGGGTTGGCAAGAGCCTCTTCGTTGCAGCCCCATTTCTCAATCTGTGCCATTGCGGGCAGAGCTACTGCCGTCAGCAGTGCTCCGATGGTCAATG
This sequence comes from uncultured Bacteroidales bacterium, assembly GCA_900320975.1. Taxonomy (GTDB): domain Bacteria; phylum Bacteroidota; class Bacteroidia; order Bacteroidales; family P3; genus Colimorpha. Next base: position 2,429 of record ONUE01000048.1, on the reverse strand, counting down.
TTCTGAGTGTTTTCATTGTTATTGTGTATTTTGTTTGTTCGTTCTTTTCTGATTTAGTATTGCCTTTAGGCAATTTCTTGCTAATTGTACTTCCTCTTCACAAACCAGCGCTCGCAGCTGCTCACGGCGATGCCGAAGGTGACACATTCGCGCTGCAGAATGTCTTTGTCGCCCATGCTGCTGTAGCCTACACTGACAGTGAGCAGAGAGCGTCCCTTGCGCATAGGCAGGCTAAGTCCTGCGCCCACACCCCACTGGTCCACGCGTTTGTCACCGCTGTTAGCGGATACATACATTAAGCCCTGCTCCATGTGAGCACCAAGGCTCCAACCAATGCGGCCAAAGTAGTTTGCAGCATTCATGTTTACCATCTTCTCGAATCCCATGGCATAGCTGCTATAGGCTCCGGCGCGCATGGCGCTCTCACCGAAGATAGAGCGGCCTTCCGGCTCGGTATAGCGGATTCCCTGCCATGCGCCGAAGGTTGCGTCGGCGGCCACCATCCACTGTTCGTTGCGTTCCAGACTCAGGCCTACGCCTACGGTGCTGGCTTGCTCCAGCAGGCCACGAGTCTCGGCGTCCTCACCACGTGTCGGGAAGATGGTGTCCAGCAGGCTCTCGGTAGAAGCGTAATAGGTGTATATGAGGTCAATCTCTTTAACCTTCATCTTCATGTGGGGCTTGTAAGTCAGACCCACGCCCAGCGTGTATTTCTCGCCCAGGGCTTGACGGTACTGCACTCCGAAGTCCAGTACTGCGTTCCCGAGCCGCAACTCTTTGGCTTTCCTTTCGGGAATGAAGTTGGTATCGGAGGAGGTATACGACAGCAGCTTCACTATCTTGCCTGTGAGGTAGCCTACATTGAAGCCGGCCTGCAGATGTGATGTCTTGTTGTCGATGATATTGAAGCCCAAGCCAGCAAACAACTCGTTGGCGCCACCATCGCCGCTTGCCGAGGTCTTGTACGTATTACCGTCGGCGCCAGTGGTGTTTACCACCGTCAGGTAGTCTATCGTGGAGTAGGGCATCAGTCCCGCGGCTACTTTCATCCATTTGGTCACGGGCATGCCCACTGCCAGATAGCTGATGTTGCCGTCGGCATCTTTGGCGCTCTTCGTGCCGCTCTTCAGCGTGCTCGTCTGCACGTTGAAGCCGATATCGAACACAAAGCTCTCCATATTGATAGCGCTGTAGGAGGCTGGGTTGAAGGGGTTGATGTAGTTGTTGCCCGAGCTGGTGTATGTCACGCCGCCCATACGGCTTACCATCGGCATGTTGTACGGCAGCTCGCTGACGCCGAGGCCATATTGCGAATAGGGCAGGTTGAAGCCGTTTTGTGCTTCTGCGCGTAGGCTCATCAAGCCCATCAAGCCCATCACTCCGATTATTAAAAGTCTATTATTCTTCATCGTAGATCATTATCTCGTTTAGTCCTATCAGTGTTAACGTCGGCTGATACTCCCAGCCGGTAGCGCCCGCTTTTATCAGGCGTTGAGCATCGCCGCCGGTGAGCAGCACGTTGAGTTTGCCGCATTTCTCGCGGTACAGGGCCACGTAGCCTGCCAGCGCAAGCAGTGTGGCGCCCAGAGTGCCCGCCAATATGCTCTCTTCTGTCGAACGGCCCAGTGCTGGTGCGCGGTCCACGCCCTCAAGGCTTACCAATGGCAGCCGTGCAGTGCCGTCATGCAGTGCTTTCAAACTCATGCCGAGACCCGGCATGATGGCTCCGCCGTGATACACGCCGTCGGCGGCGAGGAAATCCACCGTGATGCAGGTGCCGGCGTCTATCACCAGACAAGCTTCGCCATGGTGCAGGCTCCACGCGCCACAGGCCGCCGCTATGCGGTCTGGACCCAGCGTCTGCGGGGTCTTGTAGTCGAGGCGTATGGGCAGGTGTGTTTCGGCAGTAAGCAAGGGGATGTCATACACCGTGTCTGGCAGCGCTCCGCTGGCGCAGGCCAGCACACCTTCGGCCTCTGTGAGCTTGTCGGTGGGCAGGTCGAGCCCTTGCTCCAAGAGCGTGTGTCCTTCGAAAGCAGCCCACTTCACAGCCGTGTTTCCTATGTCAAGCGTCAGATTCATGAATTGGCGTGTGCATTCCCTTTGCTGTTGTACATATTCATGGTGCGGTCTATGCCTTGTGTGGAGAAGCACTTGATGGCATCGCAGGCCGTCTTCACAGCCTCTTCCATCTTCACCAGGTCTTCACCATCCATGCGCCCTAACACATAATCCACCTGTCGTCCACGGCTGAAGTTGTCACCAACACCCATGCGCATGCGTATGTAGTTGGGAGTGCCAAGTGCTGCTTCAATGTCACTCAAGCCATTGTGGCCACCAGCGCCTCCCTGCTTCTTGATACGTATGATGCCGGGGTCAAGGGCCAGGTCGTCAACCACAACCATAAGGTTGCTCATCTCCACCTTCTC
>ONUE01000040.1 GCA_900320975.1 uncultured Bacteroidales bacterium | reverse complement strand
ACGGTAAAATTCGCCAGCAAGGTTGTTGAGTGCCAGCTGCCTACCTACCCGAACGGCGGCGGCAGCGTGATACTCAGCACTGCGGACAGCGTTGTGGTGGACAGGTTCGACTATTCGCCCGACATGCATAGCCGCTTGCTGCGCGACAAGTATGGCGTCTCGCTGGAACGGCGTTCGTTCTCACGCCCTACCAACGATGCCGGCAACTGGTTCTCCGCCTCGTCTGCGAGCGGCTACGGTACGCCCGGCTACGAGAACTCGCAGAGCACGGAAATCCTTGTGGAAGAGTCCTCTTTTGCCTTCTCGTCGGATATTATCTCACCCGACGGCGACGGTTATCAGGATTGGTTGGAGATTACCTATACCGTGGATGATGGCACCCTGATGGCAAAGATGGAGGTATATGACGCCCAGGGTACCAGGGTTAGGATGCTGCTTAACAATGGGTTGCTGGGCACGCAGGGGAGTGTCCGGTGGGACGGCCGCTCCGATAGTGGAGCGCTGCTTCCGCGCGGACAGTATATTGTGCAGACAATAGTATACGACACTACCGGTACGCGGCAGTTGCTGCGCAAGGTAGTGGCCGTAATGCTGTAAGCTATTTATTTAGTGTTGATTGGGGGGGGCAACGGTGTCGAGCTGGCAGTACACTGAGTTGTTGGAGAGGAACTCGGGAACGATGCTCTTCATCTTGCCGACAATCTTCATGTCGTCCATCGTCTCGAGGATGTCCCACAGCTGGTTGTACTCGGCGTCGATGGCGTCAATGGGATAGCGGCGCACCTGTGCACGCATAATCTTCGGGTGGTAGGTGGGGATGTTGTTCTCCTTGGTGGCCAGCAGCTCCTCGTAGAGCTTCTCGCCCGGGCGCAGGCCTATCTCCTTGATCTCGATGTTGTGCATGCCGCTGAGCTGTATCATCTTGCGAGCCATGTCGTAGATCTTGACTGGCTTGCCCATATCGAAGACGAAGATGTCGCCGCCCTCGCCCATGGCACCGGCCTCGAGCACGAGGTTACAGGCCTCGGGGATGGTCATGAAGTAGCGGATGATGTCTTTGTGGGTGACGGTGAGCGGGCCGCCGGCAGCGAGCTGCTTCTTGAAGAGCGGGATGACGGAGCCGTTGGAGCCCAGCACGTTGCCGAAGCGCGTGGTGACGAAGTGCGTCTGGTCGGTGGAGCGGCTCTGGATATAGATCTCGGCCATGCGCTTGGTGGCGCCCATGACGTTGGTGGGGTTGACGGCCTTGTCGGTGCTTATCATGACGAACTTCTGCACGCCATATTTGATAGCGAGGTCGGCAACATTGCGGGTGCCGAAGACGTTGACATAGACGGCCTCGTAGGGGTTCTCCTCCATGAAGGGCACGTGCTTGTAGGCAGCGGCATGGTAGACGAGCTGCGGGCGGTAGAGCTCGAAGACCTCCTCCATGCGCGGACGGTCCTTGACATTGGCAATGACAAACTCCATGCGGTCGAGCTCGTCTTTGTAGGTATTCTTGAGCTCAAACTGCAGGTCATACATCGGCGACTCGGCCTGGTCGAGCAGAATGACTTTCTTGGGCTTGTAGAGCATGAGCTGGCGGCATATCTCGGAGCCGATGGAGCCTGCAGCGCCGGTGACGAGCACCACTTTGTCGACCACTTCGCGCACGATGTTGATGTTGTCCATCTTTATGGGCTCGCGCTCCAGCAGGTCCTCAATCTTGATATCCTGGATCTGGTTGGATGAGAATGAGCCGTTGAGCCATGTGGTGATGTGGGGCACTGTCTTGACGGTGAGGCCAAGGTCGAGGGCTCGCGTGGAGATGGCTTGCTTGTGTCTTAGGCGTATCGAAGGTATGGCGATGATAAGTTGCTTGACGTTCTTCTGCTTGAGGAACTTGTCATTAAGCACTTTCCTGGCGCGCATCACGGGTACGCCGTTGAGTGCCTGGTTTACTTTCGACATATCATCGTCGATAAAAGCCACTACGCGGTATTCAATGTTGGAGTCTTGACGAAGTGCGTTGTATGCTATGATACCTGCCGCTCCGGCGCCGTAGATTACTACGTTGACGCTTTCACGGTGACGGCGGAAGTAGTCGTTGTATATGCGCTGTATGAAGAGGCGCATGATTATCATCAACACGGCAAGAATCATGTAAATCGTGGCAGCCGAACGATAAGAGGGCAGCACGGCGGCGAAGCGGTTGGGGTCGTAGAGGTGGTTGTTGATGTACCAAAGGAGCATGAAAATTGCGGCTGGCATCACGGTGGAGACGATAATCTTTACGATATCGTTCATGCCGGCGTGACGGATGATTCCGCGGTAGGAGCCTGTGAAGAAGAAGAATATCAGCGTCACCATAAGTGTCAAGCCGAGCTTGACAAGTAAGGGGGCTATGCTGGTCCCTTCAAGCAGGTTGTTGTTAAGTATCTCATTCAATAAGAATGCTATCAAGAATAGCACGATATCGGCACAGAGCACCGCCCACTGGGATATCGTCGAGTGGCGGTATCTCTTAAGAACAAATAAGTTCAGTCTTTTGAATAGGTTTCTCATGGTTTATGGTTTATAGTTTCTTAACTAAGGTTTCGCCGTTTAGCTGATATTCGCGTCCGCACTCGCAGCGCAGGCTGTCGTCGAGACGCTTTCCGCATTCACACACCCAGCCAATACGTTTCGCCGGCACTCCGGCCATCAAGGCATAGTCGGGTACGTCCTTTGTCACAACAGCGCCTGCGGCTATCAGGGCGCTGCGTCCTACGGTATGGCCGCAGACCACGGTGCTGTTGGCACCTAACGAAGCCCCCTCTTTAATAAGGGTCTTTGCATAGATGCCGTGCACGGGGAAGTGGGCACGCGGGGTGGTGACGTTGGTGAACACACACGAGGGACCGCAGAAGACGTTGTCCTCAATTTCTACGCCTTCATACACCGACACGTTGTTCTGTATGCGCACGCCGTTGCCGATATGCACGTTGTTGCCGATGTTGACGTTTTGCCCGAAAGAGCAGTTCTTGCCTACAACGGCACCTTTCTGCACATGGCAGAAATGCCATATCTTGGTGCCTGCACCGATAGTGCAGCCTTCGTCGACGTATGAACTTTCGTGTATGAATACTTCGTCAGCCATTGGTTGTATTATTATTTGATATTGGACATACAGCGAGCTAACGCTTCTGTCCAGTAGGGTATTTCTTGTTTGAATGTCTCTTTGAACTTGGTCTTGTCAAGCACCGAATAGGCCGGTCTTTTCACCGGACTGGGGTATTCGTTGCTGTGGCAGGGCAGTATGCGGCAAGCGGTATGTCCGCTCTGGCGCGCTATCTCTTTGGTGAAGTCGTACCAGCTGCACACGCCTTCGTTGGCATAGTTGAATATGCCTTCATGTCGCGTGTAGTCGCCGTTCTCAATGATGGTGAACACCGCTTTGGCAAGGTCACCGGCGTAGGTCGGTGTGCCCACCTGGTCGAACACTACGCGAAGCTCGGGCTTCTCGGCAGTGAGACGCAGCATGGTGAGCAGGAAATTCTTGCCATATTCGCTATACAGCCACGAGGTGCGGAATATTAGATGTCGGCAGCCTTCGGCGGCTTTCTCTCCGGCCAGCTTGGTGCGGCCATAGGCTCCGGTGGGGTTGGCCTCCAGGTCTTCGCCGCAGGGCGTGTTGTGTGGGGTGCCGCCGAAGACATAGTCCGTGGAGAAGTGTATCAGCGTGCCGCAAACGGCCTTTATGGCTTCAGCCATATATCCCACGGCTTCGCCATTTATCCGCAGGGCCGTAGCTTCGTCGCTCTCGGCCTTGTCGACATTGGTATAGGCGGCGCAGTTCACTATCAGCTTGATGTCGTTCTGTGCTACAAAAGTGGCCACAGCCTCACGTGAGGTGATGTCCAGCTCCTCCACATCGGTGAACAGCCACCGGTGTGCCGATTGCGGTGCCAGCAGCCTCATGTGCCGCCCCAACTGTCCGTTGGCTCCTGTGACCAGAATGTTCATGCTTTGCAGAATGGGGTTACAAAATCGTTGAACGACGGATGCCTACGGTCTTTGTCGGAGAGCAGGACTTTGTCGAGCTCTATTTGCCAGTCGATGGCCAGTGTCGGGTCGTCCCATGCGATGGCTCCTTCCGCCTCGGGGTGGTAGTATTCGTCGCATTTGTATTGGAACACGGCACGCTCGCTGAGCACAGCGAAGCCATGGGCCATGCCTTTGGGCAAGAAGAGCTGGCGTTTGTTGTCGGCAGATAGTTCCACGGCCACGTGCTGGCCATAGGTTGCACTGCCTTTGCGTATGTCAACAGCCACGTCGAGCACCGTGCCCTCTACTACACGCACCAGCTTGGCCTGTGCATAGGGCGGTTTCTGGAAGTGCAGGCCGCGTACTACTCCGTAACTGGAACACGACTCGTTGTCCTGTATGAAGGTCACGTCTATGCCGGTCTGCTCACGGAAGTCGCGGGCGTTATAGCTCTCGAAGAAATAGCCTCTCGCGTCGCCGAATATACGCGGCTCCACGATGAGCACACCTTCGATGTCAGTCTTTATAATATTCATCAACTCTCTTTATTCTTTCCCGTCAATTAGTTTCAGTAGATATTGGCCGTATTGGTTCTTGACCATGGGCTGTGCCACGCGGCGTATGTCGTCGTCGGTCAGCCAGCCCATCTCATAGCCTATGCTTTCCAGGCAGGCTACCTTCAATCCCTGACGCTTCTCTATGACTTCAATGAAGGTCGACGCCTCGGCCAGCGAGTCATGTGTGCCGGTATCGAGCCATGCAAAGCCGCGCCCCATGAGCTGCACGTTCAACTCGCCGTCGGCAAGGAATGCTTGGTTCACAGAGGTTATCTCTAACTCGCCACGGGCGCTGGGCTTGATGCTCTTAGCTACCTTCACTACTTTGTTGGGATAGAAGTAAAGGCCCACAACGGCGTAGTTCGATTTGGGCTCTTTGGGCTTCTCTTCGATGCTCAGCACGCGGCCTTCGGCATCGAATTCTGCCACACCGTAGCGCTCGGGGTCTGCCACCCAGTAGCCGAACACGGTGGCTTTCCTGTCGACCTCGGCATTATGTACGGCTTGCCGCAGCATCTTGCCCAGGCCGTTGCCGTGGAAGATGTTGTCACCGAGCACCAGACACACGTCTTCGTCACCGATGAACTCCTCACCGATGATGAAGGCTTGCGCCAGTCCGTCGGGTGACGGCTGTTCGGCATAGCTGAAACGCACACCAAAGTCGCTCCCATCACCCAGCAAGCGTCGGAAGCCCGGCAGGTCGTGGGGGGTGGAGATTATCAGTATGTCACGTATGCCAGCAAGCATCAGCACCGAGATGGGGTAGTACACCATCGGCTTGTCGTATATCGGCAGTAGCTGCTTGCTAACGCCCTTTGTTATGGGGTAAAGGCGGGTGCCGGAGCCTCCCGCCAGTACTATTCCTTTCATATGCTATCTCGGTTTATTCGCTTGCAGCGTCACTCTCATCACCGTATCCGTAACCATAGCCATAGCCGTAACCATAGCCATAACCATAGCCATATCCGTAACCATAACCGTAGCCATAACCATAGCCACCGTAGCGCTTGCGCAGCAGAGGCACGTCGGTCATGATGACGGCCATGTTCTTGAAGCGGCCCTTGTCGGCCATATCCTGGATGAAGGGCAGCGAGTTCTTGTTCAGGTAACCGACACGCATGATGTATGCCGTAAGGTCGGATACGCGGTTGATGATGGCGGCGTCAGCCACAATCTGTGCGGGCGTCGAGTCGAAGATGATGTAGTCGTAGCGTTCGCGCAGATAGGCCACAAGGCGGTCAAGTTTCTCGCCCATCAGCAGCTGTGTGGCGTTCGGCGGCGTCTTTTCGCAGACGATGTAGTCGAGGTGGTCACTCGTCTCGCTATGCATGATGTACTTGTCGAAGTTGTCATCTTGGTCAAGGAGGTAGTGAATCAAGCCCATGCGGTTGTGGCGGTCGATGGTCTTCGAAAGCGAGCGTTTGCGCAGGTCGAAGTCTACCAATATGGTGCGTTTGCCGACGTATGCCAGCGACAGGGCTAAGTTTAATGCCGTATACGACTTACCTTCACCGGGCGTTGTCGACACTGTCTGTATCACCTTCTGATTGTCCTTCAGGAAGAACGGTATGTTGGAGTGCAGCAGTCGGAACGCCTCAGTAACGACGTCGGTGCCGTTGGCGGTAACGATAATCTCGTCGTTGGCGCGGGCGGCGGGTTTCTGCGGTATCTCTCCAAGGATGGGCAGCTTGGTGAAGCGTTCAATATCAGATTTCGAGCGCAGCTTGGTGTCGAAGAAGCTGATGATGAACATCACTGCGCCGGGCAGTGCCAAGCCGAGTACAATGGCTACCAAGGCAAACATCATCAGGCGCGGGGCGGTGAGAGAGGTCTTGGAGGGCTCCACGACTTTGGCGTTCGAGATGGTCACTGCCAGGTTCATGGCGGTCTCCTCTCGTTTGCTCAGCAGGTAGAGGTAGAGCTCCTCTTTAATCTTCTGCTGACGGGTCACCTCGGTGACGGCCTTGGTCTGACCAGGCATTGCGGCAATCTGGCCGCGGGCTTTGGCCTCCTGGCTCTTGGCGTCCTGCAGGCGCACCGAAGTGGCGTTGAGCAGGTTGTTGACTGCTGTATTGATGGCGCTCCACTGGGCATCCATCTGCTGTACCATGTTGCGTACCTGCGGGTTGTTGGAACCGCCGGTGGTCTTCACTCGCTGGTACTGGTTCACCAACGAGTTGTATGATGCTATCATGGCCTGAATACCTGCGTCATTGATACCCACGTTTGGCGGCAGCAGGTCTTCTTTATTGGTGGGGTCGGAGAGCACGTTCTTGATGTAGCGTATCAGTGTCAGTTCGGTCTCCAAGCGCACAACCTCTTCGTTGTATCGTGTGCCGGTCTGCAGCAGTGTACTGGCAGTACCTTGCAGTTCAGGCATACCGGAACTGCGTTTGATCTGCTCAACCTGGGCGTCCACAACGTCAAGCTCGCCGCTTATCAGGGCAATACGCTCGTTGATGAAGCTGTTGGTCTTCTGTGCCACTTTGTTCTTGTCCTCCACGGCGTCGTCGTTGTACACGGCAATCAGCGTGTCTACGATGTCCCCGGCGCGCTTTTGGTTGGCGTCTTTGTAGGAGAGCGAGAGGATGGAGGCCATCTTATCAACACGGCTTACTGTCAGGTTGCCTATCATCTGGCGTGCCATGGGAAGTATCTCTCGCACACCGATGTACAGACGCATGCCTTCCATGTCGTCTCTGTAGTGTCTTGTCTTCTCGATCTTGAAGGAGACGGTATCGTCAATGTTGATAGGCTGGCTGTAGTATGCTTCACCTTTCAGCGTTTTGGCGCTCTTGCTGTAGCGTGAACCGGTAATTTCGTAGGTGTACTTGTTGTTGGGCTTCAAGGTTATCTTCAGGTCCAACTGCGGCATGCGCTCTTCGTTCAGGTCATGCACTGTCAGCTCGACGGGAGCGTCCTTGTAGTAGGTCACCTTGCGGAACATGTCGCTGCGGTTGCAGTAGTAGTGCATGTTCAGGCGCTGCACCACCTGTGCCATCAGCGACGACGAACGTAGCAAGTGGATTTCGTTCTCGAGCGACAGGTTCGAGTTGTCCATGCCCATGTTGTTCAGCAGCTGGTCTATCTGGCGCGAACTGTAACGGGTATTGGAGTTGCCGTTGTCGCGCACCAAAATAGTGCCTGTGGACGTGAAGACCTTGGGTTGTGTCTTGTACACTAGTCCAGCGATACCCAGACACACCACAACCGATATCACAAACCAGTACCAGTTGTTCAGCACCAGGAACACCAGATCGCGCAGGTTGATGGAGTTCTCCTGCTGCCCTTCGGCATTGTTCTGTACTTGATTGTTGTATTCCATAAAACTTAAGCTTATTCCAGTTTATCTTATTTGTTTGGTTATTTCTTCATGTAGTACTGCGACAGCACCCAGTAGTAGAACATCGACGACAGCACGCTCAACACGCTCAAGCCGGTCGAGATGTAGGTCATCGTCATCGGGTCGCGCTCGGCACTCTTCTTCTTCTTCATGTTGGGCTCCACATACACCACGTCGTTCTGGTGCAGGTAGTAGTACGGCGACTCGAACACGTCTTTTGAGCTCAGGTCTAGCTCTCCCACAGTGCGCACGCCATTCTCCTCGCGGATTACAGTCACGTTCTGGCGCTGACCGTATATTGTCAGGTCTCCCACCATACTCAATGCCTCGAATATCGTCATGCGCTCGCCGTTGGCAACAATCATGCCTGGACGTGCCACATCGCCAAGCACACACACCTTGAAGTTCATCAGCTTCACGGTCACCTGTGCGTCAAGGATATGCCCTTCGCTCACCAAACGTCTCTGCAGCTCGGCGGCAAGCTCATCGTGCGTCATGCCCAGCACGTGCACTCTGCCCAGCACGGGGAAGATGATGTCGCCCTCGTTGTTCACCAGATAGCCATTCACAGCCGACGAGCCGGGGTTCATCACCACGCCGTCCGACATGGCAATCTTGTTCGTCTCCTGGTTGAACGGGATGGTGGCGGCAGGCGTCTCACTCTCCACATAGATGCTCAACAGGTCGTTGGCCTGGATGCCCTTGGTGAATCTGCCGGTGATTGGCGTCTCTGCGTTGCGCGGTGCATCGTGCACATACGCCAGCTCCTCGCTCGTGCCACACGACACCGTCAGCATCGCCCCTAAAGCGGCGGCGAATAACGACAATTTTACATTATTCAGTTTCATATTATTTGTTATTTTTGTTCAATAATGTTGGTATACAATACTATAGCACAATAGAGTCACTCTATTGCAATATGCAAATATATAAATAAATACGCAATTAGCAAAAAAAATATCTAATTCACCTAATCAGCAGTACTGAACCAACGGCTGATTGGCGGCTGCGCGGATGGTCGGCGGTGGTGTATTCGAACTTCCATACGTAGTTGTCTTGTGGGCATGGGATGCCTCTCAGGCTACGCCCGTCCCAGCCTTCGCTAAGGTTCGATGTGCGGTAGACAAGTAATCCTTCGCGGTTGTATATGCACAACTCTCCATCAATCACTCCTTGCGTCGCAATGTTGAAGCGGTTGTTGGTCTCTTGCTGTGGTGTGAAGATGTTGGGGGCGAACACGGCAACCCGCATGATGGGTATCGTCTTCACAGCAGTATCCATGCATAGTCCGTTGTCCACAACCAGAGCCACAATCAAGCTGTCGTGGCTGATGTCTGCAATGTCATGCATTGTCGGGCCGCTTTCTTTGTGTAGCTGCCAGTCGGTATACCAGGAGCGGCTGCGGCCTTTGTCCGGCGAGATGTCATAGGCCGTGAACTCCTGTATGTCGTATGTTAGCACGTCAGGAATGACTTTCATCATGCTCTCAGGTATCGTTACCGGCCTGAGGGAGATGTTTGCTGTTGCGGGGCAGAAGGGTATGTCGCTGTAGTCGGCGAAAAGTATGTATTCTGTCGTCGTGTTGGGCGCCACTTGTATCGTGGTCAGCCCTTCTTGACCGTCAAGGCTGTTGTCGAGTGGGTCTGAACTCCAGAGGGTGTAGGCCATAGGCTCAGGTATCCCGTCTGGGGTTAAGGGAGCCGTCGCGGTCGCGTGCAGTGTGTATTGTAGCCTGATGCAGTCGGTTTCGTAGTCAAAACTTATTTGTGGCCTGGCCATCTTGGTGACGGTGATATTCACCACCGAGTCGCAGTTGTGTATGGTGGCCAGAATGTCTTGAAGTGGGAAGTCCTCGGTGAGGTAGGTATTGTCGCTCTGCACCTCTATCCCATGCCACGAATAGGGCACTCCGTGACAGATGGTGTCGCGCAGCGCCGTGTAAGCAGAGTGGTGTATTGTTAGGTCGAGGCTCACCACCGAGTCGCATCCTCCTACGGTCACCATCGTGTCCACAGGCCCTGTCGCACTGTTCGATCCGAGGGGACCTGCAATGCCGTTGATGCTGCTGTAGTACCATTGTGGTTTGCTGTTGGAGTACGGGTTGTTGGGCCAGAGCAGACTGTCGCAGGCCGTAACCTGTTCGGTAAAGTAGTGGGTGTGGTCCAGTGTCAGGTTTAAGTGGTGGACCGAGTCGCACTGGAGATTGAAAGGTATTAGGTGTATCGTATAGGGTGCCAGATGCGCGGCAGGTAACATTACGCCAAGGCCTGTCGTGTCTAATTCCGCCAATTGCTGCAGTCGTAGCTCGGGATCTGTGGTGCTTGCGCGGTAGAGCGTGTCGGGCGTATTGCGCCATTGCATCGAGTCGCAGGCGTGTACCATGTCCACCGTCTCCGAAGTGTCGCGCACAATGAGCGTCATTACCAGCAGTGAGTCGCCGCCCTGGTAGTCGGTGAGGAAGATGGAGTCCTTGAATATCTGCATTGAGCCTATCCTCAGGCCTCCTCCATCGTTGAAGAGGACGCTGCCATACCATTTTAGTGGCAGGCTGTTCTGGCATATCACGCTGTCTATATATGTGCGGCGGTTGAGTTTCAAATGGAGCGTCCGCAAGGAGTCGCACATGTAGTGCGAGGTTAACAATCGCGGGTAGACGCCAGTGGCGTTATATTTCCGCCGCTCGAAAAGGTATGTATCGCCGTCGTAGATTGTGTCATATATATGCAGGTCATAGGTTTTCTGTACTTTCAAATGTAGTGTGTGTATGCTGTCGCAGGTAAGGGCCTGGTGCGTCGTATAGTTGTAGCGGTAGTCGCCGGCGCTGTAATAGATATTCCCTCTATATGGGTAATAATTTGCCACCCAGAGTGATGACGAGTCGCTGGTGAAGCCCGTCAAGTGCGAGGCGCAGATGGTGTCGTGGTAATTGATGTCGTAGGCCGGCAGTATGAAGAGGTGTAGTTTTAACAACGAGTCGCAGTTGTTGCGTGCACGTAGGGTGTTTGTGAACAATCGCGTTTCTCCTGCCGTGTAGTATTCACCGGCGCTGTCGGCGACCTGTGTGTGTATGGTGACGGAGCTCGGGTTGAATAATTCGCGCTGCGGCGTGCCCCATAGGTAACTCTGGTTGGAGCAAACGGTGTCATACAGGTCGGTTGTAAAGGACGGTAGTAGGGAGAACGCCAATGCAGCGAGCGAGTCGCACCCGTATTGGCTCCGCAGCATGGCGTATACCAAGGTGTCGGTGGTCATCAGTTGATTGTTCCACCAGTATGAGCTGCATGAGGCGACGCTGTCTATCACTGTGTCGTAGTATGCTTTATGGATGATGATGGTGCCGGTGGTGTCAATTTGGTCGCCGCATGTGTTGGTGACGCGGAATGTGTATGTGATGGCGGTGTCGTGTGTCAAGTTGTCCGGTGCTTCCAATAAGAAAGAGGTACTATCAATGCGGGTGATGAAGTCTCCTATCATTTCGTACTCGGAGGGTATGCATGCTCCTACACCAGATTGTGGCAACCGTCGGGGATCGAGGGCGATATCCCAGTTGAATATGTAGCCATTGTCGTTATTCCACCCGTCGATGACTTCAATCTGCCACACACCGTTGAGCGGGCAGCCAATGAGGTTGGCAAACGAGTCCTCGGGGTGGTAGAAGTTGCTCCTGTTCTCCACGTCGCTCGGATTTACGCTTACTCCGCTGCGGTTAGTGCTACGGTAGATGAGGCCGTCGTATGGGGCGTAGCTGTAGCCCTCTTGGGTATTGCTGCTCCAGCAATAATCCCATCCAATACCAGGACGGTTTCCGTAGCGTGATGCATCGCATGGGTAGGCACCATCGCGTTCGTCTACAGGAATCCCCAGATATGTGCTACCTTGGAGGTTAGAGTAACTATTGTCCCACCCACGATGTTCATGGCCGATGTCTTCTGTGCATGCCGACATGCCGTGGCCCAAGAAGTGTAACAAGTCGGCTTTCTGGCCGTTGGGGCAGGTTATATTTATGTATAAGTCGCCTATATATGAATGCTCCATGTTGAGCCTCACATAAAGGATATCGTTGGCCGAGGTGATGGTGGCATCTTCTGCAAAATCATTGAATTCCACCGGCGAGACGTATGAGCAGCCCAATTCGCCGCAGGGCATTCCGTCGGGCAGGAATACGGTGTCCACATGCCCGAGGGTCGTCACGCCGTACTGTACCACCACATTGTTCGCGTAGGTAAATCCGAAGTCGATTATCTCTTGCGCCCCGCTGCAAATATTGGGTAGGTTGATGTTGGTTATCATCTTCGGCACCACATGCAGGTGTAGAATCTCCACGCTGTCGCAACCGTGCATGTCGGTATGTGTCCTCCTGTAGGTGCCATTGTTACGAAGAATGTTGCCATTCCAGGGGAATGACTCGTAATACATTATTGTATCGTATTCGTGCTGCTCGGAGCGGTGGTATACGGTCAGATTTAGCGTGATGGTTCTGTTAAGTCCGGGAGCAATGGTGGTGTCGAAGGTGTAGATGCCGGAAGCCCTATATGTGTTGCCATGCCACACAATACTATCACACACGGTAGCGTATACCGTATCGCTTACTGGTGCCTGGGCAAATGCGGCCCTGACACAGAAAAGCACAATCCAAAATAATATTATAGCTTTCGCTTTCAATGGATTATGTGTTTATATGGCTGTCACTCTCAAGTGCAAATATATGAATCATTCTAAATAAATGCAAAAAATGTTTCAAAAACTGAAAAAAAATGAATCCCCTCCGCCCCTTCTCCGTCCCCGCTCCGACCCCTCTCCGACCAAAAACCGTTAAACAACCGGTGAACAGTCGGAGCGGGGACGGAGCGGGGTCGGAGGGGCGGGGGAGGGGTGCGCTGTTGATAACTGCGGCCGTTTCAGGGGGTGTTTTGATGGTTATGTCGGTGATATACAGCACGATATTCTTGTTTTGTGGCTGTTTTTGCCTGTTTTGCCGCCGAAGCGGCTATTTTTTTGAAATTTTGCGGGGCCTGGAGGGCTTTTGGGGGAGGGTTCCGGAGGGTGGGCGAAAATTTTTTTGCGACGGATAGCGCTGATAAACAAGGAAGTTATGTTGGACGGAGAGATTTTTTTGAAAAAATATTTTGGTTGTTTTGAAAATGGTTGTATCTTTGCATCCGCTTTCGCCGAAAAAACGACGGTTGAAAAAAGCGAGTGA
>ONUE01000079.1 GCA_900320975.1 uncultured Bacteroidales bacterium | reverse complement strand
CCCGACCGCTCGGAGCACTACACCACGACCAACGTGTTGATTGAGCCGCAGGTGCAGATAGGTATCGGCGGTGAGCATGTGCGCTGGGTCACGCGGCTGGGCTATGCCTGGCTGAACGACGTCAGCACCGAGGCCAGCGGCACCACCTTCATGAACGACTGGATTACCGTGGGCACAGGCCTGCAATTTACATTCTGACGACTATGAAACGTACAACTATAGTGCTCCTGCTGCTGGCGGCCTTCGCCGTGCAGGCGCAGGAGAGAAAGGAGACCCATGTGTTCGCCGGGCGCGACTCGGCGCTGAGGCTCGACGTGTGGTATCCCGCCACGCCGCGGCCCGACTCGGCCTGTGTGGTGGCCCTCTTCGGGGGCGGATTCGTGATGGGCTCGCGCGACAACAGCTACCAGCAGCAGGTCGCCAAGGTGCTCACCGAGCGCGGCTTCGTGGTGGTGAGTCCCGACTACCGTCTGGGACTTAAGGACACCGCTATGGTGGCGCGCTATTCCTCGATCACGGGAACGCAGACCCTCTTCCAGTGGTGCATCGATATGGCCGCCGAGGACTGTGCCGCCGCCTGTGCGTGGGTGGTGGGGCATGCCGCCGAGCTTGGGGTGAACCCCAACCGCATGGTGCTCACCGGCAGCTCCGCCGGAGCCATTGCCGTGCTGCAGATGGACTACTACCGCGCCAACGGCAAGCCGGAGGCCGCAGTGCTGCCAGCGGGCTGGAAGCCTGCCGCAGTGGTGCCCTATGCCGGCGCCATCATGTGCAAAGGCAAGCCGCAGTGGAAGACGGCACCGGCGCCGACGATGCTCATGCACGGCGCCAAAGACAAGATAGTGGCCTACAAGCGCTTCCCCAAAGTGCTGAGGCATGCGCTCTATGGTGCCGATGTGGTCGCCAAGCAGATGCGCAAGGCCGACTACCCCTGCTGGGTGGTGCGCTTCGAGGGCATAGGCCACGAGGTGGCCAGCTGGCTGCCGGGCAGCGTGGACCTCTTCTGCGCCTTCGTGGGACAGGCCTTCGCAGGGCGTGTCACCACGCTCGACGCCACCATGAGCGACAGCAAGCTGACGCCCACCAAGTGGACGGATATGAATGTGATGGATTTGTATAAAAGATAATGCAAAAGATTGAGATAATGTCGCCGGTGGGCTCGTACGAGAGCTTGCAGGCTGCCATACAGGGTGGCGCCAATGCCGTGTACTTCGGCGTGGGTAAGCTCAATATGCGCTCGCGCAGCGCCGCCAACTTCACCGTAGAGGACCTCGGGCGCATCTGTGAGATAGCACATGCTGCCGGCGTGCGCACCTACCTGACGGTTAACACTATCATCTACAACGACGAGATTGCCGAGATGCACGCTCTGGTGGACGCCGCAAAGGCGGCTGGCGTGAGTGCCGTGATAGCCAGTGATATGGCTGTCATCAACTATGCCAACAGCGTGGGTGTCGAGGTGCATATCTCGACGCAGTGCAACGTGAGCAATGTGGAGGCCGTGCGCTATTATGCGCAGTTTGCCGACGTGATAGTCACCGCCCGCGAGCTGCCGCTGAGGCAGGTGGCGGAGATTACCCAGTACATCAAGGACAACGACATACGTGGTCCCAAAGGCGAGCTGGTGCAGGTGGAGGTCTTCGCCCACGGCGCCCTCTGCATGAGCGTAAGCGGCAAGTGCTACCTCTCGTTGGACAACTACAACTACAGCGCCAACCGCGGCGCCTGCCTGCAGGTGTGCCAACGAATACATCATGTCGCCCAAGGACCTCTGCACCATAGGCTTCCTGGACAAGGTGGTGAAAGCCGGTGTGCGGGTGCTCAAGATAGAAGGGCGGGGTAGGAGTGCCGACTATGTGCGGACGGTCACCGAGTGCTACCGCGAGGCGGTGGAGGCTATTGCCGACGGCAGCTACTCGAAAGAGAAGATTGAAGGCTGGATGACGCGATTGGCCACGGTGTTCAACCGCGGCTTCTGGGACGGCTACTATCTGGGCCGCAAGCTGGGTGAGTGGAGCGAGCGCTACGGCTCACAGGCCACCGAGAACAAGGTGTACCTGGGGCCGGTGAAGAACTGGTTCGGACGCATCGGCGTTGCCGAGGTGCAGCTGCAGACCGCCGAGACGCTGAAGGTGGGTGACGAGGTGATGGTCACCGGCGAGACCACCGGTGTATACCGCGCCACCGTCGAGGAGTTGCGCACCGACCGTGACCCCGTGCCCGAGGTGCACCAGGGCGACTGCTTCAGCATCAAGGCCAGTGAGACGCTGCATCGCGGCGACAAGGTCTACAGGGTGGACAAAGTAATTGACGAATTCTAAGACATGGCTAAAGCAAAGACATACTATTTCTGTCAGGAGTGCGGCTACCAGTCGTCGAGTTGGCTGGGCCGCTGCCCCGAGTGCGGGAAGTTCGGCACCTTTGCCGAGGAGGTTGTGAAAGCGGAGAGTGGAAAGCGGAGAGTGGAGGGCGAGAAACTGCAGTCGGTGCCGAAGAGGATACAGGAGGTGAGCTACAGTGAAACGGTGCGCATACCGACGCACTGCGGCGAGTTCGACCGTGTGCTCGGTGGCGGCATAGTGCCCGGCAGTCTGCTGCTGCTCGGCGGCGAGCCCGGCATCGGCAAGAGCACGCTGCTGCTGCAGACGGCGCTGGCCGTTACCGACAGGAAACTATTGTACGTGAGTGGCGAGGAGAGTGAGCAGCAGATAAAGATGCGCGCCGATAGATTAGTGGGTAGTGGGGAGTGTGTAGTGGGTAGCACAGAACAACAAGGCTTGAAAAGTGGTCAAGTGCTACCCACTACCCACTATCCACTATCCACTGAGTTATATGTTGTGAGTGAGACGGTGACGCAGCGTATATTTGAGCATGTGGATGCTGTTAAGCCAGAGTTGCTGATAGTGGACTCCATACAGACTATCACGACAGAGGACATTGACTCGCCGGCGGGCAGTGTGAGCCAAATACGACAGTGCACGGCTGAATTCCAACATTACGCCAAGCAGACCGGGGTGCCGGTGCTGCTGATAGGCCATATCACCAAAGACGGCACGCTGGCCGGTCCCAAGGTGATGGAGCATATCGTCGACGCTGTGCTGCAGTTCGAGGGTGACCGTAACTATGGCTACCGCATACTGCGTGCGCTGAAGAACCGATTCGGCAGCACAGCAGAGATTGGTATCTTTGAGATGCAGGGCAACGGCCTGCGCGAAGTACCCAACCCCAGCGAGTTTCTGCTGAGCCAGCGTGACGAGACGCTGAGTGGCGCCGCTGTGGCTGCCACGTTGGAGGGTGCCAGACCTATGTTCATAGAGGTGCAGAGTCTCGTGAGCAGCGCCGTCTACGGTACGCCGCAGCGCAACGCCAACGGCTTCGACATGCGAAGGCTGAGCATGCTGCTGGCGGTGCTGGAGAAGCGCTGTGGCTTCAAGCTCGGTGCCAAGGACGTATTCCTGAATATCGCCGGAGGCATGAAGGTCAACGACCCCGCCATAGACCTTGCCGTAGCCTGTGCGGTGCTCTCGTCCAATGTCGACATACCGGTGTCGCCGCGCTATTGCTTCGCCGCTGAGTTGGGCTTGAGTGGCGAGGTGCGCCCTGTGAGCCGTGTGGAGCAGCGCATCGCCGAAGCCGACAGGCTGGGCTTCGAGAAGATATTTATCTCAAAATATAATGTGCGCTCCATCGACACCAAGCGCTACGGCATCGAGATAGTGCCCGTCAGCGTCATCGAGGAGGCCTTCCGAGCCCTATTCGCCTGATAGGTGTGAAGGAAAATTTTGGTGCTAATGTGAAAAAAATTTTGCCAGTTAGAAAAAAGGTTGTATTTTTGCAGCCGATTTGAATGCCCAAAAATGAATTGTTGATGCTCTTTTCCTTTTGGGAATCAGGTGAATAACGAAGAAAAACAATAACAGTCATGGCAAAGAAAAATAAAGACGCACGTGTGCAGGTTATCCTCGAATGCACCGAGCAGAAGAACAGCGGTGTTCCCGGCATGAGCCGCTACATCACCACCAAGAACAAGAAGAACACTCCGGACCGTCTGGAGCTTAAGAAGTACAACCCCTTCCTGAAGAAGGTCACCGTTCACAAAGAAATCAAGTAAAATAGGAGAATTAGACTATGGCAAAAAAAGTTGTTGCTACCCTTAAAACCTCTACCGGTAAGAGTTTTGCAAAGGTTATCCGCATGGTCCGCTCCGAGAAGACCGGCGCCTACATGTTCAAGGAGGAGATCGTTGCTTCCGATAACGTGAAGGAATATCTGAGCAAGAAATAAAAAAGCAAAGAAGTAATTTTTTTCATACGCTTTTGTTTTGGCCTCGGCCGCAGTTTCTGCGGCTGAGTTTTTTTTATGCCTGCCGATAAGGGTGTGTTGTACAGAAGGCAAGAAAAGACAAAATAATTTGTGTTTTTTCGGAATGTTGTGTATATTTGCAGATTGTTTCCTTGGCGGAGAATGCCGTCAAGTTGTTGTGTTATAATGGTTAATGATTGATAGATAATATATAGTAATAAGGAATATGAAATATAACGAGTATAAGCAACTTAATTTGACCCAGATCGGGCAGGATGTGCGCCGCTACTGGGAGGAGAATGAGACATTTGAGAAGGGCCAGAAGCTGGCCGAGGGGCATCCCACATTTGTGTTTTACGACGGTCCCCCGAGCGCCAACGGTAAGCCCGGTATCCACCACGTGATGGCCCGTACCATCAAGGATGTCTTCTGCCGCTACAAAGCGCAGAAGGGTTACTCTGTTGACCGTAAGGCCGGTTGGGATACCCACGGCCTGCCTGTGGAGCTTGGCGTGGAGAAGAACCTCGGCATTACCAAGGAAGACATTGGCAAGAAGATAAGCGTCGACGACTACAACCGCGCCTGCCGTGAGGAGGTGATGAAGTACAAGGAGCTGTGGGACGAGTTGACGCGTGTGATGGGCTATTGGGTTGACCTCAAGAACCCCTACATCACCTTCAACAACGAGTACATAGAGACCTTGTGGTTCCTGCTGAAAAAGCTCTACGACAAAGGTCTGCTCTATAAGGGCTATACCATCCAGCCCTACAGCCCTGCCGCCGGTACCGGCCTCTCGAGCCATGAGCTGAATATGCCTGGCTGCTACCGCGACGTGAAAGACACCACCTGTGTGGCTATGTTCAAGCTCTGCGATCAGGACAATACCTACGCCATTGCATGGACGACTACGCCTTGGACACTACCTTCGAATACCGCCCTCTGTGTGGGCCCCAATATTGACTATGTGACTCTCGAGACAACACACCCCTATACCGAGCAGCCCTGCCGCATCATCATGGCCAAGGCGTTGGTGGGCTCGATGTTCCCGGAGGGCAAGTCTCCCGAATACAAGATTGTCAGAGAATGTAAGGGTAAAGATCTTGAAGGTCTGCGCTATGAGCAGCTGATACCTTGGGTGAAGCCCACCGAGGTGAGTGACAAGGGCAGTTTCCGCATCATCCTTGGCGACTACGTGACCACAGAGGACGGTACCGGCATCGTGCATATCGCACCTACCTTCGGTGCCGACGACGCCCGTGTGGCCAAGAAAGCCGGTATCGGCGACTTGCTGCTCTTCGACCGCGATGGCAAACAGCTGCCGATGGTCGACAAGCAGGGCCGCTTCGCACCTGTCGAGGACCTCGACCCCGAATGGGTGAAGGCCAATGTGGACCTGGATCTCTATTCGAAGTATGCCGGCAAGTTTGTCAAGAACGCCTATGACCCCACCAAGGGTGAGAAAGACATGAGCCTCGATGTGGAGCTGGTCATCATGCTGAAGGAGGAGAAGAAACTCTTCAAGAGCGAGAAGCACACCCATAGCTACCCGCACTGCTGGCGTACTGACAAGCCTGTGCTTTACTACCCGCTTGACAGCTGGTTCATCCGCACAACGGCTCTCAAGGACCGCATGATTGAGCTCAACAAGACCATCAACTGGAAGCCCGAGGCTACCGGCAGCGGCCGTTTTGGCAACTGGCTGGAGAATATCGTTGACTGGAACCTCAGCCGCAGCCGCTACTGGGGCACCCCGCTACCCATCTGGCGTACCGAGGACGGCAAGGAGGAGAAGTGCATCGGTAGCGTGAAGGAACTGAGCGCCGAGATTGAGAAGGCCATCAAGGCCGGTCTCATGGACTCGAATCCCTATGCTGGCGACTACAAGGACTTTGATTTGCACCGTCCCTATATCGACAACGTTATCCTTGTCAGCGACAGCGGCAAGCCCATGCGTCGTGAGCCGGACCTCATAGACGTGTGGTTCGACAGCGGTGCTATGCCTTACGCCCAGATTCATTACATGGGCGGCGAGCTGAAGCCTACCGAGTTCCCGGCCGACTTCATCGCCGAAGGCGTCGACCAGACCCGCGGTTGGTTCTACACTCTCCACGCCATCGGCACCATGTGCTTCGACAGCGTGGCCTTCAAGAACGTCATCAGCAACGGTTTGGTGCTCGACAAGAACGGCAACAAGATGAGTAAGCGTCTCGGCAATGCCGTCGACCCCTTCGAGACCCTCGGCAAGTATGGCCCCGACGCCACCCGCTGGTACATGATTACCAACAGTCAGCCGTGGGATAACCTGAAGTTCGACGTGGAAGGTGTTGACGAGGTGCGCCGCAAACTCTTTGGCACGCTGTACAACACCTACAGCTTCTTCGCACTATATGCCAACCTCGACGGCTTCGACTATTCGCAGAAAGACCTGCCCATCGCTGAGCGTCCCGAGATTGACCGCTGGATACTCTCCGAGCTAAATACACTGGTGAAGACCGTCGGCGACGCCATGGAGGACTACGAGCCTACCCGCGCCGGCCGTGCCATAGGCACCTTCGTGGATGCTTACCTCAGCAACTGGTACGTGCGTCTCTGCCGTCGCCGTTTCTGGAAGGGCGAGATGACTGCCGACAAGGTGTCTGCCTATCAGACGCTCTACACGTGTCTTGAGACCCTCAGCCGCCTTATTGCCCCCATCGCACCGTTCTTCAGCGAGAGGATGTTCCTCGACCTTAACGCTGTCACCAAGCGCTACGACGTGGAGAGCGTGCATCACCTCGGCTTCCCCGAATACCATGCCGAGATGGTCGACAAGGCCCTCGAGGAGCGCATGCAGCTGGCCCAGAAGGTCTGCTCCATGGTCCTCGGTCTGCGTAAGAAGAGCAACCTGCGTGTGCGTCAGCCGCTGCAGAAGATTGTCATTCCTGTGCGAGACGAGAATATGAAGGCTCAGATTGAGAAGGTGCAGCACCTCATCTGCTCTGAGCTTAACGTCAAGGAAGTGGAGTTTCTTGCTGCCGATAATGACTTGCTCGTCAAGAAGATCAAGCCCAACTTCAAGACCCTTGGCCCACGCTACGGCAAGGTGATGAAAGCCCTCGGTGCCGCCATCATGACATTCAGCCAGCAGCAGATCAACGCCCTCGAGGCCGATAGCCGCTGTGTGGTTAACGTCGAAGGTCAGGACTGCGAAGTGCTTATTAGCGACGTGGAGATTGCCACGCAGGACATCCCCGGCTGGGTGGTGGCCAATGACGGCAGCCTCACTGTGGCCCTCGACATACAGCTCACCCCAGAGCTCGTTGACGAAGGCATCGCCCGCGAACTGGTGAACCGCATACAGAATATCCGCAAGGAAGGCTTTGAAGTGACCGACCGCATCGTCGTTGGACTGCAGAGTGGCGAGTGGGATAGCGCCATAGAGCGTCACCGTGAGTATATTTGTACGGAGACTCTCTGCACTTCACTGACGCTTGTCCCAGAGGTGAAGGACGGTACACCTGTGGAGCTCCTTGACGGTCAGAATACCGTTATCAGTATCAAGAAAGCCTGATGGAAAACATCATTGAGAAAATAAAGCAGTTGGCCCATGCCCAGCGAGAGGAAGTGATAGAGTGGCGGCGTTGGATGCACCGACACCCCGACCTCTCGCAAGAGGAGTATGGCACCATGGAGTTCGTAGCCGAACGGCTGCGAGAAATGGGACTGGATCCTAAGACGGGGATTGGAAAGACAGGCGTCATGGCTATGCTGAGTGGAGAGCGGAGAGTTGAGTGTGGAGAGTATTGTGTGGCGCTCCGGTCAACTGAAAGACCAGTTCAGTGGTACGCTGATGTTCATATTCGAACCCAGCGAAGAGAAATACCCAGGTGGCGCCCGCATGATGATGGAGGATGGCCTCTTCGACGAGGTGATGCCAAACGAAATCTACTCTTTCCACTGTCTTCCGGAGATGGACTGCGGCAAGGTGGGCATGCGCAAGGGTAAGTACATGGCCTCGACCGACGAGCTCTACTGGACCATCAAAGGTCTTGGTGGCCACGGCGCCACGCCGCACCTTAGCGTCGACCCCATTGTGGTGGCCAGTCATATCGTCATTGCCCTGCAGCAGGTAGTTAGCCGTAATGCCGCCCCCATGATGCCCACGGTGCTCACCATTGGCAAAATACAGGAGGTGGGCGGACGCACCAACATCATCCCCGACACGGTGAAGATGGAGGGCATTATCCGCACCTTCGACGAGAAGTGGCGTCTTGAGGCCCATGAGAAGATTCGCAAGATTAGCACTGGTGTGGCCGAG
>ONUE01000041.1 GCA_900320975.1 uncultured Bacteroidales bacterium | reverse complement strand
GGCGAGGGCCTCCTCCATGTCAAGCTTTGCGCTGTCGGGCAGACAGTTGTTGTAGGCCGTCAGCAGGGCGGCACCCACCAGCACATGGTGCGTGGGGCCATGCATGGGGCAGTCAGGCTGCGACATCAGTTTCTCCAGAATCTCAATTGGGTTGCGCGAGGTCTCCGCCAGACATAGTGCCACTATGGGGTCCGTCTCCGCGACACCTGTTTCCTGTGGGGGATTAGCCTCTTTCGGCGCCTCCTTGCACGATGTGGCCATCAGCGCCATTACAGCCGCCACCGCGATAATTGACAGTATTTTCTTCATCTTTCCAAATGTTATTCTGCTGCAAAAATACGTTTTTTCCTTGGATTGAGAAAATATATTTTGCCATGTGTGGGAATATGAGTATCTTTGCACCGTGAAAATGTGAGAGAATTGAAGCATGATGACACCAGAGAACAGGGACATATTATTGCAACTGCTTGACCGGCACCGCGCGTTGGGCATCTCCGAGCAGATAGACTATGATAAGTTCTATCTGTACTCTATCATCGTGCATTCCACTGCCATAGAGGGCAGCACGGTGACCGAGGTGGAGGCACAATTGCTCTTCGACGAGGGCATCACCAGCAGCAAGCGCACCATGGTGGAGCAACAGATGAACCTCGATTTGAAGGTGGCATACGAATATGGTCGCGAGTGGATCAAGCGACACGAGCCCATCACCGTTGACTGGCTTATCACGCTGGCCTCAAAAGTGATGGCACACACTGGCATTGAATACAGCGCCATGGGTGGTAATTTCTCTGCTGCCAAAGGCGAATTGCGTAAATTGAACGTTTCCGCAGGAATAGGAGGCAAGTCCTATATGTCCTATCTCAAAGTTCCGGAACGCCTGGCTGCCTTCTGCGAGGAACTTGACCGTCGCCGCAAAGCCATCGACCCTACGGACATCTGTGCTGTCTACGACCTCAGTTTCTGGGCGCATTATGAGCTGGTGACCATCCACCCGTGGGCCGACGGTAACGGACGCACCTGCCGACTGCTGATGAACCTCCTACAGATGGAGTTCGGCGTGTTGCCCACCAAGGTGTTGGTAGAAGACAAGGCCACCTATATCCAGGCTCTTATCGACACCCGCGAAGCAGAGGACATCACCATCTTCCAGAACTGCATGGCAAGTCTGCACATTCAGCATCTTAAGACCGATATCGACCAATATCTGAGTTCTGCTTCCGAGAAAATGGTCGATAAACGGGTGTTACGGCAGAAAATGGTCGATAAATGGTCGGCAAAACCCACTTTGGCCGAGAAATTGGTCGATATTCTTACTTTTGTGGCCGATAAAGAGGAATTCACCACAGAGACTATTGTCCGCCAGTTTGGTTTCACTGCCACCACTGCCAAGCGTTATCTGCGCCAGCTCACCGAGTTCGGATATCTGGAGGCTCATGGGGGTAACCGCAACCGTACCTACCGATTGAAAACAATAATTTTAGAATAAGATTTGGTTGCTTTAGATATAATTCGTATCTTTGCTGCGTAAATAGTTTAATATGGCAAAAAAAGGATTATCCACAAAAAACATTCCAAATCTCGTAAAAAAGGAGAGTTCGTGGGCTCTATGTATTGGCTCTGGAATATCAACACCATTATTTCCATTATGGGATGGCCTCGCAAAAAAAATATTACATAAATGTGCACCAGAAGCAGATATTTTGTTTGATGAACTGTCAAAAAAAATGTCTCCAGAAGTGATTCTTCAGGCTGCTATTGAATATGCTGGAAAAAATCATGATGCTTTCTCCAAAGAATTAGCAGACACTCTGTATGAAGACCTTTTTAAAGACATTTCTCCATCTGACAAGGAGGTTGTTCTACAGTGTCTTACGAGTGATCCGGGTGCTTCTGGTATTAATTGGGGGAGATATTTGTACATTATTCAAAAGAAAACAGCAAACAGATTAACTGCCTTCTTTTTGGCAAAATCAATATTGAAACTAAAAGACAACGGTCATGCTCCAGCATCTATTTTATCCTTTAATGCTGAGATGTTGTTGGGTTCTCTCATGAACGCTATCGCTCATGAAAAATATGGAGAAAACAAGAAGTTCTTTGATTATATTATTGAACCGACATCATACCATGAAAGATATAGAATTCCCTACTATTTTTGTCATGGTGTAATACCTGTTCCTGGAACATGGAACAAGGCACGAAATATGTTCAATGCAGACGATCGTTTAGTGTTCCTTGAAAATGAGTATTTACAATTGGCGAACTCTTCTTTTTCATGGCAATCTTCTGCCTTTTTAAATACTTTAACAAACCATACGGTATTTTTTGTGGGTCTTTCCTTTGTTGATCCCAATATAAGGCGTTGGTTAGCTTGGATACAGGAAGAGCGGTTGGCTTCACTACGAAAGAAAGGGGTAGTTAACGTAAGTAGTACGTCCCACTACTGGATAGAAAAGAAACCGGGAAACACGATACAAATGAAAATGATAGAATCGTCCGTAAGTCATCTCGGTATTAGAATAATATGGATTGATGATTGGAAAGACGTTAGTGTTGTTCTTGAGAAAGGAGTCATTATTTAGCCGCCGAATAATTATCCGAATAACTTTGTTGTGAGATTTAGGCTCTGTTGTTGGAATTTGTTTCGTTTGGGTATGCCTTTCTCAATGTTTCAATAAATGCCTTACCAGAAAGGTAGAACTGCAAGTAGACGATAAAACCTTTACCCAACCATCCTACCACAGGTATAAGATCCAACAAAATACTTATTACAGTAGCAATAACCACATTCACTATAAAGCCTACGGCAATTGTTCCAAACCTCAACTTGGTTCCAGCCTTCTCACACAAAGAAGAATACATGTGCCATAAGATGACAACGAAGGCAATAACCTCTAAGCCAAATAGAGGCAGAATTAATATTATTGCAGCCCAAAATGCATGCTTTTTTACGACTTTGGCGATTTCGGCTTCGAACATCTTATCGCCCCATTTCTTTGCAATGTAACCTTGTAACATAGTCTTAATTTGCTAAAAAGTCAATAATCTTCGACATTGTCCTTGCACGGCTTATTCCATCAATTTGTGTTCTGTATTTACTACTGATAGAATCAACATCATGTGTTTTATTTGACAAAGATAAAACATAAAATATTTTATCCCAATCCCTATCGGAAAAAAGTCCTTTGGCTTCTTGTATCCATTCATCCTGATTATAAGCTATTAGATGCACAAACCTTCTATGCATAGAGTATCCAAACCATGCTTCAATACTCGACAATTGAGATTGGAATACCCTACCATTCTTATATTTGACAATGACATTTGCATTAGAAAAAGAAAATGACGTTATAATATGTTCGTCTAGAATCACTTCCCCTACCTGTTTCAATGTGGACAGCGTGTTTGCGTGAATTGTAAAGGAGGGCAGTTGCTCAATTGCAATACGATCCTTTTGTTCGTCATGTTTGTCAGGCTTTGACACGTTTACAATGACAATAATCGTGACCACAATAATAATAAACGTAATCATAATTCTTTCACATTAATTTGTTTCCACAATTAGGACAGAAATTGACATTGCCGTTTACTTTGCTTCCGCAATTTGGACAGAACATGCTGGCTGTTGTGGATGATTGGGCATACGACTGGGAAGCATTCTCCGCAGCAATTCGCTCGGCAATGGCTATGGCTTTGTCATCAAGCTTTGCTTGTTGCACCAAACCCCATATTTGTGGTATCAGCATCGGCCAGAAGACGAACATCGAAATCGCCGTAGGTATGGCCTGCTGGCCAAAGATACCAACACCAGCCTTGATGTGAATGGAATTGCCATTAGGAGTAAGCGTCACTTTAAGTGCCGACTTCATTCCCATTACAGCCTTGAAGACACTACCTTTCGCTAATGAAATGTCGTACACATCGCCAGCATAGCTGTCACATTTTGCCGTGAAACCTTCCGCTTGAAACTCACTGAAGATTGCATCTGCGATCGTAGGAATCAACGAAGGATTCGCGTTCAGAATCTTTTCCGTGTTGAAAATTGCCATATTAATTGATACTTATAATTTATTTTCATTTGAGTTTGTTGCCACAACATCTACAGAAAGTCCACTCTCGACTGATAGGTTTTCCACAACTGAGACAGGCGTCACCAGAAAGTTGCATACAGGGACTGGCTTTCAGTCGCTGGTAATTAGTACCACCAGCCCAACGCTTGGCCTCGTATGCCCTCACAGGGCCATAGGGGTGACTCATATCAGCGTTAGATATATACCGCACCACCTTCGACCATGCACTGCCATTCTTCATCTGTTCATAATCTGCACCCTGCTTAGTCCACTCGTCAAGGTCTAAATCCTTGAGGATTATGGGCGGTATGCCGTCCAGTTTTGCCAATACACGTGTCAACACTTCTGGCGACGTAATCAGACAAGCCACCCTGTCTGCCGACAACTCGGAAGCCCTGTACCAGCTAAACAGAGCCTGCTTGATTGGTTTCATGGCCATGTTACCAATTGACCCAACGATACCTTCCATTAACGAATCACCAAGGTCATAGATGGCATTAGCTAACATGGAATAAAGAACGTGCTGACAAAGAATATGACCGCATTCATGTGCAAGAACGGCATCTAATTCCTCTCCTTTCAGACGGCGAATCAGTCCCAACGTAACCACTATGTACACGCGTTTGTTGCCAGATGTCCATGCGTTAAGCATCGGACTTGTCTGGAGATATAGTTCTGGGATATTGATACCCAACTTGTAACAAATTGTGATAAGACGGTTATACACCTCTGGCATTTGCTTTTCCGACAAACGTATGTTCGACGCGATATTGCTGCTCCATTGTATCTCCTCGTAGCCATACTGCATCACCTTTTCGATGATAGTGGGCAGTGCAGGTATGCTCTTCAAATTGTTGAGAGCTGCCGCGTCGTCGGGATGGATAATGTCTTGTATATTCATTATGCTAAACCTTTATAATTAAAATCTCCTGCGCTACAACATAGCTTCTTGATATCGCATTTGTATATGCGCATATAAGCCTCAGCGACATCCTTTATACCATACGAGAATGGAGAGGGCGCATGATAAGGCAATGTTACCGTCACTATCATCGTCGGTGTGATGATTTGTCCGTTCGAACTTCTTGCCCGCTTGGGCCAGACTTGGAAGATTCGCACAATAGCCCTGTTTAAATGATATACTTTATTAAGTTTGCCATGCATTTAAGCCAACTAAGTTCATCGCTTTCTTTATCAAGGCCTTTTTGAATATCATTGATTACTGATATGTAACAGTCAATTATTTCAAAATCATCCTGTGTAATGGAACATTGGCATCCTGCCTCGTTTTGCCCTTTTTCATAGTTATGCATCTCGTTACGGAGATTCGTCAGAGCGCTTGATAAATCTGGATTATTGGCTATTTTTTGTGACTTCAGTACAACTTCCAAATGACAACAGATGGATTTTACAATGGCTTCTTTTTTGGTCATTTTATTTTTTTTCTGCCTTGAGTTCTCTGTGGGGCGGTTAACTAAATAATACAGGGAAAGCATAGAACTCGTGTTGCCGTTTCTACGAACTGTGGGCATCGCCAAACGCCTCTCCTGAATAGAAACTGAGAACCTTATCCTATGCTTAACGATATGCAGAGGCTAAATGCCAATACATACACAAAAAGCAAAAGGCATCGTACCAGTGTCCTCAGGATAAATTTGGCGAATTAACAGTTCGGACCGTACAAATGCTTTCCGCATTGCTCGACGTAACTCGCGTCGATTTCAAGTGCAAAGGTACAAACTATTTACAATATGGCAAAAAAAAATTTATCCCCGACAGCCAAACTGCTATCGGGGGCAAGAGTGAGAATGTAATCCAATAGCCATTAACCTTAATTTGAACATGGCTTCAATCTGCTTCTGTTAGGCGGCGGTGACGTTGCGGTGGATGAGCTTCTCAATGAATGCACACAGAAGAATCATATAACCCACAAAGAAGGCATAAAGAAGGGACGTATAGCCGACACCGCCGAAGGATCACCGAGAGATCACCGGACAATCCCGTCGGCTTGGCCGACAAGAATTAAAGAATACATAAGAAGTAGCGGGGCGGCCATTCGGCCGCCCCGCTCTTTTTATCCCACGAAACCCAATAAAAAATGAAGCCTTCGATACCGGGCGGCAAGGGACTATGTTTGGTGCTAGGAGGGATATAAAATTAATAAAAAAGTAATATACTCCAAATGTTAAATAACTCACCTCCTACATGAGTAAATCTTAATAAGAAGATGAGTAGGGGGAGAGTAAGAGTTGGGTAAGAGTTAGTATTGATTTATAGAGAGTTATATATTTATTTTGTCGCCATTCTGCACTATTTCCATTGCAGGCGTCTGTGTCCTAAAATGCCCTTCTGAAATGTTAAAAACAGGCGCTTCAATGAATGCAAAAAAAACAGCGGGGCATCCTTTCGGATGCCCCACTCTGCTGTTGTCACCTGTTGACTTACTTGTACTCGGCGATGATGCCGGGGACCATGTCGGGGGTGAGGCGGCCGTAGACCTTGTCGCCAATCATGGCGACGGGGGCGAGACCGCAAGCACCGACGCAACGGAGGGTGTTCAGGGAGAACTTGCCGTCAGCGGTGCACTTGCCGACCTGGACGCTGGAAGGCATCCAGCACCTTCTCGGCGCCACGCACGTAGCAGGCGGTACCGAGGCAGATGTCGATGGGGTGCTCGCCCTTGGGCTCCATGGTGAAGAAGCTGTAGAAGGAGACGATGCCATAGACTTTAGCCACGGGGATGTTCAACTCGTGGGCGACGACTTCCTGGACCTCGGCGGGGAGGTAGCCGAAACGGCCCTGCACCTGGTGGAGGACGTTGATGACCTCACCGGCACGGTTACCAAAGCTCTTGCAGATGTCTTTGATAACGTTGATCTTATCTTCAGAAATTTTGATGTTTGCCATTTCTTTTTAGTTTTAAGCTGTGAGTTTTAAGTTTTAAGTTGGGCGGTTGCCGTCGTGATGCGTCAGCTACTTACAGCTTAAAGCTTAAAACTCACAACTGGTTAATTTATTTCGTTGCCTCGATTTTGTCGCTCTTGTCGAAGTAGTGGGTGTGGAGCTGCTCGTGGCTGAGGTGGCCACAGGGTTCACCGTAGTACTCCTTGTAGATGGCGATGATGTCGGGGTTCTCGTGGCTCTTGCGGATGGGCTTGCCAGCGTCCTCGCGGTAGGTGGCTTCCATGCGCTTCTGGATGATGTTGCTGTTGCCGTGGTGGTAGGGCTGACCGGCACCGCCGATGCAGCCACCCGGGCAGGCCATCACCTCGATGAAGTGGTAACCGTTGGGATTGCCGTTGCGAACCTCTTCCATGAGCTTGCGAGCGTTGCTGAGACCGTAGCAGATGGCGACCTTGACGGGCAGACCGTTGAAGTCGACAGTAGCGGTACGGACGCTGTCGCCGTAGATGCCGCGGACAGCCTCGAGGTCGATCTTGGGCAGCGGTTTGCCGCAGTAGATCTCGTAGGCGGTACGCACGGCGGCCTCCATAACACCGCCAGTGGCGCCGAAGATGACGGCAGCACCGGTAGACTGACCGAGAGGACTGTCGAAGTCTTCCTCGGGCATGCTGTTGAGGTCGATGTTGTTCTGCTTGAGCATGTGGGCGAGCTCACGGGTGGTGAGGCTGAAGTTGACATCCTGGTCGCTGCCGTTGCCGAGCTCGGGACGAGCGCACTCGCTCTTCTTGGCCAAGCAGGGCATGATGGAGACGACGACGAGGTCTTCGCGCTTCACACCGATCTTCGGGGCGAAGTAGTTCTTGGCGACAGCGCCGAACATACCCTGAGGCGACTTGGCGGTCGAGGGGTAGTCGAGCAGGTCGGGGAAGTTCTTCTCATAGAAGGTGACCCAAGCGGGGCAGCAGCTGGTGAAGAGAGGCAGCTTGACGTTCTTGTCGCCAGCGAGGAACTGTTTCACGCGGCCGAGGAGCTCGGTGCCCTCTTCCATGATGGTGAGGTCAGCGCTCCAGTCGGTATCGAAGACATAGTCGAAGCCGAGGCGGCGGAGTGCAGCGGCCATCTTGCCGGTGACGATGGTGCCGGGTTCCATGCCGAACTCTTCGCCGAGGGCGACGCGGACGGCGGGAGCGGTCTGGACGACGACCTTCTTGGTCGGGTCGGCGAGGGCGCGACGGACGTCATTGATGTTGTCGACAAGGGTGAGGGCACCCACGGGGCACACCTGGACGCACTGGCCGCAGTTGACGCAGGAGCTGTCGCCGAGTTTCTGCTCGAAGGCGGGAGCCACCACCGAGGGGAAGCCGCGGTTGACGCCGCTGAGGGCGCCGACGCTCTGGAACTTGGAGCACATGGTCTCGCAGCGGCGGCAGTAGACGCACTTGTCCATGTCGCGGTAGACGCTGAGGGTGGTGTCTTTCTCATAGTGGCTCTGCTCGCCTTTGAAGGGGATCTCGCGGATGCCCATCTTGGCGGCGAGGGCCTGGAGTTCGCAGTCGCCGCTCTTCTCGCACTGGAGGCAGTCGTTCGGGTGGTCGCTGAGGATCAGCTCGAGGACGGTCTTGCGTGCGTTGAGGGCGCGGGGCGAAGCGGTGAGGACCTCCATGCCTTCCACGCAATCGGTGGCGCAGGCGGGGGCCAGGTTGCGGCGGGGCTTGCCGTTGAAGTCTTTGGTGACCTCAACCATGCAGACGCGGCATCCGCCGGGTTTGTTTTCAAATTTCATTCCGTCGAGCTCGAAATAGCAGAGCGTCGGGATATCGATACCGGCCATGCGGGCAGCTTTCAGGATAGTGGTGCCTTCGGGGACCTGGATCGCTTTGTTATCTATTGTTACGTTGATCATTTCCTTTTTAGTTTTTAGCTGTGAGCTTTAAGTTTTTAAGTGGGGCGGTTGCCGTCGTAATGCGTTAGCTACTTACAGCTTAAAGCTTAAAACTTACAGCTGATACATTATTATTTAATCGAGATGGCACCAAACTTACAGTTCTGGTAGCAGGCACCGCACTTGACGCACTTGGACTGTTCGATCACCATGGAAGCCAGCTTGTGGCCCGGGGCGGTGTAGTCGGTGCGTGTGATGGTCTCGGCGGGGCAGTTCTTGGCGCACTTGCCGCAACCGATGCACTTCTCGGGGTCGATGACATACTGCATGAGTTTCTTGCAGACGCCAGCGCGGCACTTCTTGTCGACGACGTGCTCGACGTACTCGTCCCAGAAGTTGTCGAGGGTGCTGAGCACGGGGTTCGGCGAGGTCTGGCCGAGGCCGCAGAGGGCGCTGTCCTTGATGACAGCTGCCAGGTTGCGGAGGGCGTAGAGGTCGTCCATCGTGCCGTTGCCGTTGGTGATCTTCTCGAGGAGCTCGCAGAGGCGCTTGTTACCGATGCGGCAGGGGCTGCACTTACCGCAGCTCTCTTCGCAGGTGAACTCAAGATAGAACTTGGCGATAGCAGGCATGCAAGAGGTTTCGTCCATGACGACCATACCGCCGGAGCCCATCATCGAGCCGGCAGCTACGAGGCTGTCGTAGTCGATCTCGGTGTCGAGGTGCTTGGCAGTGAGGCAGCCGCCGGAAGGACCGCCGGTCTGAACGGCCTTGAACTCGCGGCCGTCCTTGATGCCACCACCAATCTCGTAGATGATCTCACGCAGGGTGATGCCCATGGGAACCTCGATCAGACCCACGTTGTTGATCTGGCCGGCGAGGGCGAACACCTTGGTTCCGGGCGACTTCTCGGTACCGATGGTGCGGAACCAGTCGGCGCCCTTGGTGATGATGACGGGGATGTTGGCGAAGGTCTCGACGTTGTTCACGTTCGAGGGCTTGTCCATATAGCCGCGGACAGCGGGGAATGGGGGCTTCAGGGTGGGCTCGCCGCGCTGGCCTTCCATGGAGTGGATCAGAGCGGTCTCCTCGCCGCAGACGAAAGCGCCGGCGCCGTAGCGGAGCTCGATATCGAAGTTGAAGCCGCTGCCGAGGATGTTCTCACCGAGGAGGCCGTACTCGCGGGCCTGCTCGATGGCGATCTTCAGACGGTCGATAGCCAGAGGATACTCGGCACGGATGTAGACGAGACCCTTGGTGGCGCCGATGGCGTAGCCGCCGATGGCCATAGCCTCGACGATGCTGTTGGGGTCACCCTCGAGGATGGAACGATCCATGAAGGCACCGGGGTCGCCCTCGTCGGCGTTGCAGATGATGTATTTCTGGTCGGCCTGGTTCTTGGCGCAGAGACCCCATTTGACACCGGTGGGGAAGCCGGCGCCGCCACGGCCGCGGAGGCCGGACTTGGTCACCTCGTCGATAACCTGCTGCGGGGTCATCTCGGTCAAGCACTTGGCCAGAGCCTCGTAACCGCCGCGAGAGATGCTCTCCTCGATGTTCTCGGGATCCACAAAGCCGCAGTTGCGGAGGGCGATACGGATCTGCTTGCGGTAGAAGTCCATGTGCTTCGAGTCGCTGACGTGCTCCTTGTTCTCGGGGTTGGTGTAGAGCAGCTCGGGGACCTTACGACCCTTGATGATGTGCTCGTTGACGATACGATCCACATCCTCGGGTTTCACCTGGGTGTAGAAGGTGTTGTCGGGCATGATCTTCACGATGGGGCCCTTCTCGCAGAAGCCGAAGCAACCGGTCTTGATGACCTGGACGTCTTTGTCGAGACCCTTCTCGGCCAGAATCTTATGGAAATTATCAATGATCTCGAGGCTGTTGCTGGATTTACATCCGGTACCGCCGCAGATCAGAATATGCATTTTGTATTTTGCCATAATCTTTCTTAGTTTTAAGCTTTAAGTTTTAAGTTTTAAGTGGCTTGCGCAGGTCGCGTCGGCTCACTTACAGCTTACAGCTCTCAGCTTACAGCTTAATTTATTTGTCAATGGTTTCGTAGTTCACGGGGATGATGCCCTCGACCAGTTCGCCATTCTGGACATACTTGGTCAGGATCTCGTCGGCGCGCTTGTTGTCAACGTGACCGAAGACGATGGGGTCCTTACCGGGGACGCGCACCTCGAGGGTGGGCTCGGCGTGGCAGTAGCCCATGCAACCGGTCTGCGTGAAGACGGCGGCAATCTTCAGCTCGTCGGCCTTCTGCATCATGTGTTCCATAACCTGCTTGGCACCGGCGGCGATACCGCAAGTGGCCATAGCGACCTTGATCTGCACCAGGCTCTCAGGATTCTCGGCCTTCTCTCGGATGTCGAGATTCGACTGGAGCTTCTCGCGCATGGCTTTCAGGTCAGCCAATGATTTTACTTTCGTCATAGATGTGACTTTTTTAGGATTAATATTATTGTTATTTAACTAATTATCACTTACATACGCAAACTTTCGCCCACGTATGACGGAACAAATATACAAAATAAAATTAACTTTTTGCCACTTTTTATAAAAAAAACTCACCATTTATGGTGATAGCCTCCACCCCACCCTCACGCCACCTGCAGCTGCCCATTGGCCACCCAATCCTGTTTAACATAACCCCAGAAAACACCCTCTGTGTATCAACACTTTACCGTATCATCTCTTATATTGGTCTTATATTGCTCTTTATTTACCCTTTATTAACACTTGCAAAGGTAAGGGATTATATTGTGTGATGTATATGTAATTCAAAGGTAATATATTGTGACTGAGGCAGTCGCCTCAGTTATAGGAGGTAACAAAAAGCCATTAGCCGTGGGCTCGCACCCACGGCTAATGGCCGGTGCCCTGAACAGGGCTTTATGTGACTTTTGGGGAAGTCTACCTCATCACAACGACTTTGCGGGCGGGCAGGTCACCCACACGCACAATGTAGACGCCGTTGGGCAGGTTGTTGTTCGCCACTTGGCGGCCCATGATGTCATAGACGCCGACTTTCATGCCTTCGGCGCCGGAGACCTGGATGCTGCCGTCCACGACCAACACCTTGTAATCCACGCCCGTAGCGCCGTCGATACCCAGCGGGTAGTCAACCTTCGCCGACATAAGCATCACCATACTCGGCATTGCGGTAGCATAGTGATGGAAGGCGAAGCGGACAGGCTGACCGGCATAGGGTGTGAGGTCGGCGGCTATTTCACTGCGGGCTCCCGAGACAATCTCTTCGTTGGCGAGGACTGCGGTGTCGCCAGCCTCTGTAATGACCACAATGGCAACGCTATCGGTTGAGAGATTGATGAAAGTGGCAGTTACCGAGGTGTTGGCCTCAGGGATAAGATACGGCGACACCAGCCAGTTGTCGACATCGGAAGAGCCAGAGCTTGCACCCGAAATCATTGCAGATGCCAAGAGGCTCCACGTAGCACCGCCGATAGCAGAATAGGTATCCCAGCAGTTCATCAGACTCTCGACGAACTCGATATTCCAGGGGTACTGTGTGACGGTGTCGCAGTCGGCAACGTCGAAGTAGGCCACAAAGACGGTGTCGGAGGTAAGGTTGACAATACGCGGGTTGTCGGTGTTGCCGTCGTCCCACGAGCTGAAAGCATAGCCGTTGAAAGCGGTGGCCGCGATGGTAACAAAGCCTTCGGGGTGACAGCCGTTGCCGGTGACGACGCCCTGGTTGTCGTTATCCACGGTGACATCCACATAGTGCATCGGCACCGTAGTGTTGGGCAGGCCGCCGAAGGGGTTGATCTTGCCCCAGCCCCAGTTGTTGTCGCCCGCGTCGCTGATATCGCCCGTGTGGTCATCTTTTCTGACCGTAGAGTGGAGGATGGAGCGCACAGCGCTGACGCTGAGGGACGGGTTCTGCTGCAGCCACAGCGCCACAACACCGGTAGCAGCGGGAGAGGCCATAGAGGTGCCGCGCATCAGGCAGTAGTAGTAGGTCTCACCATTGTATACGGTGGAGTCGAACATCAGGCTGGCCGGATAGTAGGGTATGTAGGGAGTGCTGAAGACAGAGACGATGTATTCGCCCGGAGCGCAGATGTCGGGCTTCACGCGGCCGTCCACCGTAGGTCCACGCGAAGTGAAGAACGACAAGCCACGCTCTTCAGAGTTGGTGAGCGAAGAGACGGCACCGCTTTCGCTTACCCTCTTGGTACGTGTGGTATAGCTTCCCACGGAGATGACAGCGTTGCCGTTGGTGCCCACACCGCCAAGGGTGTACTCAAAGTCGCCCTCGACAAACTGAGGGTCATTGTAGCTGCAGAACTCCTGTTCGGCGCTCCAGCAATGCACATCGGCCGAGTCTGACTTGATGGTCAATGAGAATATGTCAGACATGTTGCCGAGGCCATACTTCTGGACGGAAACCATTATCTCGGGCCGTTGGTTGTACGGATTGGTGTGGGCCACCACTACCTGGCATGTATAGACCTCGCCGCGCGGCGAGGTGAAGTCAAATGTGTACACACTATCCACTGCGGAGGAGATGAAGGGCGTTTCGTCGACAACGGTGATCTCGTTGGTAGAAACGACCCTGTCGTGCATCGTAACCTTCAGGCTGAACCGATCGTTCGCGCCGCCCCAGCAGTCGACGGTCAGGTCATAGTTACTCTGCGCAACAAACTTAGTGTATGCCTTCACAACGGTATCGACCGGAGAGAAGTGGTGGTGCAGGTGACGGTTTGAGCCGCCGTCGTTGCCAGCCGAAGCCACGAGTACTATGCTGTCCAGTGTTCCGCCATTCATATAACCATCAATCATGCGCGAGAGGGGGTCGGTGCCGTCGTGCGGAGTGATTATAGTACCCAGACTCATGTTGATGACGCAGGGCTTGCCCACCGAACGGGCATACTCGTGGATATAGCGTATGCCGTCGAAGATACCGTCATCATACATGGTGGTACCCACCATCACGATGTCGGCAGCCGGGGCCATGCCGCGATAGCGCTTGCCGTTGCCGTCGGGGGCGCCACAGCCTGCCGCAATACCGGTCACATGGCTGCCGTGGCCCTGATTAACACGGTCAGTGACCGCAGCGAGCATCTCCTCGGTGGTGCTGAGCTCCGTACCGTAGGTGAAGCCTGCAGGAGGGTTGCCCGAGGGGTCGAGCTGCTGCCACACGCGCTTGATACGCAGCGCAGTGCCCGTAGTGTCGTAGAACGACGGATGTCCGTAGTTGAGTCCGATATCGATGACGCCGACCACCACGCCGGTGCCGTCGTAGCCCTGCGGCAGATTGATGCCATTGTGGATATAGTCGATGCCCAGATCCTCTCGGATCAAGTCGTTGTAGGGCTGCATCTCCTGTCCCAAGTCAAAATAGGAGCAAAGGCCGGAAGAGACAAACTCGCCAAAGCGCTTGGCTGGTATATACACCGTCGCCATGTTGCCGACCAAGGAATTCACCTTTACGCCATAGACATCCAAAGCCTTGAGGTCAGCGCCATCGACGAGGGTGGCGAAACCATGGACATACTCCTCCTGGCACTTGCCGTCGCGTA
The DNA here is from genome assembly GCA_900320975.1 of uncultured Bacteroidales bacterium. Lineage (GTDB taxonomy): Bacteria > Bacteroidota > Bacteroidia > Bacteroidales > P3 > Colimorpha. The sequence continues at coordinate 5,171 of ONUE01000041.1, read as the reverse complement.
TCTCCACAGCCTTCATCGCCGCACTCGGCGACAGCATAGCTTTCTGCGCCTGCGCAAAAACAGCACCCATCAACAGGGCTGCCAACAATAATGTTTTCTTCATTTTCAAAATATTAGAATATCTTTAGTAAATAATAAGTTTTTGCAAAGCTACATATAATTATTGAATACTAAAAGGAATCGCATAAAAAAAGAGACCTCCCTCATTACTAAGGGAAGCCTCCACGATACGGATAACAATAAATATTTTGCAGAAACTGCCTAAACTATTGTTGCGGGAATTTGCACTGATAGCGGCGCTCGTACTCCTCTATGAGCATGGGGCGGAAGTCCGGGTGTGCAATGTTGATGAGGTCCTCGGCGCGGTGCTGCAGCGTACGTCCTTTGAGGCGGGCGATGCCGTACTCGGTGACGAGGTAGTTGACGTCGTTGCGCGTGGTGCTCACGGCAGCGCCCGGCGTCAGGAAGGGCTTGATGCGCGATATGGTGCCGCCGGCGGCGGTGGAGGGCATAGCTATAATACTCTTGCCTTCACGGGCCATGGAAGCGCCGCGCACGAAGTCGATCTGGCCACCGATGCCGCTGTACTGCCGCATGCCGATGGTCTCGCTGGCCACCTGACCCATCAGGTCGACCTCGAGGCACGAGTTGATACTCACCATGCGGTACTGCTGCGCTATGATTATCGGGTCGTTGGTATAGTCCACCGGATAGAGCTCGATGTCCTCGTTGCCGTCCACGAAATCATACAGCTCGCGGCTGCCCATGATGAAGGTGGCCACCACCTTGCCTTTGTGCAGCGTCTTGCGGCTACCGTTGATGATACCTTCGCGCATCAGCGCTGCGACGCCGTCGCTGAACATCTCGCTGTGTATGCCGAGGTCGTTCTTGTCGCCCAGCTCGCTGAGCACCGCGTTAGGTATGGCGCCGATGCCGAGCTGCAGGGTGGCGCCGTCAGTCACCAGCGAAGCGCAGTGACGGCCGATAGCCTGCTCCACCTCCGACGGAGTGTCGCTGTGGAGTTCGGGCAAAGCATAGGCGCAAGGTATGATATGGTCGATCTGCGACACATGTATCATGTTGTCGCCGCCCACAAAAGGCATCATCTCGTTGGTCTCTATTATCACCGAGCGGGCACGGCGTATGGCCGCCAGCGCATAGTCGCAGCTGACACCCAGCGAGCAGTAGCCCTCTTCGTTGGGAGGCGTAGCTTGGAAGATTGCCACCTCACACGGTATCTCGTCGCCAATCATCTCGGGCACATCGTGGAAGTAGGCAGGGAAGAAATCTCCTTCGTGGTGGTTCACAGCATCACGCGAGTTGCCACTGAGGAAGTTGCTCACATGGCGGAAATGACCATAGCAGCGGGGGTGCAGCAGCGGGTTGTCACCCAGCGTGGTCATGTGGAAGATTATCACATCATTGTAGTCCTCGCAATGGTCTGCCATCGCCATAGGTACAATCTTGGGCACAGCGGCAGCATGGCCCAACACAACACAGTCGCCGTCATGAATGTCTTTGATGGCATCTTCGGCACGCGATACTTTTTTCTTATACTCGACTTTCCAGTTCATTTTTTATAATATTTAAACCCGCCCTTGGGCAAATGCCAACGGCCACAATAAGGTACATAATCAAACATCCAGTAACAGTGCTACCAGCTTTTGACAAACAGCCTTTGACGCGAAAGCATTGCCAACTACACATCAAGGCAGGTACTCTGGCTTCTCCCTTCATTGGGATTTACAGTTGCGCGACAGCTCGCGATTTTCACGCGATTCCCCTCTTGGCCTCCGCCTCTGCGGTGGAGCGACCCTGATGCAATAATCTTTTCAAAGCACTGGCGCAATGTTTGTTGGGCGCAATTCCCCCTCAAACACTGCGCTGCAAAAATACAAAATAAAATCGATACGCAAGCGAAAAGTGTATATTTTTTCACTTTTTGCGCTTCAGGCGCAAGCGTAGCGGAAGATGGTCGCTCAGGCCGCCCTCATACCGCGTGCCCTGGTTGGTGCGCTTGGGGCGCAGGCCTGGCATCCTGCCCTCCTCTGTCAGCAGGTGGTCATAGCGCATGAGCTTCAGGTCGCCCACCTGCCAGCCCTCGTCGGCCAGCAGCAGCACCTGGTCTATATAGTCCCACTGCCCCTGGTATTTGTGGCTCCCCCACCCTTCCGGCAGCCGCAGCGTGAGGTTGCGTATGCCGTCGCCGTTGATGCTGTCGTGCCCGAAAGCCATACCCGAAGCCATAGGCCTCTCGTCGGCGGTGCTGTTCATGTCGCCCATAGCCACCACGGCACCCTGCGGATATTTGGCCTTCAGCTCATTCATGAGGCTGCGGAGCCTCGCGGCGATGGCCACACGGCGCTCTTCGGCCTCCTCGCCGCCCTTCTTCGACGGCCAGTGGTTGAGCACAAAGCAGAGGGTGTCGCCCTGCGGCGTGACACCCTCCACTACCAGTATGTCTCTTGTGAAGAAGCCCGCCGCGCTGTCGCTGACATTCACCACGCTGTCGCGCAACACGCGGAAGCGGTCCTTCCGGTAGATGAAAGCCACATCGATGCCGCGCCGGTCGGGCGAGTCGTGGTGCACGTAGCGGTAGCCCGCCTGCCGCAGCGGCGTGCCATTGCAGAGCTCGCGCAGCACATAGCTGTTCTCCACCTCGGCCAAGCCCACCGCATCGGGCAGGTCCATCATCACCAGCGTTTTGGCAATCCCCTGCAGCTTGGCATTCATCTTGCGGCGCGTCCAGCGGTAAGCGCCGTCGGGCGTGAAGTCGTCGTCGTTGGTGCGCGGGTCATCGCACGTGTCGAAGAGGTTCTCCACGTTCCACCATGCGGCGGTGAACACCTCCTGTGCAGCAGCAGACGCAGACATCATCAACAAAGCAGTTAATAGTATAGTCCTCATTTCTAACGGCGAATTTAACTAATTTTGCGAATGCTTCCGCAGGTCAATTGCAAGCGAATTACTCAAATTAGCCTACAACAGCCAGTGTGCTTAATTCGAGTAATTAGCCCGTAATTGACCTGCGTAGCAATTAGCTTAATTCGCATAATTCGCCGTTGGCAAGATCATTCTGCCGGAGCCTCTTCTATGGCGGTAGCCTCGACAGCATCAGGAGCCTCCTCAGCCACAGGCGCTGCCTCTTCCACAACCTCTACCACTGCGGGTTCCTCTGGCTTGGGCTGCCACACCCAGCGGTGCTGCGTGAGGCGGAAGACCAGCAGGAAGAGCACGGCGAGGATGGCAATCCATATCAGGCACTTCTGCCACCACGGCATCTTCTTCTCGGCGAAGGGGTCGGCGGCGACAATCTTCGGGTACTTGGCCATGGAGGTCAGCGTGGCGCCGAAGGTGGTGTTGATCTTCACATTGCTGTTGATGGCCCAGCCGTTGGCGTTGAGCACGGGGCCGAGGTTGCGCTTACGCAGCTTGAGCCACGCCAGCAGCATCGACGGGCCGCTGATGAGCACCACGACGGCACCCACGAGCAGCAGCACATTGTACCATTTGGCCACCACAAAGCTGCCCAGCATGCCCAGCGCGGCACCGATGGCGCCGAAGGCCAGGCCGATGGCTGCGAAGATACCGGCGAACTTGGCAATGTCAAACGGTGCCGCAGGCTTCGGCTCGTTGCCCTTGGCGGCATCCTTGACGGCGTCCATCTCGGCCTTGGTGGTTATCTTGGTGGTGGCGGTATCGGCCTTCGTGGTCATCTCCTCGAACTGCTTGCTTTCCTTCTCCTCGGCGCTCTTGGTGATCTTGTCGGTCACCCAGTTGCCGAACTTGCGGTAGGGGCTCAGGAAAGCCTGGCGCACGCTGATGGGATTGTCCACAATCTTGGTCACCGTGGCGTCCCAGTCGTTGCCCTGACGGTCGTAGAAGATGGCGTTCTTGCCCTCGTGCAGGCCGCCGATCTCACCGTCGGTGAGGGCTGCCACGATGTCCATCTGGGCACCACCGCTCTTGGCCACACAGTGGCAGTAGATGAGGTATATGCCGCTCTTGCCGGCGCTGGCCATCTGCTTGCCCATGTCCGTCACCTTGATGCAGAGGTCGCACTGGCGCTGGTCGATGAAGAGCTTGCCGGCCTGGAAGACGGCCAGGAATTTCTCGTCGCGCTTGTAGAAGTCGCGGAAGACGACATAGTTGTGCAGCAGCGTGAAGAAGTCGCGGCAGTAGCGCAGCAGACGCTCCACGGGCTCTATGGCGGCGGCATGGCCCGCCAGCTGCTCGGCGATGGCCTCGTTCATGGCCGTCTCACCGGCGGCCTTCCACGCGGTGTAGGCGTCGATCTTGGCCACCACGGCATTCCACTCGTCCTCGCTGATGGCCTCCTTGCCGGGATACTCCTTGTCGAGCACGGCGCTGCGCAGCGTTGCCATAGCGCCCTGCCAGGCGGGGTTGATGGTCTTGGCCAGCGGCAGCAGCCCCTCCTTGGTGGGACGCGCCAGCGGGTAGTCGGCTATCTCGGCCACACTGTCGCCGAGGTTCTTGTCGCTGATGGCGGCAATCTTCTCCACCTGCACGTCGAGGGCCGGCATGGCCTCCTCGTCGAACTGCGCCAGCTTGCAGCGCATGAACCAGTCGGCCACCTTGGCGCGCACGGCGTTCACCGCAGCCTCGGCATCGTCGCTGCCCTCGCCGTAAGGCGGCTCGTAGGGCTCGCCCTCGGCGGCGGTATACTCGGCCCTGCACTTCTCCTCGTACACATCCATGTAGGCCTTCACGTCGGCAAGACTGATCTCTTCCTTCTTGACGTCCAGCTTGCCCAGTATCATGCGGGCTGCTTCGAGCACCTGCTTGCCCTCGTCGGTGTCCTGCTTGATGGACGAGAAGGGTATCGAGTCGCGCCCTTCGGTCAGGTAGTCCATATCCGTCAGCACCTTGCGGAGCCACTTCGAGGCGGCGATCACCTCGTTGGCGCGCAGCTTCCCGTCCTTGTCGGTGTCCATCATGGTCAGCGTGCGCTCGTCGAACTCCAGACCCTTCACCGGACAGCTGAGCACGGTCCACAGCTTCTGGTCAAGCTCGTCGAGGTGTGCTATATCCTGACCATCTTCGATATTCACGCGGGTCACACCGCCCACGGTGCTGAATTTCCAGTCGTACCCCTGCTTCGAGAGGAGATTTTTAATCTTTGCCATATCTTAATAGTGTTTAGTTTGTCA
>ONUE01000042.1 GCA_900320975.1 uncultured Bacteroidales bacterium | reverse complement strand
CCTTCCCCCGCTACCTAAAGCAGAAAAGCAGGTTGCAACAGCGACCTGCTTTTTTTATGACATTCTGTCCGACGCAAAATCATCATCCCCGTCCGTCACCCTTTTCATTGCCGCCCCTCCGTCCCCGGTCCGACCCCGCTCCGTCCCCCCTCCGACCAAAAACCGTTAAACAACCGTAGAACAGTCGGAGCGGGGTCGGAGGGGGGACGGAGCGGGAAGGGGTGGTGGAGGGGTGTTTTTTGAGGATGTGCACCACGAGGTAAATGTTAAATAATCCTAAAAGTTGCCCCTCTTTGTTTTCTTTTTGCATTTGTTTTCGTCATATATATAGAAACACGTTCAAATATCTAAAACTTAAAAACCAAAAAGCGATGAAACAAAACACAGCTGCATTCCAAAAACAAATGTTTCTGCCACCAGCAGAAATACTTACAACACAACCCGTCAAACATATTGAATGCAGACCGTAGATAGTGTCGGTTTGCACAACCCCTTAAACGTATGTATTTCATCTGATGAGGCCCCGCACAAGTTTGGTGCGCCGTTGTGTCGGGGCAGAAAAAAGAGAGGGTGCCGAAGCAGGGAGAGTATTATTGCATTTTGAAGACCACAATTCACTCACACCTGCCATCCCGCACCCGAGGCATAGAGCGGTTGCTCTACACGGTTGTTTAAAACGTGTATCGACCGACTTTATTGTGTGGCAGTAAGAAAGTTGCGCAAAGCCCACACAGCATCACAGCAACCGAAGCATGTCCTCGATAGCGACAAAAAAAAAACAAAAAAAAGTAAAAAAATGAAAAACAGAATGTTATTGATTGCACTATGTGCATTGGGTTTTGCAATGTTTGTTCCTTCTCAAAATGCATTTGCCAAGGATGGACCCAGAATAGTTACTACCTACTATAAAGAGGGCGGAGAAGCGAAACTCTTTGGAGTCTTTATGGTAAGATACGATAGAGTGGCGGAAGACATCTACTACGCACAGGGTAAATATTGGCATGATATATCTTGCACAGGACCTGGTGACAACAAATGCAAGGCACAAGGCAGTGTGAAATCCGTCAGTGTAAATCATGGAACCATTGATGGCTCCTTTATCGATAATTACCAATCAATGATGCTGGATGACATTGATCGTGAATGTATTCCGGCAAACTCTCAAAAACGGTTCAAGTGAAAAACATGGAAGGGAATTATACCTGTACATTGGTTTTTGCAGCAACCTGGACAGACGGGAATGAGATAGGTGATGCTCGTGTGACTATAGAGTTATACGATGCGACAGATGAATTACCCAAATTATAATCTCTATTACAATGACTCACACAGGTTATAGTGTTATACTAAAATCTTGTGCGGTAATATTCTCACTGCTTTTTTGCAGTGAGAATATTGCTGCTCAAGGAACTGTATCAGATTATATTGCTGTAGATACAATTATTTATTATCCAGACATCCGTTCGTCATACAATAACTCAATTATTAGTACGCAATATGGGCGTGATGTCGTTTTTCTCCAATATAACACAATAAAAAACCATGATACAATATCAATTCATTGCCTTAACATTGATAACTACAAAGATAAACGTATTACAATAGTGCATCGTGGAATTGCCCAAAGGATGTCAGAATTGAAATATAGAGATTTTTCTTGTGTGGCCTTCAACGAACACACATTAGCATTGGCTTTTGATTCGATAATTCTGTTATTTAAAACCAATGATAAAAAAACGGAATATATATTTCAAAAAGAGATTTCTGCACCCTTTTCTTTCTCATACATGAAATTCTTAGATGAAAACACGCTTGTCCTTGCCGAGTCATACCTAAACACCAATGTTACACATAGCGATGTGGTTATTTCCACATTAAATATTACAGATGGCAGCAGTAAAAATATTTTCCCCTATTATAACACTCCGCTATTGTCTATTTTCAGACCAGTTAAGTATATTGATGTAAATGACAACAAAATAGTGTTTGCAAATCGTAATGAGTATTCTTTTTTAATATTTGATAACCAACTTTCTTTGAGCGACACACTCTCTCGTGCGTTAAGAAAATGGAATTCTCTGTCGAAGAAGGACATCAATAATGCGCTTGCCTATAGTAATCAACCTGTAGATATTATGGATATTGTTAGGCCGCACTTCATTAAGGGAGATGCTTTAAACTGGATTTATATGATTGATGGCGAACATATTATGACGGTATGCAAACATAATTTGGAATTAGAACAGCCTTCAACTATCGATATATGGGTACATACTGAAGGACAATGGAATTTGCGTCTCAAAGATATTAAGGACGAAGAATACTCATATATATCCCCATCAAAAAGGATTACACCCAATAGATTAGAGCTCAATTTTATGGGTCGAAACAGCATCGTTGTTTTCAATGACAAAATTGTTAAAATAGATATGTATGGGACTGATATCTATCCGATAGGACTTACTCCTAAAGAATACAATAAACAAAACGATGAATGGCTTAAACATAATAAGCCATATTTAAGGGTAATAGTATACAATCATTCATTTTGCAGGTAACAATTATGAACAAAACTCTCGCAATACTACTGTTGGGTGTGTGGTTTAGCCTATTCCCGTCCGGCTGGATAAGGGTATATAATTTAGATGGAACTGAAGTGAAATTGGAAGACAATACAACCCACCTCATCATTTGCTATTCTCCTGCTTCTTGTCATGAGTGTGTGAACGACATTATTCTTTTTTGTAGAAATATTGCATCTACTAGTGAGAATTGCAAATGCTCTGTTTTGATTAATGGAGAAGATCCCATGAGAATGCATATGGAGACTTCTCTTTTGGAAGAATATCTAACAGGCACATCGGATGTGCGCATTCTTTACGATAGCAATCCTAAAAAAAAGAAACGAATCTTTCACAGAAAAAGAATACAACATACACCCTCTCTTCTTATTGTAGATTCCGAAAAACATGATCATTTTTATTCATATGAATCATTATTTGGAGACAATCAAGGCTTCAGCAAATGTTTTGATGAAATCAAACGATTAATTGAAGTAGAGGTTAAATAAACAGGAATTATAAAACCAAGGATCCCTTGATCTATTGGGCTTTTTTTGATTCTCTTTCATATTGTCTTGTACGAGACATTCATCTTAGATAGATACAACATAGGAAAACAAGCATGTCATTGGAATAGAAGCCCCCTGGACATATTCATATAATGAGAATAGGGGCAGCCTCGAGTGGGCTGCCCAATGTTTTTGTACCTAAACCATAGATGGAGTATTGTTTGAGTTCAAAGGACTTGTGTGAGGCTGAGTGTTAAAGTTTAGTTAAAAAATGCCTTGTCCGACCTTGGGGCCTTATATTATATACACCCACTTCCGGAGACGGGGGTGGGTGCGTTCTTTGACGTGTTGAGAAAGCTGGTTTATTTGTGTTGAGGCTCGAACTGGGCGATGACGACGCCGGCGATGACTACCACGATGCCGAGGACTTTGAGCCAGCTGAATGTCTCCTGGCCGATGAGGATGGCGGCGATGAGTGAGAAGACGGGTATGGCGTTGTTGAAGATGCAGGCCTCGGAGGCGCCGAGGACGCGGACGCCGAGGTTGTAGAAGGCGTAGGCGAGGGTGGAGCAGCAGATGCCGAGGACGAGGAGTATGGTGAGCATGTGCGGTGAGTAGCTGAGCAGCGGCAGCTCGTGGCCGTCGAGCAGGAAGACCAGCGGCAGGAAGTAGATGAGGCCTATGAGGTTCTGCCAGGTGGTGATGGTGAGGGGCTTGTAGCGCTTGACGATCTTGACGAGCAGGAGGGTGTAGACCACGGCGATGACGACGGCGCCGGAGAGGAAGAGCATGCCTTTGGCGTTGCCGCCCAGCGAGTCGCCTCCGGCGATGAGGATGAAGACGCCGCCGAGGGAGAGCACCACGCCCACCAGCAGCCGCAGCCCTATGTGCTGTCTATAGGCTATCCACATGCCGAAGGGCACGAAGAGGGGTATGGTGGCTATGACCACCGAGGCGAGGCTGCCGCTGACGAGCTGCACTCCGCTGGTCTCGCAGAGGTGGTAGATGAAGGGCTCGCATAGGGCGAGCAGGAGGAACCACTTGAGGTCTTCGCGCCGGGGGAGGATTGCCTTGATGCTTGAATGTTTGATGGCTTGAGTGATAAAGAGTGCCGGCAGCATGACGACGGTCGCTATGGCCAGGCGCAGGGCGATGAGGATGGTGACGGTCATGTGCTCTTCGGTGATGAAGAGCTCCTTGGTGAGGATGAAGCTGATGCCCCAGAAGACTACGGAGAGGCTGATGAGCAGATAGGTGAGCGTTTTATTGCCTTTTCGCATGTTAGATTGCCTGATTGTGTGAATGCTTGATTGTTTGAGTGGTTAGAACGGATAGTTGATACCGAAGTTGGTGACTATCTGGTTGAAGTTCCAGTGTGGCGGACGCCAGCGCAGGGCATTGTCGTAGCCCGGGTCGTAGAAGGGTATGGCGAAGTCGACGCGTATGGTGGCTATGGACACCGCCACGCGCAGGCCTATGCCGGCGCCGACGGCAACCTCCGACGGCAGGCTGTTGAGCTTGATGTGGCCGTCGAAGTACTGGTCGGAGGGGCGGAAGAGCCATACGTTGCCCATGTCGGCGAAGACGGCGCCCTCGAAGATGCCGGCTATGGGGAAGCGGCCCTCGATATTCATGACCAGCTGCAGGTCGCCCACGCGCTCCACGTCGGCCACCATGTCGCCTTTGCCGCTCTGGTAGGAGCCGGGGCCGAGGCGGCGCAGCTGCCAGGCACGCATGGTGGTGGGGCCTCCGCCGAAGAAGCTCTTCTCGTAGGGCATGGAGACGGAGTTGCCGTAGGGGATGCCGATGCCGACGATGACGCGGCTGACGAGGCTCGACTTGAGGCCTATGTAGTTGTAGTGTGTCATCTCGGCGCCGATGCGCACGTACTGTGAGAAGGGCACGCCGAGCACCTGCCGCACGTTGTTCTCGTCGGTGTTGGCCTTGCTGATGTCGGCGATGCCTGCCAGCAGGTTGCCGGCGGTCTCGAGCGAGGCGTGGAAGGCTATGAAGTTTTCACGGGTGCCGTACTGCTGGTTGCTGTAGGTGTAGTCGTAGCGGGCGTCGAGGATGAAGTGGCTGCTGTATTGGTATTTCAGGCGCAGGTCGTTGATTTGCGAGAGGCGGGCGAGGAAGTTCGGGTCGATGTCGAGCATGCGCACGAAGGTCATCTCCACGGGCAGCAGCTGGTTGCTGACGCGCCGCGAATGGCTCCAGGTGTAACCGAAGGAGGTGTTGGCCAGGATGCGCTCGAAGTAGTAGCGGTACTGGTAGCTGCCGCCCGCCGAGAAGAGGGTGTGAGGCTTGATGCGCTGGAACACTATGTTGCGGGTGAAGGGCAGCAGGAAGACCGGCATGTCGAGCGACATATCGAGGCCCGCCTCGAAGGCCGAGAAGTTGTCGTAGAAGCTCTCGCCGCGCTTGCGGAAGATGAGCTTGGGCAGCTCGAAGAGCACGGAGCCTTTGACTTTGAGCAGCTCGGCGCCGCCGAAGATGTTCTTGTGCTGGTATTCGATGGCGGTCTCCACGCCCAGGTTGCCGCCGGTGAAGAAGTTGCTGTTGCTGTCGTCGGCCCCTAAGGGTGAGGCGTTGGTGAGCTCGACGGAGAGGCTTATCTTCTGCTGGGTGGAGCGGACGAGCTTGATATGTGCGTCGACAAGTGGCAGCGAGTCGGTAGATGCCGGCGAGGGCAGCATGTCGATGTTGATGTACTTGAAGTTGCGCAGGCCGAGGAGCGAGTTGTAGGTGTCGGTGATATAATGCGGCCTGTAGGTCATGCCGGGGAACAGCATGAGCGAGCGGCTGAGGGTCTGCGGCCGTATGGTCATCGGGCGGTCAAAGACGTAGATGTTGTCTATGCGGCGTGTGGCTCCCGGGTAGGTATAGATGAGGGTGTCGAAGGTGGTCGGCGCGTTGCGGAGGCCGGCGGTGCTGTTGGGGTATATGTACACGTTGTTGATGTGGTACACCTGCAGCCCTTGGCTATTCACCATGACGTCGATGCCGAGCTTCGAGTGAGAATAGGTGGTGTCGACAAGGAAACTCACGATGTTGTTGTTGGCGTGGAAGTAACCTGCTTCGCGCAGGTTGCTCACTATGCGACTGCGTTCTGCCGCAATCTTCTCTTGGTCGTAGGGCTCTCCCGCCACCAGTGGCGACTCCTCCTCGGTCTCTTCGAGGATATGCCGTATGGCGGCGTTCTCGGTGCGGTAGACTATCTCGTCTATGGTGTAGCGCCGCGTGGCATTGATGTTATACCGGATGCAGATGTTGTAGCCCGAGATCTCTGTAGTGTCGAAGCTCACCGTGCTGCCGAAGCATCCTTTGGATTCCATCAGTTGCTGCAGCTGCAGCACTGTCTGGCGGCTGCGCTCTTCGTCGTAGATGACGGGGGCGTCGCCGAGTCGGTGCAGGGTGTTGTTCCAGAAGTTCGACGTGGTGTCGGTCAGGAAGCAGTACACCCATTTGCTGTACGGCATCCATTTAATGCCGAGAACCTTGCTGTTGGGGCGCTGGAGGTAATACTTCTTGGCATGCTTCAGGGCCTCCTTCACCTCTGGCGTCACCTGTGTGCTGTCGGCCATCTGCACCTGCAGCGTGATGTCGTGCAGCACATGCTCGCCCGGACCTACGTAGCGTCCTACCGAGCAGCTGCACAGCAGCAGTGCCACTAGGGGCATCAGTATATGTCTGGTCTTAAGCTTCAATGGTTTTCAGTATCTTGTCGGTGCTGCCGAGGTTGTCTTCCATGTATTCCGTGCAGGCTTGTGAGGCACGCCGGTAGGCGTCGCCGTCGGTGAGTAGGGGAGTGAGGTGGGCCACCAGCTCGTCGGTGGTGCTGTGGCTCCAGCCACCGCCACGGGCTATGATGTCGTGGGCCTCCTGGAACTTGTGGTAGTTGGGGCCGAAGAGCACGGGCTTGCCGAAGGTCACGGCCTCCAGTATGTTGTGTATGCCCACTCCGAAGCCGCCGCCGATATACGCTACGTCGGCGTAGCGGTAGAGCTTCGAAAGCATGCCGATGTTGTCAATGATGAGGACTCTGGGAAATTGAGAATTGAGAATTGAGAATTGAGAATAGCGGATGCTGTCGGGGAAGAGGGTCTCTATTTGCTTTAGGTGCTCTTCGTTGATGACATGTGGCGCCAGGATAATTCTCAATTCTAAATTCTCAATTCTTAATTTGGCAATTAGTGCTTCGTCCGGCGGCCAGGTGCTTCCGCAGACAAGCACTTTGCCCTTGTGACCCTCCAGGAAGCGCTCAACCACCTCGTTGCCTTCGGCGGCAACGGCTATCTGGTGTACGCGGTCGAAGCGTGTGTCGCCGGCCAGCGTGCAGTGTTCCACGCCGTGCTCGCGCAGCAGGCGCAGGCTCTCCTCGTTCTGCACGAAGAGGTGCGTGTAGCAGTCTCTCAGCTGCCGCAGAAACCAGCGGCCCCATGACTTGAAGAAATAATGGCTGGGGCGGAATATGGCAGAGAAGATATAGGTGGGGACACCGCGGCGTTTCAGTGCGGCGAGGTAGTTGAACCAGAAGTCGTACTTCACGAAGAATGCTGCCTGCAGGTTGTTGATACGCTTGGTGAAGCAGCGCACCGTTATCGGCAGGTCGGGTGGCAGGTAGCAGATGGCCTGCGCCTTGGGGTAGTTCTTGCGCACCTCGTAGCCCGACGGCGAGAAGAAGGTCAGCAGCACCTGCTGCTCCGGGTGCTGCTCGGTGTAGCTCTCGAGCACCGGACGGGCCTGCTCGAATTCGCCGAGGCTGGCGGCATGGAACCACACCACGGGACGCCCGTCGAGCTTCTTGAGCTCCTCGCCCCAGTGGTGCCAGCCACGCAGCATCAGTCGCGCATTGTGGTGACCGAAGAGGGCCGCCACGTGCACCCCGAAGCCGTAGAACCAGATTCCTATTGTGTAAATAAACCTCATCATACTCAACACTTAATGCTTAGTAATAGTAGTAGTCATACGTCGTCTTGCCCATCAGCGGGAACATCCACGACAGCTTCAGGCCATACATGAGGTCTATGTGCGTGCTGTTGTCCTTGCCGTTGAGGCCTATGAGGTTGTCCAGCTGGTACGGGCGTGTGGACCAGCTGAAGCACTGGCTCACCTCGAACATTATCTTGAAGTTCACATAGGTGGAGATGTTGCTCATGAATATAAAGCCCACCCCCTCGCTGAGGATGACACCGTGGCGCAACTGGTCGTACAGCTTGGCGTACTCTCCGCTGAGCTGCGGCACAGGGCTCTCGTTCATATCCTGCGAGAAGACGGTCTTCTGCATCATCCATCCGCCGTTGATCTTGAGCATTATGCCAGAGTTGGGGTTGTTCTTGATGACGGGTATTATCTTGGCGCCGCCCACGCGGGCCGACAGGCCGCGGTTGTAGGCTGTCACGACGCCGTCATAGCCGCCCCAGCTAAGCGCCACTCCCGTCGGGCCGTAGGCCGGTATGCGCAGCTCACGGTCGCGCAGGTTGTCGCTGTTGTAGCCGAACCACAGGTCGGCGTCGAGGGTCACCATCCAGTTACTCTTGTACTTGTAGTCGCAGCCGAGGGAGAAATCCAGGTAGGGGCCTTGATAGAGGTCACGCATGCTGCCTCCCAGGGAGCCGTCGCTCGATATACCGCTGCCGGGCATCAGTGCGCCTACCGAGAAGCCTATGATATGGCACTCCAGAGTGTCCACCGCCAGCTTCACCTGCCCCATCATTGTTGTAGGCAACAGCATGGCCGCCAGCGCTATTATCCAAATTTTATTTCTCATGTCAAAAAAAAGTCGTATTTTTGCAATCCGTCAATGAAACGACGGACATCACAAAATATTGTATAATAAATAAAAAAATATATATCAATGGCAAAAGATTTCCCCAAACGCAGTGAGAACTACTCCGAATGGTACAACGAACTTGTGGTCCGTGCCGACCTCGCCGAGCAGAGCGCCGTCCGCGGCTGCATGGTGATAAAACCCTATGGCTATGCCATCTGGGAGAAGATGCAGCGTCAGCTCGACAGCATGTTCAAGGCCACCGGCCACGTCAACGCCTACTTCCCTCTCTTTATCCCCAAGAGCTTCCTCAGCCGTGAGGCCGAGCATGTCGAGGGTTTCGCTAAAGAGTGCGCCGTGGTGACCCACCACCGCCTGATGAACGACCCCAACGGCAACGGTGTCGTCGTCGACCCCGCCGCCAAGCTCGAGGAAGAGCTCATCGTGCGCCCCACCTCGGAGACCATCATCTGGAGCACCTATAAGAACTGGATCAAGTCCTACCGCGACCTGCCCATCCTCTGTAACCAGTGGGCCAACGTCGTGCGCTGGGAGATGCGCACCCGCATGTTCCTCCGCACCGCCGAGTTCCTCTGGCAGGAGGGTCACACCGCCCACGCTACCCGCGAGGAGGCCGAGGCTGAAGCCCGCAAGATGCTCGACGTCTACGGCGACTTCGTGGAGAACTACATGGCAGTGCCTGTCGTCAAGGGTCACAAGAGCCCCAACGAGCGCTTCGCCGGTGCTCTCGACACCCTCTGCATCGAAGCTATGATGCAGGACGGCAAGGCTTTGCAGGCCGGTACCAGCCACTTCCTCGGCCAGAACTTCGCCAAGGCCTTCGAGGTGCAGTTCCTCAACAAGCAGAACCAGCTGGAGTACGTGTGGGCCACCTCGTGGGGTGTGAGCACCCGTCTGATGGGCGCCCTCATCATGACCCACTCCGACGACAACGGCCTCGTGCTGCCGCCGCGTTTGGCTCCCATCCACGTGGCCATCGTCCCCATCTGCAAGAGCGACGAGCAGCAGCGCCAGCTCGACGAGCATATCGCACCCATAGTGAAGGCCCTCGAAGCAAAAGGCCTCGTGGTGAAGTACGACAATCGTCCGGAGTACAAGCCGGGCTGGAAGTTCAACGAGTACGAGTTCAAGGGTGTCCCCGTGCGCCTCGCCATCGGTCCCCGCGACCTTGAGAACGGCACCTGCGAGGTCTGCCGCCGCGACACGCTGGAGAAAATCACCATGCCCATCGAAGGCATCGCCGACCACGTCTACGAGCTCATGGAGACCATCCAGGCCAATCTCTTCAAGAAGGCTGCCGACTTCCGCGCCAGCATGACCCGCAAGGTCGACACCTGGGAGGATTTCAAGGTCGAGATTGAGAAGAACGGCTTCCTGCTCTGCCACTGGGACGGCACCCCCGAGACCGAGGAGCGCATCAAGGAAGAGACCAAGGCTACCATCCGCTGCATCCCCTACGATGCCGTCGAGGAGGAGGGCAAGTGCATCTATAGCGGCAAGCCCAGCCACCGCCGCGTGGTCTTCGCCCGCAGCTACTAATTGTAGTGGTTAAGTAGACGATAGTTAAGTAGTTAAGATAATTGAAGGCCATGCGGCCGCGCTTTCGCGCGGCCGCATGGCCTTTTTTTGTGCTATTATGTAACGCGCTCCTCATCAAGGGTGTCTGTTGGTGAAAAAATGACTGACGTTGCTACGTAGCCCCTCCGTCCCCGCTCCGTCCCCCCTCCGACTGTTTAACGGTTTTTAACCGTAGAATAGTCGGAGGGGGGACGGAGCGGGGACGGAGCGGGGTCGGAGGTGTATGGATTATTCGGTGTCGCCGACGATGTTGTCGAGGGTGATGGTGACCTGCTCGACGGTGTTCACTATCGAGGGGTCGTAGGGACGGCAGAGGCGGATGTAGTTGTCGGTCCAGCCCTGCATGGTTTGATTGTTTGATTGTTTGGTTGCTTGATTGCTTGAGTGGGGCGTGCTTTCCCAGAGGACGGGACGTGTCTTGCCGAGCTGGCTGTCGATGAAGGCTTTATGCTTCTTTTCGCTGAGCTCGAGGAGACGGGCGGTGTGCTCGTGGCGCACGGGGATGGGGACTTTCTCGCCGAGTTTCAGGGCTGCTGTGCCGGGGCGGTCGCTGTAGGTGAAGACGTGGAGGTAGGAGATGGGCAGCGAGTCGATGAAAGAAAGCACTTTGGCGAACTCCTCTTCGTTCTCGCCGTTGAAGCCGGCCATCACGTCGGCGGCGATGCAGGCGTCGGGCATGACGGCCTTGATGCGCTCCAGCTTGGCGCGGTAGAGGGCGGTGTCGTAGCGGCGGTGCATGAGGCTGAGCACGTGGTCGCTACCGGCCTGCAGCGGTATGTGGAAGTGGGGTAGGAAGGCGCGGCTGTGGGCCACGAAGTCGATGATGTCGTCGGTGAGCAGGTTGGGCTCGATGCTCGATATGCGGTAACGTAGTATGCCTTCAATCTGGTCGAGGCCTTTGAGCAGGTCGAGAAAGGGGTGATTGCTTGATTGCTTGCTTGATTGGCCGAAGGTGCCGGTGTTGACGCCGGTGAGGACCACCTCTTTGGCGCCGCTGTCGGCTATGCGGCGGGCGGCGCAGAGGGTCTCCTCGATGGAGGCCGAGCGCGAGCGGCCGCGGGCGTAGGGGATGGCGCAGTAGGTGCAGAAATAGTCGCAGCCGTCCTGTATCTTGAAGAAGGTGCGGGTGCGATCCTCGCCCGAATAGGAGAGGAGGCGTTTGCTCTCGTTGCCAAGTACTTGTGTTACGCCTGGCATGCGTCTTATCTCGTCGGCAGCCACTTGGGCGAAGCATCCCATGACGACGATCTGTGCGTCGGGGTTCTGGCGGTGGGCCTGCCGGATGGCGGTGCGGCACTTCTTCTCGGCTACAGCGGTGACGGTGCAGGTGTTGATGAGATAGATGTCGGCCTTTTCACGGAAGTCGACGATGGTGTGCCCCTCGGCGGCGAGGCGGCGCAGGGTGTCGGAGGTCTCGGCGAAGTTGAGTTTGCAGCCCAAAGTATGTGCGGCGATGGTCATGCGAAATGTTAAAAATGAAAATTTTTTTTGTCAGTATGAAAAAAGGTTGTATCTTTGCAAACGTAACGAGAGATGGTTAATGCGACAAAATGATTGATTGTCAGTAGAAAAGGTCTCCCAGATACCTTCTAAATTTTGGGTTTTGTAATAGTGTTTAATGGTAGATACAGCCCCCTGTCTTGGGGGCTGCGTCTTTTTTTACCGGTGTAAATATGTGATTGTCCACAATGTTACTGGCGGATGAGTTTCTCCAGGGGTGAGTCCTCCTCGTACTGGTGGCTGCGGACCATCTTGAGACCGTCCTCGTCGGGGAAGATGGTGAAGTCGGGCTGCGGCTCAAGAATGAGGGTCTCGCGGCCTTCGGCGTCTTTGGTGACACCCTGTACGCAGCTGGTGGAGACGAGGATGCGGCTCTTGTGGTTGGCATAGGCGAAGAACTCGCTGCCGAGGCGGTCGTAGAGGGCCTCGGAGTTCTCGTGCGACACTTTCTTGCTGCCGTCCTTGAGGTAGACGACGGTCTTGGCTTTGCCCTGCGGTGCGAGGCAGGCTATGTCGCGCACGGAGACGAACTCGGTGTCGGGAGTGAGGAGGCGTACGCGGCGGTCGCTGAGGGTGCCGTGGTTCCAGGTCTCGTCGATGGTGAGGTGGCGGTCCTCGAAGAAGCGGTAGGCACCGTGGCGGAAGCCGTCCTTGTAGTAGCCTTCGCGGATGAGGAGGCCGTTGTCGTCGTACTCTACGAGGCGTCCCTCGAGGCCGCCGCGCACATAGACGCCGGTGATGTAGCCGTTGAGGCCGATGCGCTTCCACCAGCGGCCGTTGCGGTGGTTGTCGGACCAGTGGGTCACCTCGGCGGTGTCGCCCTTGGCGGTGTAGATGACGTGGAGGCCGTGCTTGACGCCCATCTTGTATTCGGCCTCTTTGACGAGGCGGCCGTTTTCGTTATAGAACTTCCACTGGCCGTCGCGGTTGCGCTGGTTGTAGGTGCCGGTGGCCAGCAGGTGACCCTGCTCGTCGAAGGCCTCATGGCTGCAGATGCGGCCGGGCTCGGTGTAGGTATTGCGCATGCGCACGGAGCCGTCGTGGTAGTAGTAGGTGAAGACTCCGGTCTCGAGACCGTCGACGAAGGTGCCTTCGTAGATCTTGGAGCCGTCCTTGTCGGTGCGTACCCAGTGACCTTGGCGGCGACCCTGTTTGTCAATTGTGTTCTGAGCCACAGCGCTGACGGAGGTCAGCAGCATTGCGGCAGCGAGGAAAAGTGTTGATACGTTGATACGTTGATGCGTTGATACGTTGAAGTTCATAGGTTTATAATATGTTATATTTGTTTGAATAACGCTACTTTATATGATTTATTTTAATATATCGAAAAAAAGATGTATTTTTGCAATCGAATAAGGAGATTGAAAATGAAAAATATTGCAGTGATACTGGCAGGTGGAACAGGCCGACGGATGGGTTCGTCGGTGCCTAAGCAGTTCATGGAGCTTGCCGGTCGTACTGTCATAGAGCATTCTATAGATGCCTTCTGCAGCCATCCGTCTGTCGACGAGGTGGCCGTGGTGGTGCACCCCGATTGGCGTGGCTGTATGGAAGAGATTGTTGCCGCCAACAATTGGACCAAACTGAAGAAGGTTATCGATGGCGGTGCCGAGCGCTATCTGTCGAGCCTCAACGCCATAATGACTTATATCGACGAGCCGAACGACACCAACCTATTGCTGCACGATGCCGCGCGGCCGTGGGTGAGTGCCGATATCATAAGCCGTGTAGTGGCGGCCCTGCAGCGCAACGAGGCCGTGGGCGTGGCAGTGCCGAGCACAGATACCGTATGGGAGGTGCATCCGGATATGAGTGCCGACATGATAATGGAGGGAGGAAAGTTTGAGATGTCGCGTTTTGTGGCTCGCATCCCGGAGCGCAGATTGATGTGGCGTGCGCAGACCCCGCAGGCTTTCCGCCTGCCCCTGATACGCGACGCCTACCAGCGCGCCCTGCAAGACCCCCAGTTCCAAGCCACCGACGACTG
>ONUE01000005.1 GCA_900320975.1 uncultured Bacteroidales bacterium | reverse complement strand
GCCGACGACTTCGGGCGTCCGGTGAACCTCACCTCCATTATCAACACGCGTGGTCGAGAGGTGTTCCCCCTCCTGCGTAATGACTCGTTGCTGTACTTCTCCTCCGACGGTCACCCCGGCGTTGGCGGCTACGACCTCTTCAAG
Source organism: uncultured Bacteroidales bacterium (assembly GCA_900320975.1). Taxonomy (GTDB): domain Bacteria; phylum Bacteroidota; class Bacteroidia; order Bacteroidales; family P3; genus Colimorpha. The sequence goes on along the minus strand of ONUE01000005.1, from coordinate 33,911 downwards.
AGCAGCCTGCAGCGCAACGGCAAGTGGACCGCCCCCGAGAACCTCGGCATCCCCATCAACTCGTCATACGACGAGATGTCTATAGTCTTCTACCCCGAGGAGGTGACGCCCTCCACCGTTGTGGAGCGCGGCTACTTCTCCTCCAACCGCCCATTTGCTGACCCGCACAACCGCAAACTGGCCAACCAAGCCAAACAGCAGACGCCCCCCATCAACAACAACATCTTCTACTTCACACTGCCCAGCCTCAACTACGCCATTGAGGGCACCGTGCGCAGCGAGAAGTCTATGCAGCTCCTCGAAGGGGTGCGCATCAAGGTGGTGGGCTCCGACGGCTCCGAGATGGAGACCCGCACCAACAAGAAAGGCTACTACAAGTTCGACAGCACGCAGGTGCGCCGCGACGTGGTCTACAAGATGTACCTCTCCAAGAAGGACTACTTCAGCATCGAGGGCTCGGAGAGCACCAAGGGCTACACCACCGACAAGACGCTGGTGCACGACTTCCGCATGGAGCCGGTGCCGCTGCGCCCCGTCATCCTGCCCGAGATACGCTTCGACCTGGCCAAGACCGAGCTCAAGGGTGAGTTCATGGACTCCCTCATGGACCTCTACATCGTCATGGAGAACAACCCCAACATCGTGGTTGAGATACGTTCGCACACCGACTGCCAGCCTTATATAGGCCTCACCAACGACACCCTCAGCCAGCGCCGTGCACAGACGGTGGTGGACTACCTCGTCAGCCGTGGTATTGAGCGCGACCGCCTCGTGGCCAAGGGCTATGCAGACCGTGTGCCGCGCACCCTCGACGAGGATGTGGTGGTTACCTACAACGGCAAGCAGTATCCCTTCTCCGCCGGTAGCGTCATGGAGTGCGACTACATCGCCACCCTCGACCCCGAGCGTCAGCAGGCAGCCCACTCCCTCAACCGCCGCCTTGAGTTCCTCGTGCTGCGCACCGACTATGTGTCGCGTCGCCTCGTGGAGAACATCGCCGCCACCACACCTGTGGCGCAGCAGACCGAAGACGGCAAGGTCATAGACCTCGTCAACCGTCCCGTGGACGACGACATCGATGAGGTGAAGCCCATCATAGTGCATGACGAGAGCGTCGTCGACGTCACCATGGTCAACTCCACCCGCGGCGAGATACCGAGCATCGTCAACGGCTCACAGATAACCATGCTCATCGACGAGCGCTTCATGGAGCCCGTGGCCATCTCATGGGAGGAAGCCATGAACCTCCTCTATCAGGGCCGCATCACCAAGGATGACTTCCCGCGCCGCGACCTCTCCTTCGACGCCGAGGGCAACATCATCGACAAGGAGATTGTCATCTTCAAGGAGATGCAGATTGGCGAGCAGCGCCGCCAGAACGTCGAGGTCGTCGTGGTGAAGAACGTGGACTACAAGTTCATCATCAACCGCACCGGCCTGCGCCAGTTCGGCGAGTACGAGTTCGACAAGCAGCGCTCCAAGCTCATCTTCTTTGATGAGTAACCCGCTCATTACCATCTTAGGCCCCACCGCCACCGGCAAGACGGCCCTCGCCGCCGAGGTGGCTTATCGTAGTGGGGGAGAGGTCATCAGCGCCGACTCGCGCCAAGTGTTCCGTGGCATGGATCTCGGCACCGGCAAAGACCTCGCCGACTACGACATCCACGGCACACACATCCCTTATCACGTCATCGACATCTGCTCGCCGCGCGAGGAGTACAACGCATACCGCTTCATGGGCGACTTCAAGGCGGCCTACAACGATATCGTCACGCGCGGACTCCAGCCCATACTCTGCGGCGGCACGGGCCTCTACCTCGACGCCGTCATCCGTGGCTACCACCTGCCCGACGCCCCCATAGACCCCGAGTATCGCGCCTCCCTCGAACCCTTCTCCGACGAGGAGCTCACCGCCCGCCTGGCCTCCTATATACCGCTGCACAACCACACCGACACCGAGACGCGCGAGCGCCTCGTCCGCGCCCTCGAGATACAGGAGTTCGCCCAGCGCCACCCCGACGCCTATATGCAGCTGCCGCCCATGGAGCACCGCGTCTTCGGCATCAGCTTCCCGCGCCAGGTCATCATCGACCGCATCGAGGCGCGCCTCCGGCAAAGGCTTGCCGACGGCATGACTCCCGAGGTGCAGCGCCTGCTCGACGACGGCGTGCCCCCCGAGCGCCTTATGCGCTTCGGCCTCGAGTACCGCCACGTCACGCGCTACCTCCTCGGCCAGTGCACGCAGGAGGAGATGTTCCGCGACCTCTTCACCGACATACGGCGCTTCGCCAAGCGCCAGATGACATGGTTCCGCCGCATGGAGCGCAATGGCGTCCCCATCCGTTGGATTGACGGCAGCCTGCCGCTGGATGAAAAGGCGGAGATTATTACCGCTTCTTTCTAAAGAATTCTTTTACCAGAGCCCCGCACTCGTCGGCCAGTACGCCGGCGGTCACTTCCGTCTTTGGGTGCAGCACGGGACCTGTCAGTAGAGAGTAGCCACGCTTGGGGTCGGCGGCGCCGTAGACTATGCGGCCCACCTGCGTCCATCCCGCCGCGCCGGCGCACATGGGGCAGGGCTCCACGGTGACGTAGAGTGTGCACTCCTGAAGGTATTTGCCCCCGAGGTGCTCCGCTGCCGCCGTGAAGGCCAGCATCTCGGCATGCGCCGTGGCGTCGCCCAGCCGCTCGGTCTGGTTGTGGGCACGCGCAATCACGCTCCCGCCCAGCACCACCACGGCACCTATGGGCACCTCACCCTCGGCCTCCGCAGCACGTGCTTCACGCAGCGCCTGCTGCATGTAGAACTCGTCGTCGTTGTCGAATATGCTCATCGCCCGTCAGTCTTTGTTGAACAGCAGCGTCTTCTTCGGCTCAAGCCATGCTTCTGTCTGCATTATCGTGAGCACGCCGCCGCGCAGGAAGCTCTCCTCCTTGGGCAGCAGGCTGCTGGGCCCTATGGGCATATATTCGTGTATTATCTTCCACTCCGTGTGCGGCTCTCCGTTGCTGTGGTATTCCGTGGTGTCCAGCTCGTCGGTCTCGATGATTACCGACAGCAGCCCCGTAGGCTCGAACATATAGTGGCGGGTGTATATTCCGGGCCCTTCCACCGTCACCGTCTGCAGCTCGTGGTCGCCCTTGGCGCGTGTGATGCCCTTGTATTTTGCCGTGAGCCCCTTGGCGCGCCAGTTGTGCAGCGGCCCGCGGAAGTCGTAGCCGTCTATCTTCTCATAGAAAAAGTAGTCCTTCTTTTCCTCCCAATAGCCCTTCTTCGGGTCGAATATGCGGTAGCGGTCCTTGCCGTTGGTGCAGAGACCCGTCTGCAGGGTGTCGTTGAGCCACACCTCCACGCGCATCATGCGTGGCGCTATATACCAGCGCTTCATGATAAAGGTGTCCTGTGAGCCAGGCGAAGTGATGGTGGTCACCATCGTGAGCATGCTGTCCTGCGGCAGTCGTTCGGCGCCGAGGATGTCCTGGTAGAGGTCCACGATGCGTGCCGCGGTGTCCTCCTGTCCTCTGGATGCCATAGGCAGCATGAGGAGCAGTGCGATGAGTGTCAGTGTGTGTCTCATATCTCTTATTTCTTAAATGGGAATGTCAGCTTCTTTACCTTGCGGCGGCCGGTGATATACACCTTCATCTCGAGCCCGAGGCTTGCCGCCAGGCTTTCTATCTGCATGTCGGCGTCTTCGGCCGTCACTATCGCTTGCAGGTCGTCGTAGCTTATCTGGCGCCGCGTCAACCGGCTCAGGTCGTCGTAGCTTCCGGCGAACTCGCCGTTGGCTATCGGCGCAATCAGCCACACCGAGTCCTTGGTGGCGAGCCCGCGGCCCAGCTCCACCAGCTTGTTCACGCTCACCCATATCACGCTGTCCTCGGCCACGCGCAGCTGCCCCGATGCGCTGATGCCGTTCACCGTGGCCGTGAAGGTCGTCACCGTCAGCTGCCGTTGCGGCACTTCGGGCTCCGCGACAACCCCAGCGGGCGCTGTCGTCGCCGTCTGTCGCGTGCTCCAGCACCCGACCAGCAGCACGGCCGCCATGGCCACCAGTATGTACCTATGCAATCTCATGCTCACTTCTCCATCTCCTCCAAGTGCTTCTTCAGCGTCTCGCTATTGGGGTCGAGCTTCACCGCCTTGCGCATGTATGGCAGGCCCTCGGCGTCGCGTCCCAGCAGGTGCAGCAGCCACGCATAGGTGTCGAGGCTGTTGGCGTTGTCGGGCTCCGCCTCTATGGTGCGGCGGCTCATCTTCAAAGCTTTCTCCAGCTCGATGCCGCGCTCGCTCAAGTAGTAGGCGTAGTTGTTCAGCGTCCCCCAGTCGTCGGGGTGCAGCTCCAGGCAGCGCTCAAAGCATTTCCACGCCTTGTCGTACGCCTCTGTGCGGTAGTAGGCTTCCGCCATCAGACTGTAGCTCTCGGCCTCGAGGTATCCTTTGGTGAAGCCCCACTTCTCGGCCTTCTCCAGGTAGGGGAGAGCCTTGGCGTAGCGCTCGTGCTTGACTTCGTTCAAGGCCTGCAGGTAAAGCGGCAGCGTGTGCATGGGGAACAGGCGTGCCGCGCGTGCCGCCAGGTTCACCATGTCGCTTTCGCGCTCCGGTACCTCGGTGAGGCATATCAGCAGCCCTTCCCACACCTCGTAGCGGCTCGAGTCCTTCTTCAGGCTCAGCTCCAGCCATCGTGCCGCCTCGCCGAACTTGCGCTGGCGCATCAGCACGTCGCCATAGAGCAGCGCGTACTCCGTCGAGTCGCCACAGCTGCCCATCACCTTGTCGAGCAGTGCGAAGGCCGCCTTGCTGCGGGCGCCGTAGAACTCCTCGGCCGTGTAGAACGACGTCAGCAGCTGCACCTTGGTGCGGCAGTCGAGCTTCGGATTGTCGAACGCCGCCGCCAGTTCACGGTCGGCTTCGGCGCCCTTGTCCACGGCTTTGTAGTATTCCGCCAGCTGTATGTGTATGTATTCGTCGTCGGGGTCGGCGGCGAGCACGCGGTCGTAGTATTGTTTGGCCTTGCTGTAGCGCTTGCGGTTCATGTTCATCTCGGCCAGTATGGCCTGGTAGCGCTTCTCCTGCGGCATGGCCTCGGCCAGCGCCTCAATCTCTTTCTCGGCCTTGTCGCTCTTGCCGGCGGCGTTCCACAGGCGCTGCTTCTGCAGCGATATCGGCTCCGTGACGCCTATCCGGCGTTCCACGCGGTTCAGTGCCCCCACGGCGCCCTCTATGTCGTTGGCGTCGATGTAGGCGTTGCTTAGTTCGTAGTAGTTCTCCAGCTTGTCGGGCTGCAGCTGCACCAGACGCTCCCACGAGGCCACCTGCCCCTTGGCGTCGCCTCTGGCGCGGCGCACCTCGGCCTGCAGCAGCAGGTACCAGCGGTTGGTGTCGGCAATGGCCACGGCGCGGTCGGCGCACACCTGCGCGCTGTCCGTCCATCCGCGGCGCATCAGCAGGCGGCTCATGCCGTACCATGCCGGGGCGCACCGTGGCTCCTTGGCCGCCGAGGCGGCGTAAGCCTCCAGGGCCTCGTCCAGGCGTCCGCTCTCCTGCAGCGCCACGGCGTCTATCAGTGCCGCGTCGTTCCGCAGGGCCTCCTCGCTCACTTCGCGCAGCGGCGCCCTCCGGTAGCGGTTGTCGCCCTCGGTGGCGGCCTTCTTGCCGCCCGAGCAGCCCGCCAAGGCACCGCATAGCATTATGTATACTATATATTTATATCCTTTCATACCCCCTAATAACGCCACTTCCCCGCTTTTATTGTGTCCTCTTCCGCTCCGTCCCCCCTCCGACCCCGCTCCGTCCCCCCTCCGACCAAAAACCGTTAAACAACCGGTGAACAGTCGGAGCGGGGACGGAGGGTGGACGGAGGGGGGGAGGGTGGGAGGGGAGGCCAAACCAAAATTCAAAAAAAAACCTAAAATAGTTGTCGTGTGGAAAAAAATGACTATATTTGCATTTGAATTGGAAAGTGAAAAAGAACCTTTACGTCGCTGCAATACTTTGTATGCGTGGCGTTTGGAATAAAAACGAAGATTGAAATTATTAATCACCAAAATTCAAACAACAATGAAAAAAACATTAATGGTTCTTGGTCTGGCCCTGTTTGCCACCATGGCTTTCGCCCAGACCAACGTGACTTCCCTCGAGATGCAGAAGGGACTCAACAAGAAGTCCACGCTTCAGATTGTCAAGAATCCCAGCGTTGACTACAAGGCCTCCATCTTCGCCTCGGCTCCTGCCACCAAGGACATGGGCACCAATGTTGGTGACACTATCCCCGGCGGTTTCTGGAACTTCGACGATGCCACTGGCGTTCTCTACGGCAACAACGGTAAGGTTGGCGCTAACGAGTATGTCATGATGATGAATGCTGACAGCAACTACAGATGGGTTCGCTATGACATGCAGCCTCACACCCTCAGCTCCAACTCCAACCTCTTCATGCTCATTGCTGACTCCAACTACATCAAAGAGCACTCTGCTGACTACACCAGCACCCGTGGTTGGTCCATCAATGGTCTTATCCGTGTCATTCTTGATCGCGTGCACACCAACTACATGATGATCTACCCCATCGCTACTCCTGTTAACCAGACCAAGCGCCACAACGCTTACTTCCAGATGCCCGCCGTTGAGAACCCCAACGTCGGTGGCAAGTATGAGGTCCGCCTTCTCCAGAACTATAGAAAATTCTACGATCGTTGCTACATCGACTTCAAAGTCGGTAACGAGTGGTATGCCCGTGAAATCAACGTCGACGGTATCGATGCCGACGTCAACGAGTGGAACGACGGCAACAAGGCCTATGCCATGCCTGTCGAGTTTGGTCAGCAGCAGAACCTCCAGATCCGTGTCCGTCTCTACAATCCTCCCACCTCCGGTACCACCGGTGTCCGCAGCAATGCCTACGGTTACATCTGGGCTGTCGACGATGTCGCTATCGTGCGCACTCCCTCCTATGCTTGGAGCAATCCTCAGGAGAACTACATCGACGGTGGTTACGGTACCCTCCCCTACGGCATGAATGTTCCTCTGTCGTGGTTTGGCTATGCTCTGAATAACGGTTCCTATACCATTCAGAATCCTGTCGCCACCGCTTACCACATCGATGCCACCGGCAATGCCACCCAGATTGCCAGCAAGACTGCTGACAGCATCCGTCCTATCACCGATGCTATCAACCTGATCACCCTCAACGAGCGCGGTTTCTATGACAGCATCTGGAGCCCGGGTTGGTTTGGCTATGCCTCCACCTACCAGAAGCCTGCTTCTGAAATCCCCGCTACCTATGGCCGCCACGGTCTGCCTTCGGAGTATGTTGGTCTCAACAAGGTTACTGTTACCGGTACCGCTGGTACCCAGTATGAGCCCCTTACTTACGACACCATCGGCTACCGCGTTGTCGGTGCGACTGGTGGCGTTGACGGTCTCCCCATCTCGGGTTTCCGCTGGGCTCACGATAACGGCGTTATCGCCAAGGGTTCTGCCTTCACCGTAGGTTATACTCTTGAAGAGGGCGAATACTATATCACTGATGAAGGTAGCTACGATCAGGCTGGTTACACTGTGACTGTCCGCTTCACCACCCCCGATGATTACATGGTCAATGAGTTTGGCGACACCCTCGTTATCAAGGGTATCGAGATTATTCCTACCACCAGCTTGGGCGACTCCACCCTCCAGGGTTCGGTCATCACTCCCGTTATGGCCAACGTTATGTACTTCGACTCTTCCGACGGCCACAACTACTCTTGGCTTGAGACCATGAGCTCGGATGTGACCGGTCTCTCTTCCTACGACCGTTACGAGGTTCAGAGCACCGATGCCAACGCCCTCAACAATGCCCAGTATGGCTACATTGCCCCCGGCAACAACTACCGTGCTATCAACATCCGTGTCCCCGGCCAGCCCAAGCTTGAGCCCAACACCGCTATCCATGTTGGCTACCGCATGGCTCAGGACGGTAACTTCGCCGCCGCCAGACAGCAGAATGTCTACCTTGGTGGTCCCAATGCCGCCGGTACTAGCGACTCCGCCTACAAATATGCTGACAACCCCGACCTGGCTCCCTATGCCAAGGGCTTCCTGCCCTACACCTATGACGTCCGCGTCCTCGATCCTGTCAACCCCCGTAGAAACTTCTTCTGCGGCAGCGACTTCCACTACTGGCCTATGATTCGCCTTGTCATTGGTGAGTACGAGGAGATTCCTCAGCACCAGATTGAGGCCGCTTGCCCCGACACCAACGTTGGTTATATTCTCAACTCCAGCTATGAGGACATCTGCGGCGGCAGCGCTATTGGATATCATGGCGCTGATGCTACCGTCATCATTGCCGGCGCTGGCGACAGCACCACCGTGCACCCGGGTATCATCGACACTCTCGTCATCGATGGTCACTTTATCGATGTTGAGGATGAGGATTCCTTCTACGGTGATGACTACACCATCACTGCTGTTCTCGAGCGTCTGCGCAACGCTGACAAAGTGGTTGTGCTCGAGCGTAACTACTACATCGTAACCTTCAGCAACCTTACCACTGACCACCAGGTGAGCTTCCGTGGCCACGAATATCCCTATCCTCTTGGCATCGAGAGCGAAGCTGTTACCGTTGGTCTCGGCATGTGCCCCAACCCCGCCAGCAACAATGTTACTCTGAACATGACTGGTGTTACCGGTATGGTGAACTGCAGCATCATCGACATGAGCGGTCGCGTTATCTACAACCGCACCATCAATGCTGAGAACAGCCACACCATCGACCTGAGCAACGTCGCTGCCGGCGCCTACTTCGTGCGCGTCACCAACGACACCTTCAGCAAGGTTGAGAAACTCATCGTTCGCTAAGCATTAGCAACACGATAAACAAAAAGGCGTCCAAACGGACGCCTTTTTTTGTGGGGGAGAAAAGGAGTTAAGAAGTTAAGGAGTTAACTTCTTAACTCCCCAATTCCCTATTAGAGCACATTCCCCAGCTGCTCCTTGATCTTCTCGAGCTCGTCTTTCATAGCCACCACGATGCGCTGTATCTCCACGTGGTTGGCTTTGCTGCCGGTGGTGTTGATCTCTCGTCCCATCTCCTGGGCCACGAAGCCGAGTTTCTTGCCGCAGGAGGGCTCGTTGGCCATGGTCTGGCGGAAGTAGTCGATGTGCTTCTGCAGGCGCACTTTCTCCTCGGTGATGTCGAGCTTCTCGAGGTAGTAGATGAGCTCCTGCTCAAAGCGGTTCTGGTCGACATCTTTGACGGCGGCTTCGGCCATGTAGCGGCGTATGCGCTCTTTGGCGGTCTCTATGCGCTCGGCCTCATAGGGCGGTATCTGAGAGAGGAGCCGCTCGATGAGGTCCACGTGGCGGTGGAAGTCGCGCTCAAGCACGGCGCCTTCGTCGGTGCGGAACTGGTCGGTGAGCTCCACGGCGCGCCGTATGTCGGCCTCCAGGATTGCCCACTCGTCGTCGCTGAGGCTCTGCTCGTCGACGCCGTTCCAGATATCGTTGCTGTACACCAGGTTGGCCAGCAGCTGGCTGCTGTCGGCGCCGAGGCGTGAGGCTACGCGGCACACGGCCTCGTAGCGCGAGGCCAGCAGTTCCTCGTTGAGGGTGGCGATGTTGTTGCTGCTCTCCTCGCTCATGGTGAACTCCACCTTGCCACGCTCCAGAGGGGCCAGCAGGGCACGGATGTCGAGCTCGCGGCTGCGGTAGGCGGTGGGCAGCTTGACGAAGACGTCGAGCTGCTTGCTGTTGAGGGTTTTGATCTCAATGTTAAGTTTCTTGTCGCCGATGGTGCTCTGCACCTTGGCGTAACCGGTCATTGACTTCATAATATGTATTATTTATTTGTTTCGTATGTCTTCATGACTCCACAGGAGTCGTATATGAAATATACTTCTTTAGTGCCGGGATCGTTGGGGTGGGCGGCGATGAAGCGTTTGGCGCTGTCGAGGCCCATGACCATGTAGGCCGTGGCCATAGCGTCGGCGCGCCAGCAGAGGCTGTCGACAACGGAGACGCTGAGGAGCGAGTGCTGCACGGGGCGTCCGGTGGCGGGGTCGATGGTGTGGGAGTAGCGTATGCCGTCGCGCTCGTAGTATTTGCGGTAGCTGCCGGAGGTGACTATGGCGTTGTCGCGCAGCTCCACGGCGCGCTCTACCACAGGGGCGCTGATGCTGTCGGCCGAGGGACGTTCGATGCCCACGCGCCAAGGGCTGCCGTCGGGCTTGCCGCCGCGGGCTATCACTTCGCCCCCGACGTCGATGAGGTAGTTGGTGATGCCGTAGCGCTCAAGCATGGCGGCGAGGAGGTCCACGGCGTAGCCTTGCGCGATGGCGTTGAAGTCGAGCTCGGTGGCGGGGTCTTCTTTGACGAGGCGGCCGTTGTCGATGGACACGCTGCCGCGGGCGGCACGGAGCATGGCTGCCAGCTCGGCGCTGTCAGGCTCTTGCTGTTGGCGGAAGCTGAAGCCCCAGGCCTGGACGATGCGCCCGATGCGCGGATCGAAGGCGCCGCCGGTGTAGGCGTTGATGGTAAGCGAGTGCTCCAGCAGTGCGGAGAAGAGGGCGTCGACGCTGTCGGTGGTGTTGGCGTTGAGGCGCCGTAGCAGTGAGCTGTCGACCCATAGCGAGGCCGTGAGGTCGAAGGCGTGTAGCAGGGAGTCTACCTGAGGCTGGAGGTCGCGCCCGTGGCGGTCATAGTATTGGACGCTGTAATATGTGCCCTGGGCCTCGCCGAAGAAGTGGACGGGCTGTTGGCCGCAACCAATGGCGATGAGCGCTGCAAGGCACAAAAAAAAGCGTCCGGCACGGCGGTGCCGAACGCTTGAGGTGTTTCCGTTAAGGGTCATTTACTTACTGACAATGAATTTGCGGTTTGCCACACGACCGTCGGTGGTGACGATGCGCATGGTGTAATGACCGTTGGCAAGACCGTAGAGGTCGAGCTGCATGCTGTTGCCGTTACCCTCGCGGAGCATCACCTGCTGGCCGATGGCGTTGTAGACGCTCACGCTGGCGATGGTCTCGGCGGTGCGCAGGTTGACAACGCGGCTGGCGGGGTTGGGATAGATGCTCACGTCCACGTCTTCGGCTTCCTCAATACCGATGTTGGTGAAGGTCACGGTCATGAAGTTGCTGTCGGGGCAACCGTTGCCGTTGGAGGCGGTCATCATGATGTCGATGTTGTTGTGGCTGCCGTCGTCGCTGACGTCGAAGGTCTCGGGGTGCTCGGGCTGCATGACGCCGTTCTGATACCAAGTGTAGACGAGGCCGCTCACAGGGCTCGTAGCGGTGAGAGTGGTGCTACCGCCGGGGGCGAGCATCCAGTCGCCGCTGATGTGGGCTTCGGGGGTCTTGTTGATGGTGAGCTTCAGGGTGCGATAGGTTCTGCAGCCTACGCCGTTGGTGTCGCGGGTGGCGCGAGAGAGGGTGATGCTGGTAGTATAGGTGGTATCGTTGCGCCAGGTGTAGCGGTCGCAAGCGGTGACGACGTCGAAGAGGGTGTCGCTATGGAGGATAGTGAGTTTGAGGTTGTATTCCTGTTTGTAGCAGCTGTTGATGGTGTCATCAGGCACAGTGGTGGGGTAGTTGGCGGCAGCGGGCAGGACGTAGCTGGAGTCGGAGGCTATTGCGGTGTCGACGCTGTGGGTCAGGACAAGGTTGTTGTAGCGGGTGAAGGTGTAGCGGTTGCAAGCCACGGCGGTGTCGTAGGAGCTACGGTCTGAGATGGGGGCGATGTTGAGTCTCAGCTTGTAGTAGGTGGTGCACTGGGAAGTGCTGTTGTAGTAGAAGACGCTGTTCATGTCGGCATCGGTCACGACGGGAGTGGTGGCATTGCCGGTGAAACGCTTGACGATGGTGTCGCCTTCGTCGTTTATGCGGAACGAGTAGCGTATACGGTTTCTGGAGGGACCATATTGCACGGAGTCATAGGCGCAGCGCAGGGGGCGCACGTCGGTCACGATGCTGTCGCTGAAGCGGAGGTCGAGGGTGTAGTAGGTGGTGCAGCTGCCGGTGAAGAGGGTGTCATGGCAGATGGTGTCCTGGTCGAGGGTATGGAGAGCGAGAACGGGTCTCCAGTTGTACGGCTTGGCGCAGGGGGTAACTACGGTGTCGACACGCTCTGTGTTGTTGAGGCCGATGACGCGGACGGCGGCCAGGCTGTCGCACTGGTTGACGGTGGCGTTGGCAAGCATTCTCAGCACGGCGTTTTCGGTGACGGTGTTGATGAGGGTATCACCCCACATGAGGTAGCAGCCAATAGTGGTATCTTTGACGTGGCTATTGGCGTAGGTGGTGTCGTTGAAGCTGTAGTTGACAGTGAGGTTGACGGTGTCAGTGTAGACGCACTTCTTGATAGTGGTGTCGCTGTGGACGATTACCTGGCTGGTAGTGTAGGTTTGCTGGGGATCCCAAGGAGCAACCCACTGGTCGCAGACCACGGCGTCGTAGGTGGTGTCGATACGGAAGGACATGTTCACCTTGATGCTGATGATACTGTCGCATTCACCGGTAGTGGTCGTGAGTTTGTACTTGTGGACGAGGGTGTCTTCGATGAGCATATTGTTACCATCTCTCCAGACATAGCTGCACTTTGCATCAGCATGTGCGGTAGGAAGGTTGCGGTATTCGGGGTTGACTTTAAGTATCAGGCTGTCGCGGCGGTGGCATCCTTCTTCGGTGATGTAGTTGGTGTCTACGACAGTGTCTTGAGTGAAGAGGGTGCCCCAGGGGCTCATGTATTTGCCGCAAGCGGTCACCTTGCCAACCATGGCGGTATCGAAGGTGCTGGTAATAGTCAGGTTGATGCTGAACACAGTGTCGCAACCGTGAGGATCGGGGATTGTGGCAGTGTGCACGCCGGTGGTCTTCCACACTAGGCTGTCGCGCCAAATGTAGACGCAATTGGCAGAGGCGGTGTCGTTTATTCTCACGATATTGTCGGGGTCAACAACAAGGTTGAGTACATAGACGGTGTCGGGGTGATAGTTGGTAACCATGACAGTGGTGTCGTGGTCGTAAGTATCACCGGTGATGTTCCAAGTGTAGGGGGTGCATCGTACCAGGTTAATGGGCTTAATGACTCGTGGGGTAGCATCAATCTGGGCGAATGCAGGAAGGCAGGTAAGGGCCAAAAACAGACTGAATAATACTTTTTTCATCTTGTTAGTTTGTATTTATTATTATTATTATCTTTAGTTATTGCGTTGTCGTATAGGGTATTGAAGCCAAAAACGGCATGTTGTCCCTCAATACGAACAACATGCAAAGATAACACTTTTTTTATAAATGGTGAACTTTTTTTGTTTTTTAACACTTAAGCACCAGCTCTGCTATGTTCTCTACATGCTGCGTGTGGGGGAACATGTCGACGGGCTGGATACGCTTCACCTCATAGCGTTCGGCGAGCATCTGCAGGTCGCGAGCCTGGGTGGCGGGGTTGCAGCTTACGTACACTATCTTGCGCGGTGCGGCATCGAGTAGCTGCGCCACCACCTTTTCGTGCATACCAGCGCGCGGCGGGTCGGTGACGACAACGTCGGGACGTCCGTTGGCGGCAATGAAATCGGCGGTGAGGACCTTAGCCATGTCGCCGGCGTAGAAAGCAGTATTGTCGAAGCCGTTGCTGGCGGCGTTGAGGCGAGCATCGGCGATGGCTTCCTCGACGTATTCTATGCCCACGACCTTCTTCACCTGAGATGCCAAGAACAGGGCTATGGTGCCGGTGCCGGTATAGAGGTCGTAGAGTGTGTCGGTGGGCTTCAGTTCAGCCAGTTCGGCCACGAAGCTGTAGAGGCGCTGCGCTTGTGGCGAGTTGGTCTGGTAGAACGACTTGGGGTTGATGATATAGTGCAGCGGCTTGCTACCCTGCCAGCCCTCCATCTGCTCCTCTATGTGGTCGTCGCCAGCATAGGTATGCACCTCGAGGTCGCCGTAGGAGTCGTTGAACTTGGTATTCACGATATACTGCAGCGATGTGATTTGCGGGAAGCGCTCGTGCAGCATGTCGAGCAGAGGGAAGAGGCGCGCGGTGTCGTTGTCGGCGATGACCACAATGACCATCCAGTGGCCCAGCGACGTATTGCGGATTATCAGGTTGCGCAGGTAGCCGGTATGGTTGCGTATGTCGTAGCATTCAAGGCCGTGCTCTATGGCGTAGTCTCTGACGGCAGTGCGTATGGCGTTGCTTGGCTCGGCCTGCAGCGCGCACTGTTCTATGGGGAGTACCTTGTCGAACAGCTGCGGGATGTGGAAACCGAGGGCGCCCCATTCGTTCTCTTGGCGCTCGTCGGGGTTGGTGTGCCAGGCGCGGGAGGAGAAGGTAAACTCAAGCTTGTTGCGGTAGTGGAATATGTTCTCTGAGCCACAGATGGGACGCATGCCGGAGCAGTCCACGTTGCCGAGGCGCTCCAGGTTGTCGCGCACCTGGCGCTGCTTGGCTTCCAGCTGTGCGGCGTAACTCATGGTCTGCCATTTGCAGCCGCCACAGATGCCGAAGTGCGGGCATACGGCCTCTACACGCAGGTCGGACAGGCGGTGGAACCGCACCGCCCGGCCTTCGGCGTAGCTTTTCTTTTTCTTGTACAGCTGTATGTCGACCACGTCGCCAGGTACCACGAATGGCACGAACACCACAAGCCCGTCGACTTTGGCCACCGCCATGCCCTCGGCGCCGGCGTCGGCTATTGTCACTTGCTCCAGCAGGGGCAGCTCTTTATTTCTTCTTCCCATAGTTGTTTCTGTTTGTAAAACATAAAAGGAGTATCTGTCCGATACTCCTTTTGTCTTTCAGCAATGCCTCATTGCATCGTGCCTTGTGGCGCGGCAATCCACTATCGCTCGTCAGAGACGGTCAGTCTTTTTCTGCCTTTGCGGCGACGGGCGGCCAGCACTTTTCTACCGTTGGCGGTAGACATTCTCTTGCGGAAACCGTGCTTGTTTGCTCTTTTTCTCAGCGAGGGTTGGAATGTTCTCTTCATATCATCAATATTTTTTTGTTCTTCTTATGTCAATTTAGAGGGTCTTCCCCCTTGAATTTGAGTTTGCAAAAGTACAAATATTTTTTGAATTGTGAACAAAAAATGTTTTATGAAAAAAGTTTTCGTGTTGTAAAGCGCTGTAATATAGTGGGTAATCGTGGTAAAATAAATTCGTGTTTTGCTGTTTAAAAAATATTTTGTACATTTGCATTTCCAATTTTGAGTGCAAAAAAGTGTTAATTGAGTATAAATTGGGAAGTAAAGAAACGGATATAAAACAGCTTTTTTAACCACAAAGAGCAACCCTATGGACAAAAAGCAGTTTATCGACATGATGGGCAACCCGGCCAAATTCAGTTCGCAGGACCGTGGCTGGCTGCGTGCCGTACAGGATCGCTACCCATATTCTTCCGTCATCAGTGTGTTGGCGCTGTTGGCAGACCATGCCCATGGCTTTGACACCCCAGAACAACACCGTGCCGCCAGGCTGGCTATGTGCGACAACTCGAGGCTCGATGCGATGCTCGACCGTGCCGCCAGTGCCAACGAGGCTCCTGTCTTTGACATCTTCAACGAGATAAACACCTTCCAGGAGGTCTCCTTCAAGACCGCCCCGAAGAGTGTCATCCTTTCCAATTTCCTGCAGGCTGGTCCTACCGAGGATGTGCAGAGAGCCCAGGAGGCACCGCAGCCCGAGGTGCGCAACGATAAAAAAAGCATACAGCCTGACGAGATATTAGGTACTGAAACTCTTGCTGTTATCCTTGAAAATCAAGGACGTTACGAGCAGTCCTTGGCTATCTATAAAAAATTATTGGCTCATAATCCCGAAAAAAGTAGTACTTTTGCAGCCCGAATTGAGCATTTGGAAACGTTAATAAAAAGTAAATAAACATATATCTAAAAGAAGTAAAATGTACACGTTTATCGTCATTCTCATTCTCATCGTCTGTGTGCTTCTCGCACTCGTCGTTTTGGTACAGAACTCCAAAGGTGGCGGTCTTGCCGCCAACTTCTCGGCTCCTACTCAGGTGCTTGGCGCCCGTCAGTCGGCCGATTTCATAGAGAAAGCCACCTGGTGGCTTGCCGGCATTCTGGTATTCCTTTGCCTCGCCGCCACAATCTCCATCTCCATGTCGCGCAGCACTGCCGCCGACCCCATGAATACCGAGGTCACCACCACCGGTGACTATAGCCCCGTGCAGCAGAACGCCGCCCCCGTGGCTACCCCCGACGCAGAATAACGCTGTGGCTCTCCGCGACGTAGAGCAGTCAGTTACAAAGCTCATACTATCCCGCTTCCCGCACACTCCTACCGACGGGCAGCGGGTTGCTTGTGCTCTGATGTCGCGATTTCTATACGATCCCGATCCGCGCTCGGCCATGTTGCTGCGTGGCTATGCGGGTACCGGTAAGACATCCCTTGTTTCAGCCCTCATCCAGACGCTGCCGGAGCTTGGCGTCAGCTGTGTGCTGCTGGCCCCTACGGGGCGTGCCGCCAAGGTGCTTTCGGGCTATTCGGGCCGCCAGGCGTTCACTATCCATAAGAAGATATATATGACGGCCACCGATGCTTCGGGTGTGGTGCGCACGGTGCGCTCCATCAACAAGCACCGCCGTACCCTCTTCATCGTCGACGAGGCCTCGATGATCGGTGTCGAGCCCGTGGGTCATAGCCACAGCCTGCTGGAGGATTTGGTGGACTATGTCTATGATGGCGACCGCTGCCGACTGATGCTTATTGGTGATACCGCCCAGCTCCCCCCTGTGGGACAGAGCGAGAGCCCTGCCCTCGACGAACGCTATCTCTCTTCGGCGTTTGCCCTCAATGTGACCTCGCATGAGCTCACCGAGGTGGTGCGCCAGCAGAGTCTCTCGGGCATCCTTGCCAACGCCACCGCTCTCCGTGGACAGATTGCCGACATGACGGATGTTGACGAGGTGAGCCTGCCGCTCTTCTCGACCTCCGACGATGTCGTCAACCTTGCCGGTGGCGACCTTATGGAGACTCTCTACAGTGAATATGGAGGCCACCGCCAGGAGGAGGTCGTTGTCGTCACGCGCAGCAACAAGCGCGCCAACCTCTTCAACCAGGGGGTCCGCAACAGCGTCCTGTTCCGCGAGCAGGAGGTTAACGCCGGTGACTACCTCATGGTGGTGAAAAACAATTACTTCTGGCTCGATACCGACAGCAGTATAGGCTTCATCGCCAACGGCGATATCGTGGAGGTTCTAAGTGTGCGCAACGTGCAGGAACTCTATGGTTTCCGTTTCGCCGACGCCACACTGCGTTTCGTGGATTACCCCGACGAGCAGGAGCGCGACTGCAAGCTGCTGCTCTCGACGCTCTACAGCGAGTCACCGTCGCTCACCTCCGACGAGCAGGAGCGTCTCTACAGTGCTGTCATGGAGGACTATGCCGACCTGCCGCACAAGGCCGACCGGATGCGCGAACTGCGCAAGAACCCATACTATAACGCCCTGCAGGTCAAGTTCTCCTACGCGCTAACTTGCCATAAAACACAAGGCGGCCAGTGGGATACGGTTATTATAGACCAAGGTTTCCTGCCGCCCGACCAGCCGCTCGGACGCGATTATCTGCGTTGGCTGTATACGGCATTCACGCGCGCCACGGGCCGAGTCTACCTTCTCGGTTTCGACGAGCGTTTCTTTATTTAACATTTCCATAGCCCCTCCGTACCCGCTCCGTCCCCCCTCCGACTCCGCTCCGACTAAAAACCGTTAAACAACCGGTGAACAGTCGGAGCGGGGACGGAGCGGGGACGGAGGGGGGACGGTGTTGAGACTTTATCGTTTTGTCGCCAAAACGGGGTTGGCGTAAGCCTCGAAGAGGATGCGCTGGGCCTCGGCCGGCAGAGCTTCTGCGCGCGCCTTGAGGCGGTCGAGGGTGCGTTGCGTATAGTGCGCTGGCAGACGGCGGCCAGTCACGAGCGTGTATGCGGCGTAGTTGGTGGGCATCAGCTTATAGCCGTGCAGTATGCGACGGTCGAGCAGCGCCGCCACATGGTCGGCGAGGTCGACGCCTGCGGGGGGCTGTAGTTCGCGGGGTTTGAGAGGTGCCCCTATGGTGAGGTGCACATGCCCCTTGGGGCCTATGATGCCGCCGACCACCGACCGGAGGTCCTCATCGGGGGCCTTGGTGTAGCTGCCGTACCGGCTCTGCATGAGTTCGTTGGCTTTCATGACGTCGCAGGGGTCCCACTCGTAGCTTATCGAGAGCGGCACGATGTTCAGGTCGTTGAGGGTCTGCAGCGGGTCGCCCTTGCCGCCGAGGGTTAGCATCTTGATCATGGCGGGCGCCGTGGTGTCGCAGCCGTCCTTGGCGCGGCCGTTCTTCTGGGCTATCCATACCGACTGGCGCTCTTCGTTGACGAGGTGGTTGAGGTAGTCCGAAAGGTGGTGTAGGCTGTTGTAGAAAGCCCTCGGGCTGCCGCCACGCTCCATGCGGATGAGCTTGTTGCTGCGGAAGAGCACTTCCATGATGGGGAGGGAAAGGAGGTTCTGCCCGAAGACGATATGCGATGTGGTGTCGCGGTGCTCCATGAGCAGGTGTTGCAGCAGGAAGGCGTCGAGGGTGATGTCGCGGTGGTTGGAGATGAAGAGGTAGGGCACGCCGCGACGCAGGTGGTGCAGGCCGCTGAAGGTGAAGCCGTCGGTAGTCTCCTTTACGATACGGCGGATTGCGTCGTTCATAAAGGTTGCCTGGAATTGGTGTATGTTGCGCGTGTCGAGGAGGCGCCGGCGAGCCTCGCTGACCTCCATGTCAGGATAGATGAAACGTATTATTTGAGGGAAGAGTTCCCATTCGGCAATACGTTGCATTGCCTCGGGCAACTCGGCGTCGGTATAAGGACGTATGTCGTCGAAAGAGTTCATTAGAAGACTGTGTCAATGAGTTTCTTTACGGTGCTTTTGGGGTCGGCACCGTCGTAGAGGATGCTGTATACGGCCTCGGCGATGGGTACCACGTGCTGTATGCCGTATTCGCATGCCAGCTGGTGGAGGTTTTTCACCGAATAGTAGCCTTCGGCCACGGAGCCGGTGCGGGCAAAGACGTCGGCCGGGCGTTCGCCGCGTGCCACTGCTTCGCCAAGGGCGCGGTTGCGGCTGTGGCGCGACCAGCAGGTGACCACGAGGTCACCCATGTAGTAGTTGTCGTAGATGTTGCGGTCGGGACACGGCATGCTGTGGTCCAGCATGTTGTGCATCTCGCGCATGGCGGCGGCGGTGAGCACGGCGTTGAGGTTGTCGCCATAGTTGAGCCCTTGGCAGAGACCGGCGGCAATGGCGTAGATATTCTTGCCCAGGCCGCAGCGTTCCACGCCGTCGATGTCTGTGGTGGTGCTTGTGTGGAGGTAGCTGCATCTCATTATGCAGGCCATCTCGTTGGCAAGGACGATATTCGATGAGGCCAGTGTGAGGAATGTGGGCATCTCGCGGCAGACCTCCTCGGCGTGCGAGGGACCGCTGACAACGCAGATGGCGTCGCGGCTGACGCCGAAGTATTCTCTCAAATACATCGAGACGCTCAGGCAGCAGTCGGGGATGGTACCCTTGATGGCGGACACTATCTTCTTGCCTTGCAGGGCTTCGCGTGGCAGCGTCTTGAGGACTTCATGCAGGTAGGCCGAGGGGATGGCCAGCAGCAGGTAGGTGCTGTCTGCCACTACCGCCTGCAGGTCGGTGCTTACGTGCAGACGCGTCGTGTCAAGACGGGCGTCCGGCAGGTGGCGTGGATTGTAGCCTTCGGCGGTTATTTTTTCGCAAGTCTCCTCACTACGGACCCACCAATTCACCTCACGGCCCTCTCTTTCGAGCAGTATTTTGACTATTGCAGTGGCCCAGCTGCCACTGCCGATCATTCCTATTTTCTTCTGTTTCATTATATAATCTCCTCAATTAGCCTCTTAAGGCTGGCAGAAAAGATTTGCAAAGATAGTAATATTATTTCACAATTTATAACATAATTCTGTTAAAAATACTAAACACGGGTTTCCGGCATGTTTCCTCGAAGGCATAAAAAAAAGAGCGGGTGTCCTGATTGGACACCCGCATCTCTTTTGCGATTAGAAAACCTTATTTCTTTTTAGCGGCTTTCTTGGCGGCCTTCTTGGCGAGCAGGTTGCTGCCAGCTTTGAATTTGGCGACCTTCTTGGCGGGCACTTTCACTTTCTCGCCAGTCTGGGGGTTCTTGGCGGTGCGGGCTTTACGCTCGACGACGCTGAAGGTACCGAAGCCGATGAGGCTAACCTTCTGACCCTTGATCAGCTGCTCCTGGATGGAGGCGAAGCAGGCATTCATTGCGGCCTTGGCGGCGACTTTGGTCATGCCGGTTTTGTCGGCCATTGCGTTAATAAGTTCGGTTTTGTTCATGGTGTTTTTTGTTAAAATGTTAATAATGATTGATTTTAGTTTTTCGCTGCAAATGTAAGAATAATTTTTGATACTGCGCAAATTTTTTTTTAGTTTTTTTAAACTTTTTTTGCGCCTCCGGAAAACTTATGCTGATTTCCAGTCTGTTAGCGAATTGCCTCTCAGGAAGTCTTCAACGTTATTTTTCTTTTTTCCAGCCATTTGTAGCTCTAAAATCTGCACAAAACCGTCTGTTGTCGCGATTTTTAGCACCTTTTTTCCATCGCAAATCAGTGTACCGCAGGGATTGCAATGGTTTTCGACGCATGCCTGCACGGAGTATACTTTAAAGGGTATGGATTCACCTTTCGGGTTGATGAGTGTCATGATTGCCGCAGGGTAGGGCGACAGACCACGCACGAAGTGGTCCACCTCTGCTGCGGTGTGGCTGAAATCAATGCGACAGTCATCCTTGAATATCTTTGGGGCGGGGCAGGGGGTACCTTGCTGCGGTGTGGGCGTGAGGGTGCCGGTAGCCATACCGTCGAGGGTGCGTACCACAAGGGTGCGCCCCATTGCTGCCAAGCGGTCGTGCAGGCTCTCCGCGGTCTCATCGGCAGATATAGGAGTGTGCTCTTGCAGCAGTATGGCGCCTTCGTCGATGTTGTGATTGAGGAGGAATGTGGTGACGCCGGTTTCTTTCTCCCCGTTTATGATGGCCCAGTTGATTGGCGCTGCACCGCGGTAGCGGGGTAACAGCGAGGCATGCAGGTTGAAGGTGCCGTGTGACGGCATATTCCACACCACTTCTGGCAGCATGCGGAAAGCCACTACGACGAATACGTCGGCGTGGTACTCCGCCAATGCCGCGATGAAGTCTGCATCGCGCAGCTTCTCGGGCTGTAGCAGGGGAAGGTTGTGCGCCAGCGCGTATTCTTTCACAGCGCTGTAGATGACCTTTTGGCCACGCCCTGCCTGCCGGTCAGGTACGGTGACCACGGCGGCCACTTCGTGGTTCGACTGCATGATGGCGTCGAGGCTTTCCACCGCAAAGTCGGGGGTGCCAAAGAATATTACGCGCATTCGTCCGAGTATTTGCACATCTTGATTGCTGTCACAGCGCCTTCAACGCCTTTGTTGCCATGCTTGCCGCCAGCGCGATCGAGGGCCTGCTCCATGGTATTTGTGGTGAGCACACTGAAGATGACGGGGCGCCCTCGCTTGAGCGACACGTTGACGAGCCCCTGGGACACTGCCTGGCAGATGAATTCAAAGTGGCGCGTCTCGCCCTGTATCACACAGCCGATGCAGATGACAGCGTCAAGTGCGTTGTTATTGGCCAGCATGCATTCTGCCGCGTATGGCAACTCGTAAGTGCCCGGCACGCGCTTCACCATGAGGTTCTCTTCTTTTACACCGTTCTCACGCAAGGTGTCGACGGCGCCTTTGAGCATGGCGTCGGTCACTGCGGGATTCCATTCGGCGGCGATAACGCCTATTCTATATTTACTGCCGTCGGGAATGGCTTTGGGGTCGTAGTCCGATAGGTTTGTTTTCTTTTCGCTCATGTCTAAAAGTCTTTGTGGTTTATTGTGGTTGTCTGTACCTTGCGGTTTTTCTTGCTCTCGCGTATCTTGCTGTCGTCGGCTTTGTATTCCAGTTCCTCGCCTTTGTGGGGCTGTCGAATGCCGAAGTAGCTCTTGTCGAGATGCAGGCGGCGTGTGCGCAAGGTATAGTTGTTGAAGTCGAGAATCCACTCGGGGTCGAAAGGCTGGTAGAGGAAACGGCACTCGAAGTGCAGATGGGGGCCGGTGCTGTTGCCGGTGCTGCCGCCGAGGCCTATCACTTCGCCCGCCGCCACCTGTTGCCCGTGTTTGACGTTAATCTTCGAGAGGTGTCCGTAGAGAGTCTCCAGGCCGTTGGGGTGGCGAAGCACCACGCAGTTGCCGTAGCCGCCCATGCGCGAAGCCACACGCACCGTGCCGCCGAAGGCCGCGTGGATGGGCTCGCCGGTACGCAGGCGTATGTCCACGCCGTGGTGTCCGCGGTGCCACCGCCAGCCGTAGGGACTGGTCTTGCAGTCCTTGACGGGGAAGCAGAACTCCGATGTGTCTTTTATCAGTACAATGTTTATCTCATCGGGTAGCATGTCAACCTTGGTGCGCCCGTGAGGGTTCACGCGGTTGCTCGGGAATGCGTCGTACCACAGCGGCACCATGTATGCTGCTCCTGCTCCTGCCGCTGCCGCTGGTATGGATTCCTCCGCCCGTTGCTGCGTTTGCGGCTTGGCTTCTTTCTTATCCTTGACTTTAGTTGCCTTTTCTTCCTTGCTTTTGCTGTTGGCCTTTGCTGCTGCCGGCCCTGCTGCCTTCTCCAGCTTCTCCGCGTTCGCAAGGCGTGCGGCTATGATGCTGTCATAGTATGACTGTGCAAAGAGCGGAGTGTGGAGTGCTGTGAGCAGCACGATTATCATCAACGCCCGGCGCAGGCGTGCCACCGGTATGCCCAGCTGTTCGCGGTATTTGGCCACCGTGCGGCGCGCTATGGGCAGGCCGCGCTTGTTGAATATCTTGGCCAGCGCGTCGTCCGACAGCGGAGCGTGCTTGTCTTCTGCAGCTATGGCGTCTGACAGGCACTGCTTGATGGTATCCACAGCCACCTCCTCGCCGTCATCTGTGGCCATGCCCTTCGAGAAGCATTCCTTGAGGGGTATGGTGCCGAAGTCGGTCTGCAGGTACTTGCTGTTGGCCATGCGGCTCACGGTGCTTATGTCGAGTCCTGTGGCTTCAGCCACCTCGCGCTGGCGCAACGGCAGCAGCAGGTCTGTGTTGCCGCTGAGCAGGAACTGGCGCTGATGCTTCACGATGTAACGCATAACGCACGTTATGGTGTCATGTCGTTGCTGCAGCAAGTCGATGAAGCTTTGGGCATCGCCCTGCTTACTGCGCAGGAAGCGTAGCGTTTCCTTGTCGCCGCCCTCTTTCTCCATGGCTGCCAGCATATCGGTGTAGTAGGTGTTGAGGCTCAGGCGTGGCAGGTGGCTGTCATTGAGGTAGAAGCTCAGCTGCCCGTCGTGCTGTGTGAGCACTATGTCGGGTGTCACGTATGCCGCTGTGTCGCTGTCCTCGTTGTCTGAGCCGAGGGGCTTGGGGTTGAGGCTGCGAATGGTCTCTGCAGCCATGTCGAGCTCCTCGTCGCTGATGCCGAGGGCTTGACGTATATGCTCATAGCGGTGGTTGGCGAAGTCGTCGAAGTGGTCACGCACTATTGTGGTGGCGAGGCCTTCGTCGTCCATCCTCTCCAGTTGTAGCAGCAAGCATTCGCGTAGGTTGCGCGCTCCGATGCCGGCGGGGTCGAGGCTTTGCACTATCTGCAGCACCTCCTCCACCTCCCCTTGCGAGGCTTCTATCCCTTGGCGGAAAGCCAGGTCGTTGGTCACCAGTGCCAGGTCGCGCCCCAGATATCCGGCGTCGTCCAGCGTGCCCACCAACTCGGCGGCAATCTTCTGTTGCCGTTCCGTAAGGTGGCGCAGCGAGAGCTGCTGCATGAGACGTTCCGAGGCCGAATAGTTGTCGCTTACCACAAACTCGCGCCTCATGGCGTTGGGGTCGCTCTCCAGATGTTCGCGGTAGTCGTAGTCGTCTTCCTCGTCCGAGTCCCAGTCTGACTGGTTGTCGGTCTGCGGCAGGGGCATCTCGTCCTGCACTTCGGCATCAAGCAGGGGGTTCTTCTCTATCTCCTCCTTGATGGCCTGCTCCAGCTCAGTGACGGGCAACTGCAACAGACGCATCAGCTGTATCTGCTGAGGCGAAAGTTTCTGTTGCAGTTGCTGTCGCTGGACTTGCTTCATTATCTCACGATATCCATTTCTTCAATCAGGTTCTTGGCACCGGCATAGATGTCGATGACCCAGAGCATGTAGCGGCTGTCGAGGCAGATGCAGCGCTGCAGGTTCTCCTCGAAGTCGATGTCACCGCTCATAGCCTCGCTGTTGCCGTCGAAGGCCAGACCGATGAGGATGCCCTTGCCGTTGATGACCGGCGAGCCGCTGTTGCCACCCGTGATGTCGTTGTTGGTGATGAAGCAGGTGGGCATCTCACCTTTCTTGTTGGTGTAGGGACCGAACTCCTTGGCCTCATAGAGCTTCTTGAGGCGTGCGGGCACTGCGAACTCGCTGCTCTCGGGGTCCTCTTTCTCGATGACACCTTTCATGGTGGTGTAGTGGTGATAGGTGACGCCGTCCTTGGGCTCATAGCTCATCACGTTGCCGTAGGTGAGGCGGATGGTGCTGTTGGCGTCGGGCGACATGAGTTTCTTGCCCTCGTTCATCTGCAGTATACCGTCGGTGAAGTCGCGGATGCCGCGCTGCAGACCGTCCTTGCTCTCCTGCGATACGTTTTCGTCAAGGTTGAAGTACAGTTCCCAGACTTCATTGCCGGCAGCCATCATGGGGTCTTTCTGCAGCTGCTTGAGATTGGGCTTGTTCATGAAGCGGCTCACGGACACCTCGTTGGCGAAGATGCTCTTGCTGTAGAGGTCGTTGGCGTAGCGCTCCCAGTCGCCTTTGTATTTCTTCTGTGCTGCCTTGAGAAAATCGGGGCACACGTCGGGGTTGATGTGGGCGTAGACGTATCCGAAGAGGGCTGCCGTGAGGCGGCGGTCCACCTGCTCGTCATAGTCCTTGAAGAAGCCTGCAGCGTAGTTCTCATAGCGGCTCAGGTCGGCGTTCTTGTCGTTTTCCAGGTCTCTCTTGAGGCTGTTGCCCAGGCGTACGGCCAACATCAAAGCCTCGGAGCCGGTGATCAGGCCTTCCGTCACATACATGAAGGTCTCCTCGCTCTTGGCGCGGTCGGCGTAGCCTTTCTCGATAAGGCCGAGGGCCTTGCCATACTTCGGTGCGTGATGGCGGGCCCACTCGCTGTACTCTTTCTCTATCTCCTTCTTCAGGCCCATGGTGTTCAGGGCCTTCAGGGCTTTGTTCTGTTCGTTGCTGTACTTCCAGTAGTTGGAGCAGCTGGCGTACTTCGAGGCGTATTTGATGCGCATGGCCTGTGAAGCGGCCATCTCTTCGCGCAGGATGTTGATCTTCACGGTGCGTATTTCGTAGCGCAGCTTATTGATGATGTTCATGGTCTCTTCCAGTCCGTAGCTGGTGAGGAAGTGGTCGGTGGTGCCGGGGAAGCCCATCACCATTGCGAAGTCGCCGTCGTTAAGCTCGCCAGCGCTCACGGGCAGGTGGTGTTTGGGGCGCAGGGGGATGTTGTCCTTGCTGTACTCGGCGGGGTTGCCTTCCTTGTCGGTGTAGATGCGGAACATGGAGAAGTCGCAGGTGTGACGGGGCCACGACCAGTTGTCGGTGTCGCCGCCGAACTTACCCATCGACGAAGGGGGAGCGCCCACGAGGCGGACATCCTTGTAGATTCTGTGCACGAAGAGGAAGTATTGGTTGCCGTTGAACATCTCCTTGACCATGGCGTCACAGCCGCTCTTCTCTTTTGCCTCGGCGGCGATCTCGTCGCACACCTTCTTCACGGCATCGGCGCGGTCGCCCTCGCTCATGTCGTCGCTCAGTGCTTCAAGGACTCTCTTGGTGACATCCTCCATGCGCACCAGTATCGAGGCGGTGAGGCCCGGGTTGGGCAGCTCCTCTTCCAGCGAGTAGGCCCAGAAGCCGTCGCGCAGATAGTCGTGCTCCACGGTGGAGTGGCTCTGCAGGTAGCCGTAGCCGCAGTGGTGGTTGGTGCTCACCAGACCTTTGTCGCTGATGATTTCGCCGGTGCAGAAGTGCCAGAAGGGCTGGCCGGCACGACCGAGACCCACGATGGCGTCTTTCAGGCAGCTCTGGTTGACATTGTAGATGTCCTCGGGCGTCAGCTTGAAGCCGGCCTTTTGCATGTCATTGTAGTTTTTGCCAATCAGTGACAGAAGCCACATGCCCTCATCGGCGCGGGCTGCGGTGGGCAGCATCAGCGCAAGGGCCATTGTTACGATTAAAGTGCGAATTTTCATTGTTTTATTTATTTTTACAATTATATTTGTTTTTTGCAAAGATACTACTTTTTTGCGATACCGCAAATAAAAATGTTAAAACGTTTTTGAGACAAAACAAGCGCGGGCGCACCCCTCTCCGTCCCCCCTCCGTCCCCGCTCCGACCAAAAACCGTTAAACAACCGGTGAACAGTCGGAGCGGGGTCGGAGCGGGGACGGAGCGGGTAGGGTGGGGAGAGTACCTGTAGAGAGTGGTTTGAGGTCGGTTTTGGGAATATAAGGGAAGGTGCTTGTTACCGGACAAGAGAGACGGTGCCGATACCGTTTTCGTAGTCACCGTAGATGTCCTCGAGGAACCATTTGTAGACATATGCGCCTTGTGGCACGGGCTTGCCATTGTAGGTGCCGTCCCATTGGGCGCTGATGTCGGTGGTGCTCCACAATAAGAACCCCCAGCGGTTGTATATCTCCAACTCGAAATTGACCACCTCATAGCTGGTGTAACAGCCGAAGGTGTTGTTAATCTCCTGATCGGGGAAGAAGATGTTGGGGAACCACACAGAGCGAATCTTCGGAGCAAAACCGAAGGTGGTGTCGGCACAACAGCCGTCCTTGTTGCAGGTGGTCAAGGTGACGATGACGGTGTCGGGCAGCGGTTGTTTGAATAGACGTCGTGCGCGCTCGCCACTGATTTGGTATCCATCGCTGAACTCCCATCGCGTGCTTTGCCGGTTCGGAGAGCAGTCTTGAAGTAAGACAACAGGGTGATCAAAATCGATAAAGGGAAGTCCATCGAATTCAAAGCAGATGGAGGTATCACAGAATTGTACGTGGAGCGTCAGTGTGGAATCGCAGCCGTTGGCGGCGGTTAGGTGGAAGACATAGGTGCCGCTGTCGGTGATTACGGTGTCGCCAAAGTTGAGAATTCCGTTTGTTGGAAGCGTTGTGTTGACAACCTCGCTGGCAGTTGGCAGCACGGTGAGCGTGAGGCTGCGGTAGTGGATGGTGGTGTCGTCTACCACTGTGGAATCCATCCGCGAGAGGATTGTGGCAACCTGCGTCTCGTCCACCCCGATGCTGAAACTGTTGTTGTTATAGGCATGCCCCTGACAGACGCTATCGTAGAAGGCGACAGTGTCACGGTGCGTCTGAGGCTGCGGTTGAGGCCCAACAATGACGGTATCGAAGGAAAAGCCGAGAGGGAACGCGTAACTCTCTCTCGTGGTGTAACTGTATCCGTATGCATAGGCAACAAAAGGCCCCAAGTTGTTTTGCAAACGGTGAAAACCTTGGTTGGCAGTGGTGTAAGGTACCTGCACTGTGCGGTAGCGGTAGTTTCCAATAGAGGTGACCGTTCCGCGTGACCCGATGGGCTGTTCATCGAGGGTTAGTCCCGAGTCGTAGTCTTCGTGGCACACAATACTCAAGTAATGGGTTTCGGTCTTGATTGAATCAGTGCGGTCGCAGTTAAAACGGCTGTCGCAAATGGCGTGGCTGAGCGGAGGAATGGTGACTGACGATGGATCGCCCACGCTTGTATAGTCAAAGCTGCCCATGTAAAGGATTACCTGTATGGGATTGGTTGCAGTGAGATGCCATATTTCGCCATTAGACATCGAACCCTGCCACGTTTGTCCCCGTTGCAGTGGGCCGATATTTGAGGATCCTTCTCGGGTGATAAGAGTATTGTCCTCGGAAGCAGTAATGCGGACGTGGTTGACGGAGCTCTGTGGAGGAATGCTTCCAAAGATGAATTCAGTTCCCCATTTATCTACCGGCAGTGCTTGTTCATAGCAATGGTCGCGGGCGTCGGCGTATTGGGGGACGGCATTGTTCCAGTCTCCGTGAAACATAGCGAAAGGTTTTCCGTTGGAAGTTACCTCCATTCCGCTTAAAGAGCCTCCCCGTGCCGCCAGTAGCATGTAGGCCTGGCCTTGATTGAGGGTGATGGACAATGTGGTGCCGGAAGTAATTGAGGTTCCCTGTATTCCGCAGGGCACTGTCATGGAAAGCACTGTACCGTCTTCTGTGGCGACAAATCCCACCTCGCCACCATGATTGTCGGTTGAGGGATAGTCTTGCACGATGTAGCGCGTTCCCAGGGCTTCGGAGGGAAATACTACTGTTGCATCCAGTGTGTTCTGCATGAAATTGCGGGCATAAAGCCAGATATCAGCAGAACTGGTGATGTGATATCCCCCTTCAAATACAGTGCCAACCTGTAGTTGGTTGTTTCCATAAGAGCGTATGGTGTTGAAGTTGGGACCTGTTAGAAAGAATGAGTCGTTGCCCGTAGCGTTGTTGTGCACGTTTACCGTTGCAACCTCTGTACTGGCAAAATAAAGGCGACGGTTTTGATTGTAGGTGCCGCCGATGTTGTAATTGTAGAGGAACATCACCCAAAAGTCACGTCCTGCGGAGATGAAGTTATGGCAGGTGTCGATGGTTTGGGCGGCGGCGGGTACGCCAAAAAGCGCAAAAAAGACGATGAGTGCTTACCCATCTCAGGGCTATCTCCCATCCATCCTTTACCATAGGTAGGTGGTAGGGTGTTGGGAGGTGTATTTCACCTTTGGAGTGACGTTTGGGGGTGGATGGGGTGTCGGGAGGCGAGTTTTTATCAACAGGGTGGCGGCGCTGAAAACTGGGAAACGGGGAGAGGGATGTGAAAAATATTTGTGGTGATAATCAGAGGATTGAAGATTATTTGGGGATAAAGTGAAACATTTTTCGGAATGTTGCGTTAAGGGTTATGAACAACAATAATTGGGTAAAAAAAACAAAAAAAGGAATTTTTTGGCAGTAATTGGAATTTTCTTCGTAATTTTACATCCTGAAATATAGTAGGTAAAAATGGCCTTAATACTTGGAAAAGAATACTGTAAGGTGGACTCGAACGGTCGTTTCAAGTTCCCAATTGCCTTGAAGAGGCAGTTGGAGACCGAGGACGGTCGTTTCGTCATCCGCCAGAGTATCTATGCCGAGTGTTTGGAGCTGTGGACTTACGCCAGTTTCAGGGAGGAAGTGGAGAAACTCCAAGAGAAGCTTAACCCATACCGCCGTGAGGACCGCGAGCTGCTGCGCAAGCTGACGGAGGGCAACATCATCGAGTTGGACACCAACGACCGACTCCTGATACCCGCCGAGCAGAAGGCTGTGGTGGCCAAGGCCAAGGAGGTGGTTCTGCAATCGACTGGCAAGTTCATCGAGCTCTGGGACCGTAAGGCCTACGACAGGATGAACGAAGCGGGTGGCGACTATGCACGACGTGCAGAGGAGCTGCTCGGCGCGGGAGCTCCCGCGGAGCAAAAAGAGCCGGTTGAAAGTGGAAAGAGCAGAATCGATAGTTGATAGCTATCACGTACCAGTGATGCTGCGTGAGGCGGTGGACGGCCTGAACATCCACCCCGACGGCACGTTTGTAGACGTGACCTTCGGCGGCGGCGGCCATTCTCGTGCCATCATGGAGCGTCTCGGACCGGAGGGTCGTCTTTATGCCTTCGACCAGGACGAGGATGCTGCTGCGAGAGTGGAAAGTGGAGAGTGGAGTGTTGAGAGCGACGGGCAATTCACGTTCATCGGTGAGAACTTCCGTTACCTGAAGAACTATCTTCGACTGCACGGTGTGCGTCGGGTGGACGGCGTGCTGGCCGACCTGGGTGTCAGCAGCCACCAGTTCGACGTGGCCGAGCGTGGCTTCTCCACGCGCTTCGACGGCGAGCTGGATCTCCGCATGGACCGTCGCGGCGACACTACGGCACGTGACCTCGTCAACAGCCTCGACGAGGAGGGTTTGGCACGTATACTGAAGCTCTACGGCGAGCTGCCCAACGCACGCCAGATGGCTAAGGCGATAGTGAGATGGAGGATGGAGAACGGCGAGCGGCGCGAGATAGTGACGACGACGGACCTCAAGGAGGCCGTGAGCCGTCATCTGCCGCGCGGCATGGAGAACAAATACCTGGCCATGCTGTTCCAGGCGTTGCGCATCGAGGTGAACGGCGAACTGGAGGCCCTGCGCGAGATGCTCATGCAGGCCACCGAGTTGCTGCCTGTGGGTGGCAGGCTGGTGGTGATAAGCTACCACTCGCTCGAGGACCGTCTGGTGAAGAACTTTATGCGCAGCGGCAATTTTGAAGGGGTGGTGGAGAAAGACTTCTACGGCAACCCGCTGGCGCCGCTGCACCAGCTGGTGAACACCGCCGCCACACCGGAGGAGGTGGCCGTCAACAGCCGCGCCCGCAGCGCAAGGCTGAGGGTGGCCGAGAAGGTGGAAGTGAAAGGTGCGAAGGAGTGAAACGACAATAGATAATAGTAACTAATAATGGGAAATAGGTTCAGGGAGAAAAAGGTCAGCGACGATGTGAAGGTCGTGGAAGAGGGGCTTGAAGCTCCGCGCGAGGAAGCTGCCGCCGAGAACGAAGCGACGGTGACCGCCGCCAAGGCCCCGAAGCAACGCAGCGACGGTCGCAGTGCCAAGGCTGCCCGCGGCATCGGCCGTGTGCTGGGCGGTGACCTGCTGGCTGACAAGCTGGTGCTTCGCCAGATACCGCTGCTGCTGCTCTGCCTCTTCTACCTGCTGCTTATCATCGGCAACCGCTATCGCATAGAGAACATGAGTCGCGAGAAGGTGGCCATCGAAGAGCGTATCAAC
Organism: uncultured Bacteroidales bacterium; assembly: GCA_900320975.1. Taxonomy (GTDB): domain Bacteria; phylum Bacteroidota; class Bacteroidia; order Bacteroidales; family P3; genus Colimorpha. The sequence goes on along the minus strand of ONUE01000005.1, from coordinate 2,932 downwards.
TACCTGCGCGAACAACGCATACAGATGCAGAAGCAGTATCAGCAGAATGTGAAGATGTCGCAGATTGCCGACGACCTGAAGGAAACGGGAGTGGGTATAACGGCGGGACCTCCGTATGAACTGAGTGAGAAGTGATGGGGAGTTAAAGAAATAAGACAATAGTATGGAGTTAAAGAAATAAGACAATAGTATTAAGTATAAATATATATTGTGACGGAAAAGGAAGATAACAAGGACAGGCGCATGATGCGGGGGCCGATGGTACTTTACCTGCTGCTCACGCTGGGCGTGGGTGCGGCCATCGTATGGGGTATGGTGGACATACAGCTTGTGCATGGTGACGAGTGGCGTGCCCTGGGTGTGCGCCGTGAGGCTGGTCTGCGCAGCGACCCTGCACGACGTGGCAACATATACTCCAGCGACGGTAAGATACTGGCCACCACGGTAACCGAGTGCGACCTGTACCTCGACCTATACAACGGCAAGGAGCTCGACGAGCACGGCAACGTTAAGTACGACAAGAAGGGTAACCCCATGGAGAGTGGCCCTGTGGTCGACAGCAACTTCAGCCGCTACCTCGACACCTTGTGTCTGATGCTTGCCGATGCTATGCCGGGACGCACGGCCGCCTACTACCGTGACCGTATCGCCACCGAGCGCCATAAAGAGCGTCCGCGTCGTTGCTTCCTAGTGCAGAGAGATGTGCCTTATTCCGTGTGGCTGCAGATAACGCGCCTGCCGGGCTGGAGCCGCGCTGTGGTGCGCCAAGTCGATGGCCAGAGTGTGGTGCATCAGGTCAGGGCCCACATATATGGCAATATGGCAGGCAACACCATAGGCTTCCGCAACCGCAAGGAGAGTGGTTCGTACACAGGCCTCGAAGGATACTACGACAGCATACTGCGTGGTCAGGACGGTCTGCTCAACTGCCGCCGTCTCACCAAAGGTATCTGGCTGCCCGACGAGCCCTATGCCCGTAAGGAAGTGGCTCAGCGTACCGACACCGCCACGGTGGACACTATAGTGCTGCAGCGTCGCGTTGACGGTCTGAGCATTGTCTCGACTATAGACACCCGCTACCAGGACATTGCCGAAGCGTCGCTCCGCAAAGCCCTCAACATGTATGGTGGCACGGCGGGTTGCGCCATGCTGATGGAGATGAGCACGGGCTATATGCTGGCATGCGTCAACCTGGCCATCGACACCACCCTGCACGACTATATGGAGGTGCGCGACCGCAACATCGCCGTGAGCGACGTCTATGAGCCAGGCTCCACCTTCAAGACTGTCATACTAACCGCCATGCTCAATGACCCCGAGATAAAGATAGACACCACCATGAAGCTGCCGGCGCGCTACAAGAACTTCGGCGGCGTCAACGGTGAAATCAAGGACGACCATGGCGCTTGGGACTCGCTGACGCTGAAAGGCGTGATGGAGCAGTCGTCGAATGTGGGTATGAGCGATCTGGGCTGGCGCTTCTACAATCATCGTCGCGACACCTTGCGGACGCTGGTGGAGCGCATGTTCCCCTATGGCAAGCTGAACCCCGACGTCACGGCGCCGGAGTATAAGACCTATATCAACGACCTGCACCGCTCGAACCGAGACTTCCTGAACTTCTGCTATGGATACTCCACGCGTGTTTCGGCTCTACAGCTGCTGACCTTCTACAACGGTCTGGGTGCCGGTGGACGCATGGTGAAGCCTCTGTTCTGCAAGGCCATCATGGACAAAGATGGTAACATGAGCGAGATAAAGCCTGTGGTGCTCAACGCCAATATGTGTGACAAGCGTGCTGCGGCGCTGATGCACGACATGCTGGAAGGTGTGGTGGAGAACGGTACTGGCAACAATATCAAGAACACGACCTATGGTATCGCTGGCAAGACAGGTACGGCAGTGCACAGCTACTCGAACATGAAACGCTACAACGCCTCGTTTGCCGGCTTCTTCCCCTCGGAGAGTCCGCGTTATACCTGTCTGGTGATGCTGGAGAACATACCTGTCTACGGACGTCAAGCCGCCGTGGTCTTCAAGACCATCAGCGACTGTGTGGTGGCTGTTGACAAGAGCTTGAGCGACGGTGCTGTGAAGAGTGTGTGGCCGCGTCTGGAAGGAGACAGCGCTACTGCGCAGCAGCGTCCGACGTTGGATTCCCTATGTGGGTGTCGACAGCGCCAGCACGTGGGTCAGCTATAGTGCCGCCACCGACTCGACGACAGGGCGCTATGTGCCATACAAGCCGGTGAGCGGCAAGGTGCCCAACTGCTACGGTATGACCGCCAAGGATGCCATAGCTTTACTGCATGAGGAAGGCTATAAAGTGAAGGTGAACGGTTACGGCAAGGTTCGCTCGCAGAGTCCACAGGGCAACCAAGCGGCCAAGAGGGGGACGACTGTGGTGCTGGAGTTGAGATAATTGAAAAGTGAGAGGACAAAACGGTTATAGTAAAATGAAAATAAAAGATATAATAAAAGGTATTGATGCCGAGGTAATCGGAACGACGGATGTCGAAGTCAAAGAAATACAGTTTGACTCGCGTCGTGTGGCCGAAGGCACGCTATTTGTGGCACAGCGCGGCACCAAGGTTGACGGCCACAGCTATATAAGCGGTGCTGTTGAGAAAGGTGCTGTTGCTGTGGTCTGCGAGGAGTTGCCGGAGACTCTGTCTGCCATTACCTATGTCAAGGTTGCCGACAGCAGCAAGGCGCTGGGTGAGATGGCTGCCAACTGGTACGGTCATCCCTCGGAGCAGCTTAAGCTCATTGGCATCACCGGCACCAACGGCAAGACCACCACCGTGACCCTGTTGCACAGGATGTTCCGTCAGCTGGGCTATCATGTTGGTCTGGTGTCGACTATAGTGAACAAGATAGACGAAGAAGAGTTGCCCACGGGCCATACCACCCCCGACGCGTTAGAGCTCAA
>ONUE01000097.1 GCA_900320975.1 uncultured Bacteroidales bacterium | reverse complement strand
TGCCGAGGTGAAATACAGCACCGTGCAGAACTGGTACCCGGGCGACAAAGAGGGCAAGGGCGGCATCTACAACTTCGTCACCAAGCGCGGCATCTGCAAGGGGTCGCACTCGAAGCTCAGCTGGACGCAGGTGGAGACAGGCTCAGCCGTCACATGGAAATACCCCAGCTGCATACTGCAGGGCGACGACTCGACGGCCGAGTTCTACTCTGTGGCCGTCACCAACAACTACCAGCAGGCCGATACCGGCACCAAGATGATACATGTGGGCAAGAACACCCGCTCGACCATCATGAGCAAGGGTATCTCGGCCGGCAAGAGCCACAACAGCTACCGCGGCCTGGTGCAGATAGGCAAGGGGGCGGAGAACGCCCGCAACTACTCGCAGTGCGACTCGCTACTGCTTGGCGATCAGTGCGGTGCGCATACCTGGCCCTACATCAAGGCCGACAACCACACCGCCATATTGGAGCACGAGGCGACGACGAGCAAGATATCTGAAGACCAGCTCTTCTACTGCCAGCAGCGCGGCATAAGCCCCGAGAGCGCCGTCGGCCTCATCGTCAACGGCTACGCCAAAGACGTGCTGAAGAAACTCCCCATGGAGTTCGCCGTCGAAGCGCAGAAACTGCTGAGTATCTCACTTGAAGGTAGCGTAGGATGAAGAAGCTGACAACAGAAGAGATGGGACGCATGAGCGTGGAGGAGTTCGGAGTCTCAATAATATCGGCTCGGTGTTCCGCACCAGTGACGCCTTCCGCGTGGAGCATATAGCCCTCTGCGGCATCACCGCCACGCCGCCGCACCGCGAGATACACAAGACAGCCCTCGGCGCCGAGGACAGCGTGGCGTGGAGCTACCACGAGGACACTGCCGAGTGTCTGCGTGCTCTCAAAGGGCAAGGCTATAAGGTGTTTGCCGTGGAGCAGGTGGATGACAGTGTGAAATTAGGAATAAGGAATGAGGACTTAGGAATAGAGGGACAACCGGTTGCTATTGTATTGGGTAATGAGATTGAAGGGGTGCAGGAGAGTCTCCTGCCGCTCTGCGACGGTTGTCTCGAGATACCGCAGTATGGCACCAAGCACTCGCTCAACGTCAGCTGTGCCGCCGCCATAGTGATATGGGAACTGTTTAAGGAACTGAGAATTGAAAATTGAGAATTATGACTAAGGAAGAAAGAATGGAGAAGGCTCGTGGGCTGCACAAGCAGGGCTGCAACTGCTGCCAGGCGGTGGTGATGGCCTATGCCGACAAGTTGCCGATAACGCCGGAGAACGCTATGAATGTGGCCGCTCCCTTCGGTCGCGGCCTCGCCGGAACCCGCGAGGTGTGTGGCTGCGTGAGCGGTATGGCGATGGTCTGTGGCCTCACGGGCCATAATGCCGACGTGCGCACCCTGATAGAGAAGTTCCGTGAGGAAAACGGTGACATCGTCTGTGGCCGTCTCCTGTCCAGCGGCAAGAAACCGTGCAACGAGATGGTGGCAGACGCCGCCGGACTGCTTGCTGAAATTGAGAAGTGAAATGTTGAAGCGCAAGATAATAAACGACCCGGTGTATGACGGGTTCCTCAGTGTGGAGGATCCTGTGATACTCAGTGTTATAGAGCATCCTTTCTTCCAGCGGCAGCGGCGCATCAAGCAGCTGGGGCTTACCTACCTGGTGTACCCCGGCGCCATGCATACGCGCTTCAGCCACATGCTTGGCGCGCTGAACCTGATGGGGCGGGCGCTGGAGGTGTTGAGGCAGAAGGGTGTGGAGATTACTGACGAGGAATGTCGTGGGGCCAAGCTGGCTATCCTGCTGCACGACATCGGCCACGGCCCCTTTTCGCACACCAGCGAGAGGGTGCTGGTGGATGTGCCGCATGAGGAGATTACGCTTCTCATGATGGAACACATCAACCGCGAAGCCGAACTTCGCGGCGCACTGGACACGGCTATCGCCATCTTCAAAAACGAGTACCACAAGCACTTCCTGCACCAGCTGGTGAGCAGCCAGTTGGATATGGACCGCCTCGACTACCTGGGGCGTGACAGCTTCTTCACCGGTGTGAGCGAGGGTATCGTGGGCACCGACCGCATCATCTCGATGCTCAATGTGCATGACGATGAGCTGGTGGTTGACGAGAAGGGCATCTACAGCGTGGAGAAGTTCATCATCAGCCGCCGCCTGATGTACTGGCAGGTGTATATGCACAAGACCGTCATCGCCGCCGACCAGCTGCTGCTGAATATCCTGCGGAGAGCGAAAGAAGTAGTGAGTAGTGGGCAGTGTGTAGTGGATAGCACACGAGGCCAAGTGCTACCCACTACCCACTATTCACTACCCACTTTTCTGTCTCTCGACCCGTCGGCTCCGGACTTCCTTGAGCGCTTTGCCGAGGTGGACGACGACGACATCATGGTGGCCTTGAAGCACTGGCAGCACTCGGACGACGAGATACTGAGCACGCTGTGCCGCGATATGGTGAACCGTAGGCTGCCGGCCATACGCTTCAGCAATGAGCCGTTTGAGAGTGAAAAGGGAGAAGGGAAAAGTGAAACGGATTATTTCTCCGGCACTGGCAAGCTGGCCAACCGTTCCTATGACTTCAATGACCAGGAGATAAAGGTTCTGTATAAGGATGGCCGCTGCCTGCCCATCAGCGAGGCCAGCGACCAGCTCGACCGTCACTTCCTCGAGAAGCAGGTAACCAAATATTATCACTATTATCCGAAACAATTATGAGAGTACATTTTATAGCCATCGGTGGCTCGGCGATGCACAATCTGGCCATCGCGCTGTGCCAGAAAGGAATTACCGTCACGGGGAGTGACGACGAGATATTTGACCCGGCGAAGAGTCGGCTGGAGAAATACGGCCTGCTGCCGGAAGAGTTCGGCTGGCATCCCGAGAGGATAACCAAAGACCTCGACGCAGTGGTGCTGGGTATGCATGCCCGCATCGACAATCCCGAGTTGTTGCAGGCACAAGAGCTGGGACTGAAGATATACAGCTACCCGGAGTATCTCTATGAGCAGTCGAAGGACAAGCTCCGTATTGTTATTGGCGGTTCGCACGGCAAGACGACAACCACGGCTATGATACTGCATGTGCTGGCGCACTGCGGTATCGAGGCCGACTATATGGTGGGCGCGCAGCTCAAGGGCTTCGAGGTGATGGTGCGCCTGAGCCACACCGCCAAGGTGATGGTCATCGAGGGCGACGAGTACCTGACCTCGCCCATCGACCGCCGCCCCAAGTTCCACCTCTACAAGCCCAACGTGGCTATTATTACCGGAATCGAGTGGGACCACATCAACGTCTTCCCGACGTTCGACATCTACCGCGACCAGTTCGCGCAGTTCATCAACCTCATCGAGCCCAATGGCACACTCATATACTGTGACGAGGACAAGGAGGTGCACCGTGTGGCGGTGGAGAACCAGCGCACAGACATCCAGAAGCTGCCGTATGTCTGTCCGGAGCATGTCGTCGAAGACGGCATTACCTATTTAGCCCATTCGACCCATAAAACCCCATTAAAGGTTTTTGGACATCATAATTTGCTAAACATGATGGCCGCCAGATTGGCTTGCCGCCAGGTAGGCGTCACCGACGAGCAGTTTGATGAGGCTATCAGCACCTTTGGCGGTGCCAGCAAGCGCCTGGAGCTGGTGAAGAAGAATGACACATGCGCGGTGTATAAGGACTTCGCCCATGCACCGTCGAAGCTCCGCGCCACCATCCATGCTATGCGTGAGCAGTACCCGGGCCGCAAGCTGGTGGCCTGCATGGAGCTGCACACCTTCAGCTCGCTGACGCAGGAGTTCCTGCAGCAGTACCGCGGCACGATGGACGAGGCCGACGTGCGCTGTGTCTACTTCAGCCAGCACGCCCTGCAGCTCAAGAAGCTGCCGCCCCTCGACCCCGAGGAGGTGAAAGCGGCCTTCGGCGGGAATGTGGAAGTGTATACCGACAGCAAGAAGATGATAGAGGATGTCAAGCAATGCTGCAAACAATTCTCAATTCTCAATTCTCAATTCTCAATTCTCATGATGTCTAGCGGCAACTTCGATGGCATCGACTTCGCCGCACTCGCAGACGAAATTATTTAAAGCACAATCAGAACGAAAAGAACTATCAGAACTTTTCTTTTTGTTCTTTTCGTTCTGATTGAGAATAAAAACAAAATCTAATAGAAATATGACGAATTTTGAAATAGGCGACAAAGTGAAGTTCCTCAACGCCATCGGCGGGGGAGTGGTGAAGAAAGTGGCTGGCGGCATGGTGTATGTCGAGGACGAGAGCGGCTTCGATATGCCCTTCGCGCCCAATGAGCTTATCCGTATGGCCGACCAGGGCAAAGTGGGACAAGTGTTCAACGACGAGACCATCGGCCGCAGCGCAGAGCAGAAAGCCAAGGAGGAGCACCGTGAGCCCACCCAATACGAGCTCATCGAGGAGAACCGCAAGCTCCGTAGCCAGAACGCCAACCTGCAGGACCAAATCAAGCAGCTCAAGAGTCAGGTGCTGAGCCTGCAGAGGACCATCGCCCGCATATCGTGAGCATACAAATCAAGATTGGGAACCTGACGCTGGGTGAGGGAGAGCTTGTCCGTGTGTAGAAAATAATAAACATATATGATGAATATTGAATTGACTACATTGGAAATTATCTTTTTTATTTGCGAGATTATTGTTTTGGCTTGCTCCTTAATAATTATCCTTAGGGGCAAAAGCAAGGTTAGCAAAACGGGTTTGATTTTGAATTATGTCATCTTTTTTGCATCGATAATTGCTATTGTGTTCAAGGTTTTGGCAATAATGGTAAAAAATAACGTTATATGAGCCGACAAATACATATAGGCAATCTGACGCTGGGTGGGGGAGCACCCGTCCGCGTGCAGAGCATGACGAATACCGATACGATGGACACGCAGGCCACTGTGGAGCAGGCCCTCCGTATGGTGGAGGTCGGCTGCGAGCTGGTGCGTATCACCGCGCCGGATGTGAAGGCCGCCGAAAACCTCGGCCGCATCAAGGAGGAGCTGCTGAAGCGCGGATGCGAGGTGCCACTTGTGGCCGACATCCACTTCAACCCCAAGGCCGCCGAGGTGGCCGCCACGCTGGTGGAGAAGGTGCGCGTTAACCCCGGCAACTACACCGACCGCAATACTGGCAAGCTGGAGTTCACCGAGCAGGAGTATCAGGATGAGCTGAAGCGGATAGGGGAGAGAATGTCCACTCTCATAGAGATATGCAAGGTACATCACACGGCGATGCGTATCGGCACCAACCACGGTTCGCTTAGTGAGCGCATCATGAGCCGTTACGGCAACACGCCGGAGGGCATGGCGCAGTCGGCCATCGAGTTCGCCGAGGTCTGCCGCCAGCAAGACTTCCATGACCTCGTCTTCTCGATGAAGGCCTCGAATGTTAAGGTGATGGTGGACAGCACGCGACTTTTCGTCCAGAAGATGCACGCCCTCGGCATGGACTACCCGATACACTTGGGCGTCACCGAGGCGGGCGACGGCATGCAGGGGCGCCTTAAGAGTGCCGCCGGCATCGGTGCGCTGCTGCTCGACGGCATCGGCGACACGGTGCGCGTCAGCCTCACCGAGGACCCCGAGGCCGAGATGCCCATCGCCTACGACATCCTGCAGGCCGTCGGCGCCCGCATCACGCAGCCTGAGTACATCGCCTGCCCCTCCTGCGGCCGCACGCAGTACGACATCCAGAAGGCTTTGCGTGAGATTAAGGAGAAGACTAAACACCTTGTCGGTGTGAAAATCGGCGTGATGGGCTGCATCGTCAACGGCCCCGGCGAGATGGCCGACGCCGACTATGGTTACGTGGGCTCCGGCGCTGGTAAGATTACCCTCTACAAGGGCAATGAGGTGGTCAAGCGTGACATCGACCAAAAGGACGCAGTGGATGAGCTTGTCCGTTTCATCGAAAGTGACCGTCAGTAATTATCAATTATCAGTTATCAA
>ONUE01000130.1 GCA_900320975.1 uncultured Bacteroidales bacterium | reverse complement strand
ATGGCGGCAAGACCATCACCAAGCCTTTCACGGCCAGCAATGGCTCCTACTTCAGCTTCGGTACCAATGGTCTGAGCAGCATAGCCGATGCCAAGAGTGCCGAGGAATGCTTCGGCCAGTTCTATCCCAACCCCGCCAGCGAGACCGCCAGCATGGTTATCGAGATGGGCAATGGCAAGAACTACACAGTGAGTATCTATGACCTCAGCGGCCGCGAGGTGCACAGCAGCAGTCTGCGCGCCGAGGGTACAATAGTGTACAATGTCAACGCTTCGCGTATGGCCAGTGGCCAGTATACCGTGGTGTTCTCCAACGGAAGCGAGCGCGTGGCACGCAAGCTGATTGTCAAATAAGACTGTTGTAGACAGCCATAAGGTCGTCGAAGAGACGACTCTCAGAGAAACGCTCTGCATGGGACAACCCCATGGCGGAGCGTTCCTTTCTAAGTGCCTCGTCGTTCCAGAGGGTAAGCAGATGGTCGGCCATACCCTTTGCGTCGTCGGGCTCTACGTAGAAGGCCCCGGGGCCACCGGCCTCCTCGAGGCTCGAGCCAGTGCAGCCTATGGCCGGTACGCCGGCGGCGGCGGCTTCGAGCATGGGGCTGCCGAAGCCCTCAATGCGCGAGGGGTATACGAACACGTCGGCCAGCTGGTAACAGGCGGGCAGGTCGGCGAAGCTCACGTTGCTCAGGAACAGGAAGCGTCCGGCGAGGCCGTTGTTGGCGAGGTAGTGCTCCAGCGTTTCGGCATAGGGCGTCTTGCGCCCCACCACCACTACGCGCATCTCCGCGGGCAGCCGCCTCTCTTTCTGCATGAGGCTCATGGCTTCGGCCACAAGCTTGAGGTTCTTGCGCTCCTCCACGGTGCCTACATACAACACGAAGCGCTCGGGGAGGCTGTAGCGCGCATGCACGGCGGCGCGGTCGGCGGCGGTGACTTTGGAGAAGTCGAGGTAGATGCCGGGATAGACCACCGAAATCTTGTCGGCGGGGATGTGCAGCAGGCGCACGAGCTCTTGCTTGGAGAAGTGGCTCACGGTGATGACGCGGTCGGCTTTCATGCCGGCGTAGCGGAACTTGAGGCGGTATATCCAGCGGTCGATGGGCTTGTAGTATTCCGGCTGGTGTATGAAGATGACGTCGTGCAACGTTACCACGCTGCGGCAGCCTGCGCGGCGGATGCCTAGGGGCAGTTCGTTGCTCAGGCCGTGATAGATGTCTACCTTGTGCTTGCGCAGCTCGCAGGATAAAGCCAGTGTGCGCCATAGAGAGCTGAGCGCGCGCCCTAAGCATGTGCGTGGCGATACCAGGGTGTAGTTCTCCGTGGCCTGTGGCAGGTCGCTCAGCTGGGAGGCTCTCTTGGGGTTGGGGATAAAGAGGATGTAGTCGTTCTGTGGCGCCCGCTCCTTGAGAGTGCGCACTATATAGCGGCTGTAGTTGCCCAGCCCTGTGCGGTTCTGTGCCGCCCGCTTCGCATCAAATCCAATGACCATGGTCGCCTAATTTGGAGTGCAAAAATACAACTTTTTCCGCAATATCGAAAAAATATGTGTATTTTTGCACTCCGAAAGCAACACGGATATGGAGAAAATAAGTGCTGTAATAATCACTCAGGACGAGGAGCGCAACATTGGCCGCTGCCTGGAGTCGCTGCACGGTGTGGCCGACGAGGTGGTGGTGGTGGATTCGGGCTCCAAGGATGGCACCGAGGCTATATGCTGTGCCGCAGGAGTGCGTTTTGTGCATCACGACTGGGCTGGATATTCGGAGCAGAAGAACTACGCCAACAGCCTCGCCACACATCCGTGGGTACTCAGCCTCGACGCAGACGAGGCTCTCTCGCCGGAGTTGCGCGACAGCTTGCTGCGCCTCAAGGAGCAGGGGATGGACAGCGCGACGGTGTACTCTGTGAATCGCCTGAACAACTACTGCGGCCAGTGGATTCGCCATTGCGGCTGGTACCCTGATGCGAGGGTGCGCCTATGGCACAAGGATGTTGCCGTATGGGACGGGCTGGTGCATGAGGAACTGCGCTATAATATGCCGGTGAAGGTGGCCAAGCTGAAGGGTGACCTGCTGCACTATTCGTTCTATTCCTTCGAGGACTACGCTAGGCGTCAGGTGCACTATGCCGCGCTGGCGGCGAGCAAGGCCCACGCAGCAGGCAAAAAGGTGTCGGCCCTTGGTGTATGGTTGCGCCCGGGCTGGACATTCTTCCGTAATTATGTGCTTAAGGGAGGTTTCCTCGACGGTCACGCCGGGTATGTCATTTGCCGCATGTCGGCATTCTATACATTCATGAAGTACGCGCAGCTGCGCGAGAGCAATCACTCTCCGGCCAGCGTGCGGTAGAGCTCGAAGTATTGCTCCACCATGCGGTCGGTGAGCTCATAGGGCGTCTTGCCGCCGATGACGACGATCTTCTCTGGCGATACGCCGGCGTTGATGAGTTGCTGCCTCACCTCGTTGCTAACGGCCACAATGACATTGGCAGCTTCATAGGCGTACTCCATGCGCTTCTTCCACACAATTGAGTCCATGAGCGACGTGCGGTGGTGCTCGTCGACGCCGTAGCAGGTGATGATGGTCTTGATGTTGCGGTCGATGTGATAGGGCAGCTCTTCGTTGAGGCCATGGAATATCTTGACTTTCTCGAGCCGTAGCCAGGGGTTGAGGCGGTAGCGCATCCACAGCTCGGGCAGCAGGCGCGACAAGCCGAAAGGCACAAAGGTACCCACGTTTGAGTATCCGCTGAAATACGAGCAGTATTCTTTCTTGATGCGAGTGGCGAAAAGTAACGCGCGGTAGCTGTTAACACGCCCCGTAGCCAATCTTTCAATCAGGTTGCGCGCAAATTCGCCCAATTCATGACTGTTGCGCAGTGCATTGTTTGCCTCGTATCCTACTAACATATTGCAAGTTGTACTTATACAACGTGATACATATTCAAGTGCAAATTTACGATTATTTTTCGTATCTTTGCAAAAAATTTCACGATAATAATATGCCGGAACGACATCCCAACACTCCATCGCCCTTTGCTGCTCTCACTACCGAGCAGAAAGCTTCGCTATACGAGCGCGCCGCAGACCTTTTCAGCGAGAATAAGCGCTCGCTCTTCGACCGCCTTGCGCCACTGCGCACACGCCATATCAGCGTCGTGCTTGAAGATATATACCA
>ONUE01000098.1 GCA_900320975.1 uncultured Bacteroidales bacterium | reverse complement strand
GATAGACGAGGGGTCGGCCAGCGCCAGCGAGATTGTCAGCGGTGCGGTGCAAGACTGGGACCGCGGTACGCTGGTGGGGCGCCGCTCCTACGGCAAGGGCTTGGTGCAGCGTATGTTCCCCCTGCAGGACGGCGGGCAGGTGCGCCTCACTACGGCGCGCTACTACACCCCCTCGGGGCGTTGCATACAGCGCCCATACGACAAGGGTGCCGACGCCTATAGGCAGGATGTTAACGAGCGCTACCGTCATGGTGAGCTGGTGAATGCCGACTCGATACACTTCGCCGACAGCCTGAAATACACTACCGCCCACGGCCGTACGGTCTATGGCGGGGGCGGCGTGATGCCGGATATCTTTGTGCCGATGGACACCATGCGCCTTTCGGACTACTATATCTCGCTACGTGGCAAGGGTATCCTCAACACGTTCCCTATGCAGTGGGCCGACCAGCACCGCCGCGACGCGAAGGTGAAAGACTTCGACACCTTCCTGGCCAACTACGACAGTTTCGGCTTGGACAGCCTGCTGGCGGCAGTGGCAGTGGAGAAGGGTGTGGTGCGCGATGTGGAGAAGGAGGCCTCACAGCCCGAGCGCACAGCGCACAGCGACCGCTACATGCACCTGATGCTTAAGGCACAAATAGCCCGTAACCTCTTTGGCATCGAGTATTACTACAAAGTGATGAAAGAGGTCGACGACGGCTATCAGCGTGCGCTGGAAGCTATCAGAAAAAGCTGACGCCCTTAGAGGGCAATCTTCTCAATCTTGGCTCTTGCCTCGAGAACGGCTTTGTAGTCGTTCATGGCGCGCAGCTGCAGGTCGTAGATGCTACGCGGGCAGTCGGGCGTGAAGTTGAGCTTGCCGCTATCCCACAGTTTGAGGACGGCCTCAAGGTTCTCCTTGCGGTTGAGCAGGTGATAGTATTCGGCTTTCATTCTGTCCTTGTAATCGCTCGAAAGCATCAGCGAGGTGATTGTCTGAAGGTCCATGATATTTATTTTTAAGGTTGGTTATTTCTTTTGTAAGTCATATACGCCCGAGGGGCACCTTCCCATTCGTGGGAGGTGACCTTCGGGCGTATTTTTATTTAATAAGGTCTTTAGCCATAGCGAGGGCCTTGTCGAGGCCGTCGGGGTTCTTGCCGCCGGCAGTGGCGAAGTGGGGCTGTCCACCACCACCGCCCTGTATCTCCTTGCCGAGGGTGCGCACCATCTGACCGGCGTTGAGGCCTGCGGCGATGCGGTTGTCGCCAAGCACAATGAGCAGAGCGGGCTTGCCGCCGGTGACGCTGCCGAGCACCACAGCCATATCGGGGCGCTCGTTGCGGAGCGCAATGAGAGCGTCTTTGAGGGTTGTGACATCGGTGTCCATGCGCTCCACGAGAGTGTTGCTGGCCTGAAGCTTGTCGGCAACGGCGCGGGCCACACCTGCGGCTTTTTCTTTCTGGAGCTGCTCCACGGCGGCCTTCATCTGGGTGTTCTCCTCCTGCAGTTTGGCAATGGAAGCGGCAAGGTCTTTGGTGCCTTTGAACATATCGGTGAGGGCCATTATCTGCTCCTGCTGACAGTCGGCGTAGGCGGTGGCGGCTTCGGCGGTGATGGCCTCTATCCGGCGCATACCGGCGGCGACGGCACCTTCACTAACGATGCGGAAGGAACCAATCATACCGGTGTTCGCCACATGTGTGCCACCGCAGAACTCTACGCTGGGGCCGTATTTCACCACGCGCACCTTGTCGCCGTATTTCTCGCCGAAGAGGGCCATAGCGCCGAGCTTCTGGGCTTCGGCGATGGGCATAGCGCGGTGCTCCTCCAGCGACAGGCACTGGCGTATCATGCGGTTCACGCGGCGCTCTACATCGCGAATCTCCTCCTGGCTCAGTTTGGCAAAGTGACTGAAGTCGAAGCGCAGGCGCTGTGCGTCAACGCTCGAACCTTTCTGCTCAACATGCTCGCCGAGTACCTGGCGCAGGGCATAGTGCATGAGGTGGGTGGCCGAGTGGTTGCAAGCCGTAGCCTGGCGCTTTTCGGCATCCACTGATGCTTTGAATTGAGAATTGAGAATTGAGAATTGAGAATTGAGAGCAGAGAACTCTTCTGCATCAACGATGTGGACGATGAGTCCGTTTTCTTTCTTTGTATTGATAATTCTCAATTCTAAATTCTCAATTCTCAATTTTCCGGTGTCGCCAGCCTGGCCGCCGCTCTCGCCGTAGAAGGGGGTGCGGTCGAACACCAGCTGGTAGAACTCCTTGTCTTTGGCTTTCACATGGCGGTAGCGAGCAATCTTCACGTCAGCCTCAAGCACATCGTAACCCACGAACTCTTCCTCCACGCCGGGCATCAGCTCCTGCCAGTCGTCGCTCTCCACCTTGGCGGCGCCGCGGCTGCGCTCTTTCTGTTCGGCGAGACCGCGGTTGAAGCCCTCCATGTCGACGCTGAGGCCTTTCTCCGAGGCTATCAGCTGGGTGAGGTCTATGGGGAAGCCGTAGGTGTCGAACAGCTCGAATGCAAAGGCGCCGTCGACCACCTTGTCGGTGCACTTGGCGGCGTAGTCCTCGAAGCGTTTTATACCGCCAGCGAGGGTGCGCAGGAAAGCCTGCTCCTCTTCGAGGATGATGCGCTGTATAAGCTCCTGCTGCTTTTGCAGTTCGGGGAACTGGTGGCCCATCTGTCCCACGAGGGTGGGGACGAGGGTGTTGATGAAGGGCTCGTTGAAGCCGAGGAACGTGTAGCCATAGCGTACGGCGCGGCGCAGGATGCGGCGGATGACGTAGCCGGCCTTCACGTTGGAGGGCAGCTGGCCGTCGGCGATGCTGAAGCTCACGGCGCGCAGGTGGTCGGCGCAGACACGCATGGCGATGTCGGCCTCCTCGTTGTCGCCGTAGCGCTTGCCACACTTGGCGGCAATCTCCTGGATGAGGGGCTGGAACACGTCGGTGTCGTAGTTGGAGCGCTTGCCCTGCATTACCATGCAGAGGCGCTCGAAGCCCATACCGGTATCGATATGCTTGGCCTTCAGCGGCTCGAGGCTGCCGTCGGCCTTGCGGTTGTACTGCATGAAGACGAGGTTCCAAATCTCGATAACCTGCGGATTGTCCTTGTTCACCAGATCTTTACCCGGCACCTTGGCCTTCTCCTCGTCGGGACGTATGTCCACATGTATCTCGGAGCAGGGGCCGCAGGGACCCTGGTCGCCCATCTCCCAGAAGTTATCCTTCTTCGAGCCGCGCAGTATGCGGTCCTCACTGATGTGAGCCTTCCAGAAGTCGTAGGCCTCGGTGTCCATGGAGAGACCCTCCTTCTCGTCGCCGCCGAAGACAGTGACGTAGAGCCAATCCTTGTTTATCTTCATCACCTCGGTGAGAAACTCCCAGCCGTAGGCGATAGCCTCTTTCTTGAAATAGTCGCCAAAACTCCAGTTACCCAGCATCTCGAACATCGTGTGGTGGTAGGTGTCGTGTCCCACCTCCTCGAGGTCGTTGTGCTTACCGCTGACGCGCAGGCACTTCTGGCTGTCGGTGGCGCGGGGCCACTGGCGCTGCTGGTTGCCGAGGAAGATATCCTTGAACTGGTTCATGCCGGCATTGGTGAACATCAGCGTCGGGTCGTTCTTGATGACCATCGGTGCTGATGGCACCACATGGTGGTCCTTGCTCTCAAAAAAGTCTAAAAAGGCTTTGCGTATTTCGTTGCTTGTCATTATTATTATTGCTTTTTTTATTGCTTGATTGTTTGGGTGGTCAGAACTCGTCGCGTTCCACCATCAGTATGCCGTTCTGCGGCACGATGAAGTATTTCTTGCCGTCGTACTTGAGCTCCACAGCGTTTTTCAGCATAAAGATGGCCATGTCGCCGGGCTTCACCTGCAGCGGCAGGTATTTGGGCTCGCCATCCGTGGGGCGCCAGCTCTCGTCGCCGTCGGAAGAGGGCAGGGGATAGCCGGGGCCGCACTTCACCACGTAGCCCGTCTGTATCTCCTCCTTCTCCTGATAGCCGGCGGGGAGCAGCAACCCACCCTTGGTCTTGTGGGTAGCCACAGCGGGCTCCACCAGCACGCGGTCGCCGATCACTATCAGCTTGTCAATGTTTGCGTTCTGCATTATTATGTCTTTTATACAAAAATGCAAAAATACAAAAAAATGTAAAAATAGAAATGAAAATGATAGAAAAACGTTGAAAATAGGCACTTTCTCCGTCCCCGCTCCGTCCCCTCTCCGTCCCCGCTCCGACTGGAGGTCGGAGAAACCTCGACACAGCAACGGTTCCGGGCCGGTGAGAGGTCTGGGAGGGGACGGAGCGGCGAGAGGGTGTTGGAAAATTTTTTTTGTAGTTTCCGGAAAAAAGTGTACCTTTGCATTTTGATTATATACTAATAAAATATAGAACTTACACATTATGAGATACGATTTGATTGTTATCGGTAGCGGCCCGGGAGGCTATGTGGCTGCCGTCAAGGGTGCCCAGCTGGGCCTGAAGACCGCCGTTGTGGAGCGCGAGAACCTCGGTGGCATTTGCCTCAACTGGGGCTGCATCCCCACCAAAGCGCTGATGAAAAGCGCTCAGGCTTACAACTACGCCAAGCATGCCGCCAACTACGGTGTGAAGGTCGACAGCGTGGAGGCCGACCTCAACGCAATGGTCGACCGCTCCCGCGGTGTTGCCGCCACCATGAACAAGGGTGTTGACTTCCTCCTCAAGAAGGCTGGTGTCGACGTCATCATGGGTACCGCCAAGGTGAAGCCTAACCATATCGTGGATGTGGACGGTACAGAGTATGAGGCCGACCATATCATCATCGCCACCGGTGCCCGTAGCCGCGTGATGCCCGCCATGCCGCAGGACGGCAAGCACATCATCGGTTACCGCGAGGCTATGACCCTCCGCGAGCAGCCCAAGAGCATGCTCGTCTGTGGCAGCGGTGCCATCGGAAGCGAGTTTGCCTATTTCTACCAGAGCATCGGCACCCAGGTGACGCTGGTGGAGTTCATGCCCCAGATACTGCCCAACGAGGACGAGGAGGTGGCAGCACAGATGAGCCGCAGCTTCCGCAAGATGGGCATGAAGGTTATGCCTTCGTGCAGTGTTGAGAAGGTGGATATCGAAGGAGACATCTGTCATGTGACCGTCAAGGACCTCAAGAAGAACACCGAGACCGTCATCGACGTCGACGTGGTGCTCTCCGCCGTTGGCGTGGTTACCAACCTGGAGAACCTC
>ONUE01000099.1 GCA_900320975.1 uncultured Bacteroidales bacterium | reverse complement strand
GCTCGACGAGCTCGCCAAGCAACTCTATGAGAAAGAAGCGCTGTTCCGTGAGGACCTGGAGCGTATCTATGGCCCGAGGCCGTGGGAGACTCCGGAGGATACGGACAAACAGGAGACGCCTGCACTTCCGGAGAGTGACAATAACCAAGAAAACAAAGAGGCATGAAGAACTTTTGGGTACGCGCAGCAAGCGCAGTAGTATATGTGGCATTGTTCCTCGGGAGCATCTACAGTGGTGTGCTGACGGGCAACATAGTGAAGCAGCAGGGCGCTACCCCCTGCCAGCCGTTGGGCTACGCCTACACGGTGGTGGCACTGCTGACGCTGGCCGCTATTGCCTATGGCAGCCATACGGGATATATCGCCTTTGGCATTGCGATGACGCTGCTGCCTATGGCTTTCGGTGTAGCCGCAATGGTGCAGCTGTGGCTCCATAGCGAGCAGCCGTTCCGCGATGCCGCATACACCATGGTGCCGATGCTTTATGCCGCCATACCGCTCGGGCTCATGCCTATGCTGCATGAGAGCTACAACGTGCTGGTGATGGTGCTCATCATGGTGTGGATGAACGACAACGGTGCCTATATGGGAGGTTCGCTCCTCGGAAAGCACAAGATGTGGGTGCGTCACTCGCCCGGCAAGACTTGGGAGGGTACCGCCATAGGGGTGCTGGTGACGCTGGCTACGGCCTACTTCGTCGGCCCGCTTTTCAACGACCAGATAGCCTGGTACCACTGGCTGGCCCTGGGCTTCATCTGCAGTGTCATCGATACGCTGGGCGACCTCGTGGAGAGTATGCTCAAGCGCTCCGTAGGCATGAAAGATAGCGGCAAGATAATGCCCGGTCACGGCGGCTTCCTCGACCGCTTCGACAGTCTGTTGATAGCTGTGCCTGTGGCATTTGCCTATCTGGCTATTTTTGTTAGAACAAACATGTAATAAAAAGAACTTTAGCGATACTAAATAGATATGAAGATACACCGCGAAGGAAGGGCGATAATACTGCTCACGTTCGGCGTGACGTTCTTGATATGGCTTGTCCTGTTGCTGTTTGTGCACCACTGGACGGCTCTCCATTTTATCTTCATGGGTGCCCTAGTGGTGTTCGACCTGATGGTGGCGGCTTTCTTCCGCATACCACGCCGCATATTTACCGAGAACGAGAACGAACTTATCTCGCCGGCCGATGGCACGATAGTGACCATTGAGCAGGTTTTCGAGAAGAACTACCTGAAAGAAGACTGCATGCAGGTGAGCATCTTTATGAGCGGTACCGACGTGCATGTAAACCGCTACCCCTGCGACGGCATCGTCGAGTATGTGAAGTTCCGCCGCGGTAACTACTTCGTGGCCTCCTATCCCAAGAGCAGCGACCTCAACGAGCGCACCGAGGTGGGTATGAAGCTCGCCAACGGCAAGAAGATAATGATACGCCAGGTGGCCGGCGTTATGGCCCGCCGCATAGTATGCTACGCCAAAGAGGGCGAGTCGGTGAAGCAAAACCAGGAGATGGGCTTCATCAAGTTCGGCTCACGCATCGACCTCTTCCTGCCCATGGACTTCCCCATCAGTGTGGACCTTCAGGACAAGGTAAGGAACGGCATAAGCCCCATAGCCGAGATATTATAATTATGACTATAGCGGATCAGATACTCTACGAAGACAATCATCTGCTGGCGCTCAACAAGCTGCCTGGCCAGATAACGCAGGGCGACAAGACGGGAGACACCCCGCTTGCCGACCTCGTGAAGGCCTTCATCAAGGAGCGCGACAGCAAGCCCGGCAATGTCTTCTGTGGAGTTATCCACCGCCTCGACCGCCCCGTATCTGGCGTGGTGCTCCTCGCAAAGACCAGCAAGGCGCTGAGTCGCATGACCCAGATGGTCAAGGAGCGCGACTTCCAGAAGCGCTACTGGGCTGTCGTCAAGGAGGCTCCAGAACTCCCTGCCGCCACCCTTGAGGACTGGCTCATCAAGGACGAGGCCCACAACAAGAGCCGTGTGGTGTCTGAGGGTACTCGCGGCGCCAAGCTCGCCAGTCTCGACTACCGTCACATGGCGGTTTCCGACGGAGGCTACCACCTCCTCGAGGTCAACCTCCACACAGGCCGTCACCACCAGATACGCTGCCAGCTGGCTCACATCGGCAGCCCCATCAAAGGCGACCTCAAGTACGGTGCTCCGCGCAGCAATCCTGACGGCAGCATATCGCTCCATGCCCGCAGCGTCACCTTCAACCACCCCGTAACCCATGCACCGCTCACCATCACGGCACCCAACGCCGAGATGGAGCGGATGTTCAATATAACAGAGGAAACAAAATAAATAAACAACAATAAACAATGAAAAAAACAATCCTGTCGGCTCTGATGCTGACGACCTTCATTGCCGCCTCGCAGGCGCAAACCGTAATGGAAGACAGCTACTCCAAACTGTCTGTCAGTTTCAACACCCCCGACGTCGTCCTTGAAGGTACGTCGCTCGGTGACAACAAGTACACCACCCTCAATCTCGACGGTTACATCTTCGACGGTAACGTTGGAAGCCCGGCGCTGCCGGTCCTCAGCAATATGATTGTTGTGCCCTTCTGCTCCGAGATGAAGGTCACTATCACCAATGCTGTCTACGACACCCTGCAGTCCGCTGCCACCGCCAACTGGATGCCCATGCAGCCTTCGCGCAGCAAGAGCGACCACAGCCCCTTCCAGGTCGCCTATGACGAGGCTGTCTACAATACCGACGCTTTCGTGTCTCTGCCTCTCGCCCAGGTCGAGGAGATCGGTATCGCCCGCGACCGTCGTCTCGCCCGCCTTGCCTTCTCGCCCGTTAGCGTCAACCCCGTCACCGGCCAGTACATCGTCTGCCGCAAGGCCGAGGTCACTGTGACCTATGTCAACGCCGACTCCGCCGCCACCGAGGAGCACTTCCAGCGCTACTATACTCCCGCCTTCAGTTTCGGCACAACCCTTAACACCCTCGTCGACACCAAGGCTGTCCGCACCGACGCCCCCACCCGTATGATTGTCGTGTGCCCCACCTCCCTCAACGGCTCCGCTGTCAACAACTTTATCAAGTGGAAACGTCGTCAGGGCTTTATCGTCGAGCGTCTCAACTACGGTCAGGGTGATCTCACCTCCAACACCGCCCTCGCCGATTATCTCAAGAGCCTCTACAACAACGCCTCCGCCGACGCCCCCGCTCCCACCTACATCATGCTCATTGGTGACCACAACCAGTTGCCCGCCTTCAACGGTACCGTGAATATCAGCGAATATGCCCATGTCACTGACCTCTACTTTGTGACCTGGTCTTCCGGCGATATCATCCCCGACTGCTACCAGGGCCGTATCTCCGCAACCACCGCCAACGCCGTCGCCACCATCCTCAACAAGATACTCATGTATGAGCAGTACAAGTTCCCCGACGATTCCTACCTCGCCAAGTCCATCCTCGTCAGCGGTGTCGACGATGATGACTATGACCAGACGTCCATCTACTGCGACCCCAACCTCGACTATGCCGCCCGTTACTATCTCAATAACGCCAACGGCTACAATACCGTCCATTACTATAAGAATAATACCAGTTTTATCCCCAGTGAGGTTGATACCGTCAATACCGTTCATATCTACAGCTCGCAGGCCGCCGCTGCCACCAGCGAGCTCAAGGCCCTCTACAGTGCAGGCGCCGGCTTTGTGAACTATTCCGGCCATGGATTCGTGGACTCTTGGTACAAGCCAGAGCTTACCGTTGGTAATGTCGGTAATATGAACAACAACAACAAACCAATGTTCATCGTCGCCAACTGCTGCCTCACCAACTTCTTCAACGAGGCCACCTGCTTGGGTGAAGCTTTGATCCGTCGCGGCAACAACGGCGGTGCCGCAGCCTATATCGGTGGTACCAACTCCACCTATTGGAAAGAGGACTTCTACTGGAGCGTCGGCCTCCGCAACAACATCTACAACACTATGAACACCAACTACAATTCCTCCAAGCTTGGTGTCTATGACCGTCTCTTCCACACCCATAGCGAGACTTTCTCTGAATATGCCATCACCGCCGGTGCTATGCCCTTCTTTGGTTGCATGACAGTCCAGAATGCCGCCTCCTCCTATCTCAGTGGCGATCCAGCTACCACCAAGAAATACTACTGGGAGATCTACGAACTCATGGGTGACCCCTCGATGATGCCTTGGTTGGGTCAGGCTGAAGAGCTCACCAACTTCTCCGTCAACGTCACCCCCTCTAACGAAGGCGCCTGCTCCGTCACCATCAACACCGTCCCCCGCGCCTATGTGGCCCTCCGCGACACTGTGAACAACACCCTCCTCGGCGCCGCTTTCGTGGGTAGCAACGGTAAAGCCACCATTAACGTCGACAACTGCGAAGTGCTCTCCGGTACGCTCATCTCCGTCTCCGCCCAGGGTTACAAGCCCTTCTTCTATGCCGACAGCAACCTCGACATCAACAAGGCCGCCGATGCTTCCAACATCAGCCTCTATCCCAACCCCGCCACCTCGCAGTGCACCGTCGCTGCCACCGGCATGCAGAACGTGCGTCTGCTCGACAGCCGCGGTAGCCTCGTGGCCACCTACAAAGCCGTCGACGGCTCCTGCACCATCGACCTCCAGAACCTCCCCAGCGGCATCTACTTTGTCCAAGTCCAGACCCCCGGCAATGTTACCGCCAAGAAGCTCGTGGTTAAATAATGAATTAGAAATTAGTAACCAATAATTATGGGGCTGTCGCATCTCGCGTCAGCCCCATCCTTTTTATCCCTGAATTGTAATCCTTGATTCCTTAAACCTTAAACCCTAAACCCTAAACCTTAAACCTTAATACCCTAGAATCTTCAGCATCGACTTGTAGCTCTGCTCCTTGGCGAAGAGCTTGGTGGTGTAGTCGCCATTCTCGTCCTTGTCGATAATCACATGCTTCGGGGCCGGTATCAGGCAGTGCTGTATGCCGCCGTAGCCGCCGATGCTCTCTTGGTAGGCGCCGGTATGGAAGAAGCCGATATACAGCGGCTCGTCCTCCTGTAGCTTGGGCAGGAAGATTGCGTTGGCGTGGCTGTCGGCATTGTAGTAGTCCTCCGAGTCGCACGTCAGGCCGCCCAGGAACACCCGCTGGTACTCGCAGTCCCAGTGGTTGATGGGCAGCATGATGAAGCGCTGGTTGATACCCCATGTGTCGGGCAGCGTCGTGATGAAGCTGCTGTCAATCATATACCACAGCTCGCGGTCGTTCTGCTTCTTCTGGTCCAGGATGCTGTAGAGCGTCGCGCCGCTCTCGCCCACGGTGAAG
>ONUE01000100.1 GCA_900320975.1 uncultured Bacteroidales bacterium | reverse complement strand
GGGTCTAACGGCTGACGCTCAGCGAGTTATGTTCTGTTAAAAATTCGTAAAATCGGGCAAGTTGGCCTCTGGGAGAAACTTTTTTTCGACCGAAAGGAAAAAACGTGTACCTTTGCACATTGAAAAATAACAGCAATATTGACCATGTTAACTGTTGAACACATCCTAAAAATCTAAATGTATGCGCGTTACCATTGCTAAAGACAACTATCGCAACCTTACTGCTGCTGAAATAGAACAGCTGGAGCGTCAAGGTAATTATGCAGAGGATTGGTCCACAGTGCGTGTGGCTGAGCCTTTCCGCGCCGCATCCGTGAGGAACAGCACCTTCGAGGGCCATGTGGCCCTCGGCGCCAACGTCACCATACGCGACGTGCGCCTGCTGTCCGACTACACGCTGGGCGACAATGTGACGCTGTTCAATATCGGCGAGATGACAGGCGGCGGAACGCCCAAACCTCTCGAGGTGATGAACGAGAACGGTGGGCGTGCCATACTCCCCTTCGCAGGCATGACCATCGGCGACGCCTATATGTGGGCCCGCTACCGTGGCCGCAAGGCCTTCATGCAGAAGCTGGAGGACTTCACCTCGCACCTCGCACCTTTCACCACCCACCGTTCCCACGTGGGCGACTGCTGCACTATCAAGAACACCACCTGCATCCGCAACGTGAACATCCTCTCCTGCGAGGAGGATCCCACGGTGGTCGACAGCTGCATCACGCTCATCGACGGCGTGGTGGGCTATGGATGCACCGTGGAACACGGCGTCATTGCCGAGCGCTTCCTGCTGGGTGAGCATGTGCATCTGGAGTTCGGCCTGAGGCTCAACGACACCGTGGTGGGCGACAACAGCACGCTGGCGCGCTGCGAGGTGGGCAACAGTATCATCTTCCCCGCCCACGAGCAGCACCACAACAACTCGTTCCTCATCGCCGGCCTCATCATGGGCCAGAGCAACATAGCCGCTGGCGGCACCATAGGCTCCAACCACAACTCGCGCACCGCCGACAACGAGATTGCCGCCGGACGCGGCTTCTGGCCGGGCCTCTGCTGCTCCTTCAAGCACTCCTCGCGCTTCGCAAGCTACTGCCTGCTGGCCAAGGGCGACTACCCCGCAGAGCTCGACATAACGCTGCCGTTCGCATTGGTGAACAACAACGTGAGCAAAGACCAGCTCGAGGTGATGCCGGCCTACTGGTGGATGTACAACATGTACGCTATGGACCGCAACAGCAAGAAGTTCGCCAAGCGCGACAAGCGTGTCGTCAAGGCCCAGCATATAGAGTTCGACAACCTGGCGCCCGACACCGCCGAGGAGATGCTCCACGGTATGGAGCTGCTACGCAAGTGGATGGCCGCCGCCAAGGACGGCGTCGTCTATGCCGAAGGTATGGAGAAGAGCAAGCGCAAGACCGTGGTGCTCAAGGCCGCCGAAGGTCTCAAGGCCTACGAGGACATGCTTGTGTATTACGCCATGAAGAACCTCCCCCAACCTATCACTCATCACTCATCACTCATCACCAAGGAATGGGTGAACATCGGTGGCCAACTGGTGGCCAAGTCCGACATGGAGCAGCTCATCGCCGATGTGGAGAAGGGTGCGCTGGACAGCTGGGAGGCTATCCACGGGCGTTTTGATGCCCTCTGGGAGGCTTATCCCGCCGTTAGGGAGGCGCATGCCTATGGCGTGCTCTGCAGGCTCGCAGGGGCCGAAAAACTGGACGATGCACAGTGGCAGCGTTATCAGCAGCGCTATGCCGAGATACAGAATTACATTGAAGAGCAGAAGGTGGCAAGCCGTCACAAGGACGAGGTCAACCCCTTCCGCAACATGACCTACTGGGACGACGACGAGCGCCAGGCGGTGCTATAGTTCCTCAGGGGTATTCTCGTTTCCGCCATCATCCTCTGCATTCTGGATTAGCAGATAGTCCGAGGGGATGATGGTGGATCCTTTTTTGCCCTTGCTGACTTTCACGTTGTCGATGCCGAGGGCGAGGATTTGGTTGGCGGTGGTGCCTATGCTGCGGCCCGTGGGGAGCAGCTTCTTGCGGCTGCTGTCGAAGGCGTCGAGGGCGTCGTGGAGGTTCTTGCCCACGGTGTCGTATTCCTTGAGGAAGTTGCCGGTGCGCTCCAGCATCTCCTGCGCCAGGGCGTAGAGGCGACGGTGGTTCTGCTCCTGGTCGAGGTGGGTCCAGGTGATGCGTATGATGCGCAAGGCCGCGTAGAGGCTCTGCTCGTCGGCGATAAAGACTTTCTTCTGCATGGCCTCCTGCCAGAGGGTGGGCTCCTCCTGTGTGGCTTCGCGGAGGGCCGGCACATGGGGCACGAACATGATGACGAAATCGAGGTGGGGGTTGGTCTGGTACTGGGTGTAGTTCTTGGCCGAGAGTTCGTCGACGTGCTTCTTGAGGCTGGCGATATGCTCTTTTAGGTAGAGGCGCTTGGTGATCTCGTCGCTGGCGTTGACGTACTCGATATAGGCCGTCATGGAGACCTTGGAGTCGATGATGATGTCGCGCTTGTCGTCGAGGTGCAGCAGCACGTCGGGGCGCAGGTTCTCGCCCTCGTCGGGACGGATGGTCTCGCCGTCTTCGTTGCGCATCACCACCTGTACCTCATAGTCTTTGCCAAGGGTGAAGCCCTGCTGCTCGAGGAGGTTGCTGAGCACCACCTCGCCCCAGTCGCCCTGGGTCTTGCTCTCGTGCTTGAAGGCGCGGGTGAGCTCCTCGGCGCTACGCTGGGCCTCGATGCTCTGGCGTATCATGTGCTCCATGTTGGTCTTTATCTCGGCGCTCATGGTAGTCTGCACGGTGGAGTTCTTGGCCATCTCCTCCTTCATCTTGTCGATGGTCTCCTTGAGGGGCTTGACGATGCTGTCGATGTTCTTGGTGCTACTGTCGGAGAATTCCTCCTGGCGCTGCTTGAGCATGGTGTTGGTGGTGTTCTCCACCTGCTCGCGGAGGGCCTTGATGGTGTCGGCGAAGCGCTTTTCGAGGGCCTCGGTGTCGCTGCGGTGGCGGCGGTCCTGCTCGTCGATGAGCTTCTGGTAGTTCTGCTTGAGTTCCTCAACAACGGTGTTGTGGCGTTTGAGCACCTCTTCTTTGTAGTCGGCCAGGCGCTTGTCGGCTTCCTCCTTGGCAGCCTGCAGAGCCTGCGCGGCGTCGGCACGCTGGCTGCTGATCTGTTTGTTGAGCAGGGTGGTCTCGGTGGCGTGGCTTTGGTTGGCGGCAGTCAACTGTGCCTCGAGGTTTTGCTTTTCGGTGTTGATGGCGTTCTTCTTGCGGGCTCCATAGAGGTATCCTATAAGGGCACCTACGATGAGGAGACCGACAAGTGATATGATGATTGATATGCTCATGACTCTTAATTCTTAACATCCTCACGTGCTCCGCGCTGTCTCGGTCGCGGCTGCGGTGGGTGAGGGCATTTAATTGGGTGCAAAGATACAAATAAATTCTCATTCGGTAAAAATGTTTTCAAAAAAGCACTTGGTGAGACGTATGGATAAAAGAAAAAGCCCCTTGCTAGTTCGCAAGAGGCTTTCCTCGTTAAGAATGTTTGGTAAGATGTAGTAGTCTTAGTACAGCAGGTACCAAGAGAACTCGCGGATGAAGGATTTAACTGCAGGAGTGACCTTGTACATGCTGTTAACAACGCAGGAATCGTTGGGCAGCATCCACTCGGCGGTGCCATCGAAGGTGCCGATAGTTCCGTCGGGCATGAGGAACTTGATCTTCAGATAGACCTTGTTCGCGCTCTGGAATGTGCCGGAGCCCTTCACGTGCCACAGTTGGCCCTGCGAGTCAGTCCACCACTGGTCGATGATGAACCAGGCTTCAGGGGTCGTCGGGGCAACGTCCTTCGTGTACTGGGCGTCGGCGCCGGCGGTAACTTGGTTCTGCGGCATAATCTCGTCGGTTTTATCGCAGGAAGCGATTATAAAGCTGCCGATGGTCATGATGGCTGCGAAAGCCATGGTAAATAACTGTTTTTTCATCATATTTTTTTTTGGAGATTGTTAATGTCTTGTCTTGTGCTTTGTTTGTTAATGCATAGGAGCGCCATTAGTCAAACAGCAGATATTTCGAGTAGTCGCGGATGAGTGTCCACGCCATCTGGGACATAAAGGGGCTGGTGTTGGAGGTGATGGTGACCTGAGGAGGTCTCTGGTTCAAATCCCACACGGCAGTGCCGTCGAAGGTGTAGACTCTCTGGCCGGCTTGCATGTATTTGATGTCCAGGACAACACCGTTACGGACGCCGTTGGTTGTGATCCACTGGCCATAGCCCTTAATGTGCCAGCAATGGCCAGCCGAATCATGGAACCACTCGTCAACAAAGAACTGGAGGCTTTTGGTGCCGTTGTCACTGACGGCCGCGGTGACCTGGTTCTGCGGGTTGATGATGTTTTCGTCAGCCTCTTTGCTGCAAGAGGCGAGGGCGACGCTGCTGAGTGTCATGACGGCAGCGACAGCCACTTTGATTAGATTGTAGTGTTTTTTCATTTTGTATTTTTTTTAATGGTGGGTTTTTGTTTCTCGTGTATTTGTTTGTTGGGCCCTTCACTAATATAATAGCCCTCTCGATGCCTAAAATAGGACATCGGGGGTATAATAATTAACATTGTTTAACATATGGGAGGCTCCTGCACATAGTTCCATCATACCTGTATTGTGAAAATATATATAAAAGAAAGGGCTGCCAACTTGTGGCAGCCCGGTTTTGTATAAAGAGGGTTATCTCTTTTGAAGTGTGGCTATTAGTATGCCTTCGACAGGCACTCGTCGAGGGCTGCGGTGATGGCCTCGCGGTCGAGGTGCTGGCCGATGAATACGAGTTTCTGCATGCGGTCGCCGCATGGTGGCGTACCACTGTCCGGCGTCTTTTAGCGACACTTGTGAGCCTGCCTGCTCGAAGAGGTAGCAGGTGTCGGGCTCCGACAAGAACCAGCATATTCCCTTGGCGCGTATGATATTGTTGGGCCAATGGCGGGCCACGAACTCGTCGAAGCGGCCCAGGTTCATCGGTTCGCGACGGTAGTAGACGAAGGTGCCGATGCCGTACTCTTCGGCTTCGCCCTCGTCGTGGTGATGGTGGTGATGCTCGTGGTGGTGCTCCTCATGCTCATGGTGGTGATGTTCTTCTTCATCGTGATCATCGTCGTCCTCTTCATGGTGTCCCTCAATGGCGTTAATCCAAGCCGCCGAGGTGGCCACCTTGTCGAAGTCGAACATGCCGGTGTAGAGTATCTTGCTGAAGTCAATGTCGCAGTAGTCACAATCGATGATTTCTGCCTTGGGTTGGATGGCGCGGATAATCTCGCGGATGCGCCCCAACTCGTCGGGTGTAACCTCGGAGGCCTTGTTGAGCAGAATGATGTTGCAGAACTCTATCTGCTGGATGACGAGGTTCTCTATGTCATCCTCCGCCAGGCCGGGCTTGAGGAGGTTCTTGCCGCTGCCGAACTCGTCCTTCATGCGCAGGGCATCTACCACGGTGACGATGCTGTCGACTACGGGAATACCACCAGTGATGTACTCCGGCCCCATCGTGGGGATTGAACATATTGTCTGCGCTATGGGCGCGGGCTCGCAGATGCCGCTGGCCTCGATGACGATATAGTCGAAGCGCTGCTGGCTGGTGATGTCGCGCAGCTGCTCCACAAGGTCCATCTTCAGTGTGCAGCATATGCAGCCGTTCTGCAGCGCCACGAGGCTCTCATCCTTTTGTCCCACGATGCCACCCTTCTCGATAAGGTTGGCGTCGATATTCACCTCGCCGATGTCGTTGACGATGACGGCGAACTTGATGCCGCGCTTGTTGTTCAGTATACGGTTCAGGAGTGTCGTCTTGCCGCTGCCCAGATAGCCCGTGAGCAGTAGCACGGGGATAGTATTCATCTGTGTATTTCCTTTATGTTTTTATGCAACAGTAAACGCAAATCTTGGCAGATTATTGTCATCGGGCTACCTTATTTGATACCATAGATTCAACTACTAAGTGCAACACCGTTGTGCAAAGAGATAAGAATTTTTGTTTAGGGGAGGAAAAGTTCAAAAGTTTTCTTGGGCGGAGATTCCGGCTTTCTGTTTGGGGTGTTGATGCAGATTAGTAGTTCTGCTTGTTGATTTCGAAATAAGCTTGGGGGTGGTTGCAGACGGGGCAGACCTCGGGGGCTTGGGTACCTACGACGATGTGACCGCAGTTGCGG
>ONUE01000101.1 GCA_900320975.1 uncultured Bacteroidales bacterium | reverse complement strand
GGTGCTGGTCGACGTGATGCGCCATCATGACTGCAAGAACATCATCTTCAGTTCCTCAGCCACCGTTTACGGCGACCCCGTAGAAATCCCCATCACCGAAAACTGTCCCAAGGGCCAGTGCACCAACCCCTATGGCTGGACCAAGTCGATGCTCGAGCAGGTACTTATGGATATCCAGAAGGCCGATCCCGAGTGGAACGTCGTCCTGCTGCGCTACTTCAACCCCGTGGGCGCACATCACAGTGGCCGCATCGGTGAGAATCCCAACGGCATCCCCAACAACCTCATGCCATACATCTTCGGCAACGACTACCCCACGCCCGACGGCACCGGCGTTCGCGACTATATCCATGTCGTAGACCTTGCCGCCGCCCATGTCTGCGCTCTGCAGGCCATAGCGCGCAGCTGCGGTATCGGCATATATAATATAGGTACCGGTAACGGCTACAGCGTGCTTGATATGGTGAAAGCATTCGTCCGCGTCAATGGTGTCGACGTCCCCTACAGCATCAAGCCGCGCCGTGCTGGCGACATCGCCACCTGCTACTGCAACCCCGCCAAAGCCAAAGCCGAGCTGGGCTGGGAAGCCAAGTACGGCATCGAC
Source organism: uncultured Bacteroidales bacterium (assembly GCA_900320975.1). GTDB lineage: Bacteria > Bacteroidota > Bacteroidia > Bacteroidales > P3 > Colimorpha. The sequence goes on along the minus strand of ONUE01000101.1, from coordinate 4,666 downwards.
GACATGGTCCGCGACAGCTGGAACTGGCAAAAGCAAAATCCCGACGGCTATCCCGATTACCAACAAAGATAGACATCAAATCCTTTATTATGGCCAACACACCGACACCCCATATAGGGGCAAAATGTGGCGAAATCGCCGAAACAGTACTCATGGCGGGAGACCCCCTGCGCGTCAAGTTTATGGCTGAGAAATACCTCGAGAATGCCGTGTGCTTCAATCAGGTGCGTGGCATGTTGGGATATACTGGCACCTACCACGGGCGCCCCGTAAGTGTTATGGGTCACGGTATGGGCGGTCCCTCCATAGGCATATATACCTATGAACTGTTCAACTTCTACGACGTGAACACCATCATCCGCGTGGGATCGGCAGGCGCCATACAGGAGAGCCTCAAGGTGGGCGACCTTGTCATAGCCACAGGCGCCTGTACCAACTCCAACTATGCCGCACAGTATGAGCTGCCCGGTACCTATGCACCTATTGCAGACTTCACCCTCGCCCGTCGTGCCGTAGAAGCCTGCGAGCTAATGGGCTACCGCCATCAGGTGGGTAACGTGATGTCGTCGGATACCTTCTACTCCGAGAACCCGCATAACGACCGATGGCAGAAAATGGGCGTCCTTGCCATAGAAATGGAAATAGCAATGCTGTATATGAATGCGGCTTTCAGCAGCAACCGCGACAGGAATGGAGCGAAGAAAAAGGCTCTCGGTATCTGCACTGTGTCGGACCATATCCTCACCGGAGAAGCCACCACCGCTGAGGAACGCCAGACAACCTTCACCAAAATGATGGATGTCGCATTCGCCATCATTGACTGACGCCTTCCACTACTGCTATGACAGAGAAGTTCGAAGATACAATACATAACAACCTATACCAGTACCTACTTGGCATAAAAGAGGTCGACGAGATGCTGCCCGAATGTCCTGATGTGGAGGACAAATGGCTCGCTATAGCCAATGCCTATATCCCCGACGGAGCACGCGAGTTCCGTGACTACCCTGTGGCCAGCCTAGGGTGGATGATGTATATTGGAATGGCAGTGGCCAAAATGTGGGACGATGCCTGGGAAATATACTCTCAAGTGGAAGACCTCTATGTCTATATGCGCGACAAGCGAGGCTACGACTCCCTTGACGAATACATCCGTCAGGATGTCCTGATGCTTCGCGGCGATGAATACGACAGCGTGGAAAAGATTGTCAACGAATGTGCATCAAGAGTGCACTATAGTATCATTCGCGAGCACATCGAACCCGCCACCAAGGAAGCTTTCGAAGCCTACGTATCAAGCCTTCACCAGCTCTACCTCTTCGGCTCCGCCATGCAACTCCGCCGTATGGGCTATCACATGGAAAAAGCCGGATTCTTTGATAAAGGCATACATTGACATCCGCCTCATTTACATTTTCATATACTCTTTGGCGTACTCTACGTAGTGTGCTGCGTTGTCGGTCTGGCCGGGACGCGTGGGCTTGATGTATTTGGCGGGCACACCGCCCCAAATCTCATGCGGCGGTATCTTTGTGTTCTGCAACACTAAGGCTCCGGCGGCCACAATGGAGCCTTCTCCTACCTCGCAGTCGTCGAGCAGCGTGGCCCCCATACCGATAAGGGCTCCGTCGTGGATGGTGCAGGCATGCACGGTGACGTTGTGGCCGATGGTCACGTCGTTGCCGATATGCGTGGGACCGGTATCGTGTGTCACGTGGATGCAGCTGCCGTCCTGTACGTTGCTGCGGTCGCCGATGGTGATGGGCGCTACGTCACCCCTCACCACAGCGTTGAACCATACCGAGCACTGGTCACCCAGCGTCACATCCCCCACAATGGTGGCGTTTTCACTGAAATAACATGCCTTACCCCATCGGGGCGAACGTCCTTTATATGATTTGATTAAGGCCATAATTGTTACTTTTTTGAGACTGCAAAAATACGATATATTCCCGACTTGCAGAAGTGTTTTCTGACTGACATCTTGACTGCCAATTTGGCAGTTTTTTGCTTTTGGTATGGTTATTGCTTTGAGGGTCAGTGAGAATTTGATATTCAAAGCCCTGTGGACTGCTATCAATAAATCTCATAAAAACATTCCGCAAAGCGCATCTATATAAATGTATAAGATTCCGCGAAGCGGGAGAACAGATAAGATTTAACGAATAATTAAAAACCAAATAACTATGACCTTAGACAAGTTCACAATCAAAGCACAGGAGGCCGTGCAGAAGGCTCAGGAGATTGCCATCGGTGGGCAGCACCCCGCCATCGAGACGGCACACCTGCTCAAGGGGCTCCTCTCGGAAGACGAGAACGTGACCCCCTACCTCCTCAAGAAGATGGAGGTCAACATCCCCCGCTTGACGCAGCAGGTGGATGAAATCCTTAACAGTATGCCGCACGTCAGCGGCGGTCAGGTATACCTCAGTTCCGACGCCAACCAGGCTCTCGTCGCCGCCAGCCAGCGCGCCACCAAGATGAACGACGAGTTCGTCAGCGTGGAGCACCTGCTGCTGGGTATCCTCAGCGGTCGTGACCGCGTCTCGCAGCTCCTTAAGGATGCCGGCGTCAGCGAGAAGGCTCTCCTCGCCGCCATCGCCGACCTCCGCAAGGGCAGCAAGGTGACCAGCCAGAACCAGGAGCAGACGATGAACGCTCTCGGCAAGTACGCCAAAAACCTCAACCAACTGGCACAGGCCGGCAAGCTCGACCCCGTCATCGGACGCGACGAGGAGATCCGCCGTGTGCTGCAGATTCTCTCTCGCCGCACGAAGAACAACCCCATCCTCATCGGCGAGCCCGGCGTGGGTAAGACGGCTATCGCCGAAGGACTTGCGCAGCGTATCGTCAGCGGCGATGTGGCCGAGAACCTCAAGTCGAAGACTATCTACAGTCTCGATATGGGCGCCCTCATCGCCGGTGCCAAATACAAGGGCGAGTTCGAGGAGCGTCTCAAGTCTGTCATCCGCGAAATCAACGAGGCCGACGGCGAAATCATCCTCTTCATCGATGAGATCCACACTCTCGTTGGTGCCGGTGGCGGCGAGGGGGCTATGGATGCCGCCAACATCCTCAAGCCGGCACTGGCCCGCGGCGAACTCCGCGCTATCGGCGCAACGACTCTCGCCGAGTATCAGAAGTATTTCGAGAAGGATAAGGCTCTCGAACGCCGTTTCCAGAGTGTGCTCATCGACGAGCCCTCGGTGCCCGACACCATCTCCATCCTCCGCGGCCTCAAGGAGCGCTACGAGGTGCACCACCGTGTGAGAATCAAGGATGAGGCCATCATCGCCGCCGCCGAACTTTCGCACCGCTACATCTCCGACCGTTTCCTCCCCGATAAGGCCATCGACCTCATCGACGAGGCCGCCGCCAAGCTGAGGTTGGAGATAGATTCAGTACCTGAAGAGCTTGATGAGATTGAACGTAGAATCCGTCAGCTGGAGATTGAACGTGAGGCTATTAAAAGAGAAAATGATCAGGATAAGATTGCCCAAATCGACAAGGAACTCGGCTCACTCCGCGAGCAGCGCGACCAGATGAAGGCCCGCTGGCAGAACGAGAAGAGCATCGTCGAGGAGATTCAGGCCGAGGTGAAGAATATCGAGTCCTACAAGTTCGAAGCCGAACAGGCCGAGCGAGCCGGCGACTACGGTAAGGTGGCCGAACTCCGTTACGGCCGCATCAAGGAGGCCGAGAAGAAGGTCGAAGAGCTCAAAGCCCGTCTCAAGGAGATGCAGGCCGACAACGCGATGATTAACGAGGAGGTCGACAGCGAGCAGATTGCCGAAGTTGTCTCCAAGTGGACCGGCATCCCGGTGACGCGTATGCTGCAGAGCGAGCGTGAGCGCCTGCTGCACCTCGAGGATGAACTGCACAAGCGTGTGGTTGGTCAGGATGAGGCTATCAGTGTGATAGCTAACGCCGTTCGCCGCAGTCGTGCAGGTCTCTCGGACGGCAAACGCCCCATCGGCTCCTTCATCTTCCTCGGTACCACCGGTGTCGGTAAGACCGAGCTGGCAAAGGCTCTCGCCGAAGTGCTCTTCGACGACGAGAATATGATGGTGCGTATCGATATGAGCGAATATCAGGAGCGCCACAGTGTCAGTAGGCTCATCGGTGCACCTCCAGGCTATGTGGGCTACGATGAGAGTGGCCAGCTCACCGAGGCTGTGCGCCGTAAACCATACAGCATCGTGCTCTTCGACGAGATCGAGAAAGCTCATCCCGATGTGTTCAACATCCTGTTGCAGGTGCTCGAAGATGGTCGACTTACCGACAACAAGGGCCGCACATGCGACTTTAAGAACACCATCATCATCATGACCTCCAACATGGGCAGCGAGATAATCCGTGAGAAGTTGGAGCACGGTACGCCCAGCCAGTACGAGCTCGACGAAACGAAGAACGCCGTGATGGAGATGTTGAAGCAACGGATACGCCCCGAGTTCCTGAACCGTATCGACGAGATAATCATGTTCCAGCCGCTCAGCCAGAACCAGATTAAGGATATCGTCCGCATACAGCTGCGCATGGTGGCTAAGATGCTCGAGCAGAACGAGATTACCATCTCCGCCACTGAGGAGGCTGTCAGCCGTCTGGCCGAAGTGGGTTACGATCCCGCAATGGGTGCCCGTCCCGTGAAGCGCGTCATCCAGCGCGA
>ONUE01000138.1 GCA_900320975.1 uncultured Bacteroidales bacterium | reverse complement strand
TGTTTATTGTGAAAATATTGGTGCTTTTTGTGAAATAGAGGTATGGAAAAATGGTTGTAATTTTGCAGCATCAAAAGAAATAAATAAGAACCAAATAACAAACAATTGCTCAAATACTTATGCAAGAAATAATCGTTGACCCGAGGCTCACAACTGCCGAAGAACACGCCGAGGGCGTGCGTCAGGCGCAGGTGCTTTTCAAGTTGAACCACACGATGCCCTATACCGACGAGTACAACGCGCTGGTGAAGGAACTGTTCAGAGACAACCTCGGCGAAGGTGGTTGGGTGATGCCGGGATTGACGGGCGTATGCTTCGACCGCGTGAAGATCGGCAATGGTGTGATGATTATGAACAACTGCCTGATGATGGCACGTGGCGGCATCACCATCGACGACGGCGCTATGATTGCCGCCAACGCCCAGCTTATCAGCAACAACCACGACCTGCACGACCGCCAGCTGCTCATCTGCAAGCCCGTCCATATTGGCAAGAACGCCTGGGTGGGCGCAGGTGCTACCATCCCGCCGGGCGTGACGGTGGGCGACAACGCTGTGGTGGCCGCAGGAGCCGTCGTCACCAAAGATGTGGCGGCGAACACCATCGAGGGTGGCAATCCAGCGAAGTTTATCAAGAACGTCGAATGATCAATTCTCCTGCTCGCACTTCGTGCTCACGAAATCCTGTAAATCTAGTAAATTATTCCGCCTGCGGCGGTTGCGCGAAGCGATGAATATATGAGATTTATAGATTTCTGCCCGAAGGACTAGGGACTTTCAACAGACAACAATGAAACGAATACAAACAATATTATTAACCTTGACAATTTCTTTTGCTATGAATGCACAACAACCTTATCTGACGCTGAACAACGGCGTGCGTATGCCCCAGGTGGGCCTTGGACTTTATATGATTCAGGAGGGCGACGAAGCCTACAACTCGGTGATGACGGCCCTGAAAAACGGCTACCGCCATTTCGACTGTGCCCACGCCTACCGCAATGAGCGCTCGCTGGGCAAGGCGTTGAAGGACAGTGGTGTGCCGCGCGACAGCGTATGGATTACCAGCAAACTGTGGCAGAACGAATACGGCAAAGGCAAGACGGCGGCTTCCATCGACCGTATGCTGGCGCGCCTCGGGTTGGAATACATCGACCTCGTCTATTTCCACCAGCCGGTGGGCGACTACGTAGAGGGATGGAAGGAGTTGGAAGACATCGTGAAGAGCGGCAAGGTGTGCGCCATCGGCATCTCCAACTTCGACGTCTCGGACAGCATCTTCGACTCGTTGGTGAAGCATTGCCGTGTGAAACCTCAGATTATGCAGATAGAGTGCCACCCCTATGCCCAGCGTCGCCACTGGCAGGAGCGTTGCGCAGCGGAGGACATCCAGATTGAGTGCTGGTTCCCCCTCGGCGGACGCGACAGCAAGGGCGAGATACTGCGCGACCCGGTCATCAACCGCATCGCCAAAGTCCACGGCAAGAGCGCCGCACAGGTAATCATCCGCTGGCATATGCAGGAGGGCTTCTCCGTCATTCCCGGAGCCTCGAACCCCGACTACATCAAGGAGAACATCGACGTGATGGACTTCGCGCTGAGCAATGTCGAGATGGCCGCCATCCGTGCCCTCGACAAGGAGAAACGCTACTTCAATATGAGCTACGAGGACCAAGTAAAATGGTTCACCCAGTGGAACCCGGAAGACTGAGGAAATTTAAAATTGAAAGTTGAAAATTGAAAAATAAAACTAACAGTACAATGAAAAGAATCGCTTTATTTGCCGCTGCGGCGCTGATGCTGCTCGGCTGCAACCAGAAACAGGAAACCGCAACGACCACACAGGAGTCCGAAGGCTCGGTGGTGTACATGACCCGCGACATCAGCCCCGAGGCACTGGTGAAGATTTACCAGGCGCTGGGTGTTGAGGCCGAAGGCCGCGTAGCTGTGAAGATCTCCACCGGCGAGGGCAGCAACCCCAACTACCTGAAGCCCGAGCTCATCAAGAACCTCGTGCAGATGGTCGACGGGACCATCGTGGAGTGCAACACCGCCTACGGCAGCGGTCCCGGCAACGAGCAGGACGAGCGCAACACCTCGGCAAACCACTGGAAGGTCATCGAGCGTCACGGCTTCACACCCCTATTCAAGGTCGACATTATGGACGAGGAGGGCGAGATGCGCATCCCCGTGCAGGACACTACCCACATCAAGTACGACATCGTGGGCAGCCACATGGCCAACTATGACTTCATGATTGCCCTCAACCACTTCAAGGGCCATCCTATGGGCGGTTATGGCGGAGCGCTGAAGAACCTCAGCATCGGCTGCGGCAGCGCCAACGGCAAGGCCTATATCCACTCCGCCGGCAAGATGGAGGTGCTCGACATGGCCAAGCTGTGGACACCCGAATTCATCGGCGACCAAGACGGTTTCCTCGAGAGCATGGCCGCTGCCGCTCAAGCCGTTACCGACTACTTCCGTGCAAAGAAAGGCATCATCTACATCAGCGTGATGAACAATATGAGTATCGACTGCGACTGTGTGGACCATCCCGAGCCCGTGAAGCTTGAAGACTACGGCATCCTTGCCTCCACTGACCCCGTGGCCATCGACCAAGCCTGCATCGACATCATCAACAACCAGCAGGTGAGCGCTACAAACGACCCCACCGACCTTCTCTCGCGCATCGATAAGCAGCACGGCATCCACACCATCGAGCACGCCGAGAAGATAGGTCTCGGAAGCCGCAAATACACTATCGTCAGTATCGACAAATAATTACACTTAAGATGAAACGCATCGCAATGATTCTTGCCGCCTGC
>ONUE01000102.1 GCA_900320975.1 uncultured Bacteroidales bacterium | reverse complement strand
TAAAACAAATGTGTTGTAATTACACCCTCTAAATGCATCGCCATACAAACGTGTTGTTCCCTCTGGAAGAACTGTGCCATTGCAAGCCTGCACAACCTCGCCCATTGTATTGAGAACAGCATTACAATTGTCACGGCTGTCGTAATAGGGATTATTGGGATCTACTACAATAGTATTAAGGCTATTGTACCAACACGGTGTATTAAATTCTCTTACAGAGGCAGGAATGTATATAGAGGTAAAGGGATTCCCAGCAAGCGCCCAGCCTTCTATGACCTCTAATGAATCATTTAATGTAATGTTAGTTATTCGAGCACCTGAAAATGCTACGCCTCTTATTATTCTTAAAGATGATGGAAATACAACGTCCCCAAGAGAGCATCCCCAAAATGCCGCGCTCCCAATATCGCGTAAAGAATTAGAAAATGTGACATTAGAAAGATATTGACAATTATAAAATGCCCAATCTCCAATACTGTCTATGGTATTTGACATTACTACTGAGTAGATTAGACAGTCATGAAAGGCATGGCCGCCAATAGATCGAACAGTATATGATATCCCTTCATACGACACTGTATCAGGTAAAACAAGAGCCCCTGCAGGCACAGAATTTGGAGACCACAATTCTTGCCCTCCTGCATTTCCATCTGGAATCTGTTCATCGTTGGGATAGGTGAGCATAACATAATGATTCACCGAGTCGATAATTTTGTAATACAGTGTATGCCCCGAAGGAGACACTGCTGAGAAATCATAGGCACAAAAGGAATAGTTTTTTCTTCATGTTGTTTATTGTTTAAAAGGTTAAAACTTCAGTTCAATAAACACATAAAAAAGAAGCGCGGACATCTAACTTTCGTTACTTATCCCGCGCGTAAGGCTCTCGCATGCCTGTCATAGAGAATAAACAACGCCGAAGTCCACGCTAACGAATATACAGATAATGTATAGACGAAACATTGGACGTTGGCAAAAGCTTTATCTTGCTATGGCATTCGAATTTGCGAGATTCTACGCGCCGCAGATAAAACGTCTACAACGTCTTATTTATATGTCTGTCATCCCTAACGAATGACGGTGCAAAGATACGAATAGTTTTTAAACCGACAAAATAATTAACGGAAATTCACGGTCATTTACGGTAATTCGCGTTGAAAGAAAACGACCACGAATCAAACAAATCCAACGAATAATTCGTGCTATTCGTGTCATTCGTGGTCATAAAAAGACGGCCATCGGCATGTGTTAAAGTTTGGTTAAATAACGCGTGTCCGGCCAAAAGGGCCTTATATTATATAGTGCGTCCGGTCTTCCACGGGGTAGGACCGGACGCAAGAGGTCTTTGAAATATTGAGAATGTAGGTTAACTACTGCACGTCGCGCTCGTCGAGGGGCTGGGCAATGAGGCCAACGAACTGGCCGCTGCTGTTGAACTCCATACGGGTGAACTTCTTGCCGACGCCACGCACTTTCTGGCTGATGACAACATAGGTGTAGGGCTTGGGCTTCTTGTTGTCGACGGGGTCGCGATACTTGGAGTTGTACTCGTAGACGACCATCTTGACTATCTTGTAGCTCTCGCCGTTGAATTTCTCCTCGATGTATTTCTTGATGGTGCTGTTGTAGCGGTCTTTGGGGAGAGTCTTGCCGGTCATGATGGGCTGCTCGCTGGTGATGCTGTAGACAGCCTCCATGTCGACCTTCTGCGAGTTGGTGAAGTAGGCCACAGCGTACTCGTCGTTGCGGAGCACCCAGTCGGGTCCCCACTTGATGCGTCTGCCGTAGGCTTTGTCGAAGTGCTCGGAGATCTTGGCGCTGGGGGCGAACTGCTCTACCTTAGGCTCGTCGACCTTGGGGGCAGGGCGCTGACGATCGCGGCTGCCTTCGGTGCCGGTCTTACGGCTTATCTTCTCATCGTCGGCATCGGGGTTGTTGTGGGTGTAGTAGTCACGCTTGACGGCCTCGGGGTCAGGGGCGTTGCTCTTCATGAGCTTTCCGCGAGTGTCGAAGACCATCTCGCAGTCGTTCTCGGCGATGCCTTTCTTGATAATCATCATGCGGTAGTAGTTGTCGCCGTTCATCTCCTCGACATACTCAATGCTCTTGATACGGTAGCCCGGGTAGTTGTTGACGAAGTAGGTGTTCATCATCGTGGGGCATTCCTCGACCTTGACGGGGAAGGTGCTGTACTGCCAGTCGCCACCGGCGGTGAAGTAGGCGCGTCCGTTCTGGCCATCGATGACGAGCTCAGCGATATACTGACCGGGGGCCTGGTACCAGGTGCGCACCTTGTAGGAGTCGTAGGTCTTCTCCAAAGCCAGCAGCACGCTACGCGGCACAGCGGTCTCTTTGATTTTGGTCTGCGCTCCGGCCAACAGGGGGAGCACCATGAGCATTATCAAAACTATCTTCTTCATATAGATGGGTTTTCTTGTTTAGTATCTTGTAATGACTAAATATTGCAGCTATCGTCCTTACTTGAAGAGCACGTCCTTGCGGTCGGGGCTGATGCTGACGGCCGCGATGGGCACGCCGGTCTGTTCCTCGATGGCGGCAAGGTAGGTGAGCAGTTCCTGCGGAAGCTTGCTGTATTCGGTGATGCCCTGCAGGCTCTTGCGCCATCCCTTATAGGGGGTGAGCTCGGGCTTGATGGGCATGGTGTTGTACTCGAAAGGTATCTCGTCGGTCTTCTTGCCCTCGACCTCGTAGGAGGTGCACATGCAGACGGTGTCGAAGTCGTTCATCACATCGGGCTTGGTGACATACAGCTCGGTGACGCCGTTGATCATGCAGGCGTAGCGCAGCGCCGGCAGGTCTATCCAACCGCAGCGGCGGGGACGGCCGGTGGTGGCGCCGTATTCATGGCCGAGTTCACAGAGACGTGCGCCAGTCTCGTCGAAGAGCTCTGTGGGGAAGGGGCCGGCACCCACACGGGTGCAGTAGGCCTTGGTGATACCCATCACGCGGCCGATGGCCGTGGGGGCCACACCGAGACCGGTGCAGACACCGGCGGTGATGGTGTTGCTGCTGGTGACGAAAGGATATGTGCCGAAGTCGACATCGAGCATCATGGCCTGAGCGCCTTCAGCAAGCACTTTCTTGTTATCCTTGAGGCACTGGTTGATGAGGTATTCGCTGTTGACGAAGCGGAAGCGCTTGAGAGTGTTGAGGCTCTCCATCCACTGCTGTTCGTACTCGTCGAGGCTCATGCCGTCGATGCGGAAGGTGTCGACGTCGAAGCCCAAGGTCTTGGCCATGCGCAAGTGCTGGGCTTTGAGCATCTCGTAACGCTCGCGGAAGTCGAAGGCCATCGTGTCACCCACGCGCAAACCGGTACGGGCGATCTTGTCGGTATAGGCGGGGCCGATACCCTTAAGGGTAGAGCCAATCTTCATGTTACCCTTGGCCTGCTCGTTGGCGGCGTCCATCATGCGGTGGCTGGGCAGTATGAGGTGGGCTTTCTTGCTAACATACAGGTTCTGCGTAGCGTCGACGCCCTTGGCGGCCAGCTCCTCGATCTCCTGCTTGAAGATGCGGGGCTCGATAAGCACGCCGTTGCCGATGAGGTTAAGTTTGTCCTTATGGAAGATACCCGAAGGGATGATATGAAGCACATGCTTCATGCCGTTGAACTCCAAAGTATGGCCTGCGTTAGGACCTCCCTGGAAACGGGCTATCACATCATAGTTTGGGGTCAGCACGTCGACGATTTTACCCTTGCCTTCGTCGCCCCACTGCAACCCGAGAAGTACGTCTATCTTTGTCATTGTCTTTTAGTTGTCTTACAATAAATATTTGCCACACACTACTGCCTACACACAATTATCACGGTGCAAAGATACAACTTTTTTTGCAAATGGAAATATTTATTTACTCGTCACGCTTAGCCTTGAACCACTCGACGAACTTGGGCAGGTCGTCAAGCTTCTGGAAGCCGGCCTTGAAGGGTTCCTCCGGCACAGGGACGGTCTCCATGTATCCGACCATAGTGGCACAGTCGAATTCACCCATGAGGGCCTCAAGGGTGACATAGACACCAACCTGGAAGTCCTCGTCGTCGGGCTTGCTGCCCTCGACGGCTATGCGGAGGCCCAGCATCTCGGGTTCCTCCTCACACTCCAGCTGCTGGAAGTACATCTTGCGGGTGTCGAAGAGGTAGCGGTCGAAGCGCACCTTCAGCTCGGTGCCCATGGGCTGCTTGAAAGCGACAAACTCCCACCAGTCGAGGTCAGGAGCTGCGTCAACAAGCTCCACGACATAGCGGAAGAGGTCGCTGTCGCCCTCGGCGGTGAAGGTAAGCGTGCGGCCATTGGCGGTGGCATCGCCTATCTCGTAGCTCAAGCCATCGCAGTATTTGGTAAGCTGATACTGAAGGGCGTTCTCCAGCTGCTCACGCTCTTTATCTTCGAGGTCACCAAGTGACACCAATTGCTCATTGTGGTCGATAAACCAAGCCCAGAATTTCTCTACTTTATCCATATATTTAGATTATTATCGCTTCGGGTTGTAACGTAACGCCAAACTTGGCAGTCACATCATCTTGTATAGCCTTGGCAAGGGCCATGACTTCTTCGCCGGTGCAACCACCTGTGTTGTACAGCACCAGCGCGTTCTTGGGCCATACCCCTGCCCTACCCATAGTCTTACCCTTCCAACCGGCACAATCTATGAGCCAGCCGGCGGAGAGTTTATATGTAACTATAGGACAATGTGGCTGAGTGATGGCGTGGGGCGCTGGCATATCCGGATGTTCCGCCTTGAGACGCTGATATGTAGCCTCGTCGACAACAGGATTCTTGAAGAAGCTGCCAGCCGACCCGTGTTCCTCTGGACGGGGGAGCTTCTGCCAGCGGAGGTCGGTGATAGCCTCACGAAGCTCTTGTGCGGTAGCGTGAGGAAGCCCTTCCAAGGCCGTATAACTCAAGTTAGGAACATACTCTCTACTCAAGGCAAAAGTAACCCACACGACAAGCTCGTCGCCATTGCCCGGTTCCTTGAAGCGCGACGTGCGGTAGGCGAAATGGCACTCGTCGCCAGTATACCTATGGCGCTTGCTGCTGCCCAGACTGATGGTCTCAACACTTACAATGCTATCTTTTGCTTCTACACCATAGGCTCCCACGTTCTGAACCGCAGCAGCGCCCACAGTGCCAGGGATAGCGGAAAGATTCTCGAGACCATAGAGGCCATTGTCAAGAGTCCATTGCACGAGGTCATCCATGCGCATACCAGCCCAGGCTCGTACATTACAGCCGTCGACAGTAACAAGTGTCTTCTGCTCAAGCATTATAACCATGCCATTGTAGTCATGAGTAAAGACCGTGTCGCTACCGGCGCCCAAAATCAGAGACGGATGATTGGCGGCAAAAGGCGACAAGGCGAGGTCTACATCATCCTCGATAACAACGAGCCTACGTGCTCTGGCTGCAATGCCGAAGGTGTTAAACTCCTTCAGCGGAACATTACGGTATACTTTCATATAATAGATAACGCCGTGCGACGCAAAATATTGGGCCTACTTCCTTGCGTGGTTTGCGGAGAGGAGGCACATAGCCGTCGTGGAATACCTTGCGCTGTGACAAAAGCAGCACAGCAGAGAGAGAGGCACCAAGGATGTCACAAATTGTACATGTCTGCCAAATGCCGGTGAGGCCATCGTGGCCGTAGTAGGTCATCACCGAGGGGATGACAAACATCAGCGGGATTAGGAAGAGCACCTGGCGCGAGAGGCTGGTGACTATGGCTATCCAGGGCTTGTCGATGCTCTGGAAGAACTGCGAATTGGTAATGGTGAAGGCTATGAGAGGCATCATGACGTTAAGGTAGCGCAAAGCCGGCACGCCAATGTCGAGCAATGGGTCGCTGTCGGTGAAGGCACGCAGAATAATACGTGGTATTATCATTGCCAAAAGCGCCCCAACAGTGCCAACGATAACCGAGACTCGCATGGTGAGCAGGAATACATGACGAAGGCGATGGTTGTGACCAGCACCATAGTTATAGCCAGCTATGGGCTGCATACCTTGACAGAGGCCAAGGATAAACATCACGAGGAACATGGCATAGGTGTTTACTATACCATAGGCACCAACAGCGAGGTCGCCACCATAGCGTATCAACTGACGGTTGAGAAGTGCCACAACAAAGCTGGCAGCAAAGTTCATCAGGAAAGGGCTGAGGCCTATGAGCAGAACGTTACGGAAGATGTATAGTTTAGGCGCCCAAGCATGGCGCTTGAAACGAATGAAGCTCTTGGGGCTGATGAAGTGTAGCACAGCAACCACAGCGGTAGAGAACATGGATATTGTGGTAGCCCATGCGGCGCCGGCGATGCCCCATCCAAAAGCACTGATGAAAAGGGCGTCGAGGAATATATTGAGCACGGCTCCA
>ONUE01000103.1 GCA_900320975.1 uncultured Bacteroidales bacterium | reverse complement strand
GGCCTGATACACTATGTGCAGGCCGGCGTGCCGTGCTATGTGGTGGACCCCAAGGAGGTGCCCGTAAGCCGCAAGGTGACCTTCATCAAGGAGGTGGCCACAAAGGGAGTGACAGAACTTGTAAATAAACTGATGCAATGAAAACGATAGTATTTGTTTTGACGATAGTTGTTGCCGTGCTGGCCACTTTGGCCATTGCCGGCTGGATATTCTATCTGCTGGTGAAGCGTTATTTCGACAACCAGCAGAAGGAGCGCCTGCTGCAGATGAAGCTCGACGAGCGCCGCGAGACCCTCAAGGTGATGACGCCCATCCGTCTGCAGGCCTACGAGCGCATGGCGCTGTTTCTGGAGCGCATAAGCCCCGACAGCCTGGTGCTGCGCTGCTGGAAGCCCGGCATGGACCTACACATGCTGCAGGGTGTGATGACCAAGAACATACGCGACGAGTGGGAGCACAACCTCTCGCAGCAGGTATACCTCTCCACGGAGCTGTGGACCCGCATCCGCGAGGCCAAGGACGAGATGACGAGTCTCGTCAACAGTGCTGCCGTGAGCCTGCCCGATACCGACGATCCCACGCGTCTGGCGGCCGGCATCTTCGCTTCGGCGGCGAAGCATTCGCCCTGCGATCCCGCCCTGGAGGCCATGCACAAGGAACTCAACGAACTCTTCGGATAGCCAATGCGCAGGAATATAATCATTGGTGCGATAATGGTGCTGCTGGTGGCTGCTATTGCCGGTTGCGCCAAGCAGGGCTATCCCAGCGGCGGTCCCAAGGACGAGCAGCCCCCGAAGGCCGTGGGCACCAAGCCCGCCAACGAGAGCCGCAACTTCGATGCGCGTCAGTTCAGCATATCCTTCGACGAGTATATCTCGGTGAAAGACCCCGACAACAACGTGCTTGTCTCGCCTCCTATGCGTGAGAAGCCCGAGTATATCACAAAGGGCAAGCGGCTTGTGGTGAAGCTCAACGACACTCTGCAGCCCGATGCCACCTACCTCTTCCAGTTCAAGGGAGCCATCGTCGACTACAACGAGGGCAACGTGATGCCCAGCTTCGAGTATGTCTTCTCCACCGGCGAGCGCATGGACACCATGATGCTTGCGGGCCGTGTGCTCGCTGCGCGCGACGGCAAGCCGTGGAAGGAGACCGTCACCGTGATGGCCTATAAAGCGGAGAATGGAATGCTGCGTGCGGAGGACGATACCATTGCTCTGTCGCGGCAGCCCGACTATATCACGCGCTGCGACAGGGACGGCGTCTTCGCCTTCCACTATATACCCGCCGGCAGCTATAGGCTGGTGGCTGTCGAGGACAAGAACCGCGACCTCCGTGTGGGGCTCGGCGAGTCGGCGGCTTGGGAGCACACGCTTGTGCAGGCTTCCGACAGCATTGACAGCACCAATGTGACGCTGCTGCGGCTCTCGGCACCCGACCGTAGCGTGCAGCGCGTCGTCAAGGCCGAGTTTACGTCTCGTGGGCGCGTCAGTATAGCCACGCTGCTGCCCATGAAGAACCCCACCCTCACGGGCGACAGTCTGGAGTGGCGCCTCAACGAGCGGCGCGACACCATGATGGTGTGGTTCCGCAATGCCAAGTGCGACTCCACGGTGTTGGTGCTTAACGACGACGCCCTGCAGGACACCATGAAGCTACGCTACAGGGCTCCGCGCCAGCGTCGCCGTCGCGGTAGCCAGCAGCAGACGCAGTCCGAGGCGCTGGTGCGCCCGTTGTGCAGCGGCGACAACGCCTTCTACGACGATCTGCGTCTGGCCTTCACGACGCCCGTTGCGGCGATGGCCGACGGTGCTCAGGTCGAGGTGATGCGCATCAAGGACAGCAGCATAAGCTACTACCCCATAGAGCTCGACAGCTCGGCCCTCGGCGCACGCATCAAGGCTACGCTGCGCTCCGGCGAGGAGTACAACATGCGTCTGCGCGACAGCCTCTTCACAGATATCTTCGGCCGCTACAGCGACAGTTTGGCCTTCAGGCTTACGCCGCGCGACTACGGCATCTTGGCGCTGCATATCACCAACATTACAGACTATCCGGTGGTGGTCGAGGTGCTCGACAAGAACGACAGTGTGGTGGCCAAGCGTAGTGTCGTCGCCACCGACGATGTGCGCATAGACCACCTCAAGGCCGATGAATACCGCCTGCGCGCCGTGCTCGACATAGACGGCAACGGTGACTGGACTACAGGCGACTACCTGACGGGTCGCCAGCCCGAGTATGTGGTCTACTTCGGCAAGAGCCTCAAGCTGCGCGAGAAGTGGGAGCTCGAGGAGCGCTGGATGCTAACAAAGACTGATTTCGGTAGGAAGTGATGAAGGCCGAGGGTAACATCCAAGGTAAGCTGCTGTCGGGACTCTTCTGGGTTCTGCTGGCCAACTTGCTTGTCAAGCCTTTCTGGATTCTCGGCGTGGAGGTGGGAGTGCAGAACGCTGTCGGCAACGAGGCTTACGGCTTCTACTACGCCCTCTTCAGCTTCTCCTATATCTTCAACATACTGCTCGACCTCGGAGTCACCAACTTTAACACGCGCAACATAGCGCAGCATCCGCAGCTTATCAGCAAGCACCTCAGTGGCATTCTCGGCATCAAGGTGATGCTCTTCGCCCTCTATCTGGTGGTCACCTTCTCTGTGGGCCTGCTTATGGGCTACGGCAGCGGCGAGTTCCGCCTACTGGCGCTGCTTACACTATGCCAGTTCCTCAACTCGCTTATCCTATACCTGCGCAGCAACTTCGAGGGACTGCTGCTCTTCAAGTGGGACAGCCTCTTCTCTATCCTCGACCGCCTGCTGATGATTGTCATTTGCGGTTGCCTCCTCTGGGGACCGCTGCGTGAGCGCTTCAACATCTACTGGTTTGTCTACGCCCAGCTGGTGGCCTATGGTCTCACGGCTCTGCTGGCGCTTGTTGTGATAGCCCGTAAAGCGCATTTCCGCCGTTTGCGGTGGGATTGGCGCTTCTTCTTGGTGATATTGCGTAAGAGTGCCCCTTTTGCGCTCCTGGTGCTTCTGATGGCCTCCTACAACCGCATCGACCCCATCCTGCTGCGCCGTCTGGCCTCCGATGCTGACGCTGGCGTATATGCCGGTGCTTTCCGCCTGCTTGACGCCCTCACCATGGTGGCCTACCTCGTCAGCGTGCCTCTGCTGCCGGTGTTCTCGCGCCTCTGCGCCGAGAAGAAGCCTGTGGTGGATAGCGTCCGCATGGTCTTCTGGCCGCTGATGCTGTTCTCTGTGGGCACTGCCGTGGCCTGCTCGCTGCTGGCCGAGCCGTTGATGCGGCTGCTCTATCATGATGCGGCTGTGCCTTATGTGCCGGTGTTCCGCGTGGTCATCTTCGGGCTTATACCCATAGGCCTCACCTATATCTTCGGCACATTGCTCACCGCTGGCGGCCATTTGCGCCAGCTCAACCTCTTTGCCGCCGCCAGTCTGGTGCTCAACGTGGTGGTCAACTTGTTGCTGATACCACGCTTCGGCGCCGTAGGTTCGGCCTGTGCCAGTCTCACGGCCCAGGGCTTCATGGCCGTGGCCCAGCTTGTCCTTGCCGTGCGCCTCTTCCGCTTGCCGGCTATGGCTTTCCTTCCGCCCTCGTTTAAGAATCTCAAGCATACTATCGCATTTATCAGGAACAATAATACTAATAAAACAAACAACACATGAAAAAACAAATCCTTTTTGCACTGGCATTTGCTGCCTTGGCTGTTACTGGTAACGCACAACGCTACTATTATCGCTCTGCCCCGTGGGACGGAAACAAGACGTACATCCTCAACGTCGGTACCGACTTCAATATCACGCCGCGTGATTTCGGCCCTAATTCCAGCGGGCTTGTCACAACCCCCGGCCTCGCCGGTTCGTTCCGCTATGAGGGCGACAAGGAGATATCCAAAAGCCTCTCATGGGGCTATCAGGTCGAGCTCAGTTATTTGGGGCAGGGCATCAAATACAACGAGAAGCTCGAGAATAACAACATCAAGTACGTGGACTATAACTGGTGGGAACTGCAGTTTGACGTCCGTCTGTCATTCTCCTATTGGCCTGCTGATAATATCGAGCTGCAGGCTGCCGCAGGTGTCTTTGTACAGCCTTTTACAGGCTTTTCGGGCAAGATCTATGAGACTGATGACAAGGGTGTAGAGGTGCCGGACTCCCGTAAAGACAATAGTGGTGGCACTATCTTTAACTTCGGCACTGGCATCAGCACTATGGTTCAGGCCAAGTACTTCTTCACCGATGAGTTCTTCGCCAGCTTCAACATCCACGACGATATCAGCCTTAGCTTCTTTAGTAAAGAATTTGCCGAGAATACTCTCGGCAAGGGTGGTCAGCGCGGTGTCGTTATGCTGGGCGTGGGCTACAAATTCTTTAGATAATGGATTTATCACTTAATAGCACATATATGAAAGCATACGTATTCCCTGGACAGGGAGCCCAGTTTGTGGGCATGGGTAAGAACCTCTACGACGGCAACGATGAGTGCCGCGCGATGTTCGAGAAAGCCAATGATATTATCGGTTTCCGTATCACGGACCTTATGTTCGCAGGAACGCCGGAGGACCTCAAGCAGACCAAGGTGACGCAGCCCGCCATCTTCCTGCACAGCGTCATTCTGGCCAAGTACATGGGTGAGGCCTTCAAGCCTGATATGGTGGGTGGCCACTCCCTCGGCGAGTTCTCGGCCCTCGTGGCCGCCGGAGC
>ONUE01000158.1 GCA_900320975.1 uncultured Bacteroidales bacterium | reverse complement strand
TTTTTTCCGCCTGCAAAGTTACTAATTTTTGGCCACTGAATCGACCTGTGGCGCAGTTTTTTTTCAAGAAAGAGTTAAAAACCGTGTAATCTGTGTTGTGTGCGCACAAAAAATAGTATCTTTGCACCTGTTATTTATAATGCACTCACATGAAAGAGTTAAGATGGGGCTTCATCGGCTGTGGTGAAGTGACAGAGAAGAAGAGCGGTCCGGCTTTCAGCGAGGTGGCTGGCTCGAGTGTCGTGGCGGTGATGAGCCGCACGGAGCAGCGAGCTCGTACCTATGCTGTCCAGCATGGCATCAGTAAGTGGTACACCGATGCGCAGGAGCTCATCGATGATCCCGACGTGAACGCCGTCTATATCGCCACACCGCCCTCCAGCCACGCCACCTTTGCCATCATGGCGATGAAGGCTGGCAAGCCCGTCTATGTCGAGAAGCCGCTGGCGGCCAGTTACGACGATTGTGCCCGTATCAACCGCATCTCCGAACAGACAGGCATCCCTTGTTTTGTGGCCTACTATCGCCGTTATCTGCCTTACTTCCAGAAGGTGAAGGAGATTGTCAAGAGCGGACAGATCGGTCAGATCTGTAACGTGCAGATCCGTTATACGGAGCCTTTGCGCGAAGCCGACCTCGAGGCCATCCGCAACCATACGCCGCTGCCTTGGCGCCTTCAGCCCGAGATTGCCGGTGGTGGTTATTTCTACGATATGGCTCCTCATCAGCTCGACCTCCTGCAAGATATGTTCGGCGTGATTCTCGAGGCCCATGAGAGTGCGCGCGAGGACTGTATTGAAATCATCGGTACTGAGGGGCAGGTCAGCTTCTCGGTATTCGACTATAAGCCCATACGTTTGCAGACCAGTCAGGGCGACGAGCGCATCAACGTGCCCAATCCGCCATACGTGCAGTATCCGCTCATCAAGGCGGTCATCGAGCACCTGCAGGGACTTGGTATCTGCACCTGTACGAGCGTGTCGGCAACGCCTGTCAACTGGGCGATGGATCGCATCTTGAGTAAGTTCTGAGGCTGCTGATGAGACTGTTGCCGATAGTGCTGATGCTGACTGTGGCTTCTGTCGTCTGTGCAGAGGAACATAAGGGTGCCGACGTGCTGCCTACCGATAGCCTCAGGCACAAGGAGATAGGTCTCATTCGTGAGACCATCCGTGAACTCGACCGTACGGAGGACGACTATATCGAGCCCCAGCACTATGAGTTCACCGTGATGCTGCAAGGTACGCGAACCTTCGAGAATTTCGTGCTGCGAAGCCACGATCAGAGCATCACGCTGGCTCCCGACGGACATACCAAGGTGGGCCCTTTCTTCGGCTGGCGCTGGTTCTTCTTCGGCTATACGTTCGACATCAAGAACTTCGGCTTCGGCGTGAAGCTGGGCGGCATCGATGGCGACCGTTTCGAGGGATTGCCCTTCGGAGGTGTCGATGTGGGGATGACGGGCATCAATGCCTACTACATCTTCAACCATAAGCACTTCTCCTATCCGGCAGCCTTCAGCCAGTCCACTTGTCAGAAGATCAGCTGCGGCTCGTGGATGGCAGGGTTGGGATATATCAGGAATACGCTCGAACTCGACCATAAGGCCCTCGAGCAGACGCTGGAGAGTAGGATGGACAAGGGTCACGAGGTGCAGCTCGACAGCGGCATGATGTTCAACAGCGTCAAGTACAGCGACTTCTCGCTCTCTGCCGGCTATGCCTACAACTGGGTGTTCGCCCGCGACTGGCTCTTCTGCCGATTCGACATCTCGAAGTTCAATCCCGATTTCGTCGGACGCTTCGCAGTGGTCTATAACAATACGCGCTGGTATGCGGGTCTGAGTGCTATCTTCCGAACGAACAACTACTCGACCTCGCGTTTTAAGATGAATAATATCTTCGGCACCATTAATGCCTACGTCGGCTATAACTTCGTGCTGAAAAAGAAATATAGGAAAAAGAAATGAGACATATCTTCACATTGCTCTTTGCCTTCTGGCTGATACCAGCCGCTGCGGTGGGTGCCGACAAGGAGGCCGTCACCTACCCGCACGCTGACCGCCATGCGCTACCGCAATGGCAAGATCACCGACTATACCAGCCGCATCCATTACTTCACGGAGTGGATCACGGCCAACACCAAGGAGGGCATCGTCACGGAGATACAGTCGCCCAATCCGCCGTTCTCGGCCGTCCAGCAGGTCAGCGTCAGTTTCATGAGCAACCATCCCAAGAGCTACAAGGCCCTGCGCAACCATCCTGAGTATGTCGCTGACATCAAGAAGATGGAGCAGCAGGTCAGCGGACAGCGCTTCCGCTATATCCCCAAGACTGCGGTGCGCAACCACTCTCAGCTCCGCAAGGCCGTGAAGGACGGCGACATCATCGCCATCACGTGTCGAAAGAAGGGACTCGATATTGCCCATCTCGGCTTTGCCGTCTGGAAGGA
>ONUE01000104.1 GCA_900320975.1 uncultured Bacteroidales bacterium | reverse complement strand
CTTCGCGCCGCACCCCGACATCGTGGGTAGTGTGGGTGCCGAAGAGGCTACGGCGTTGAAGATAAAGAATATCACCGCCAGCTGTAGGCCGGAGTCGCCATACGATACCGGGTTCCCGCTGTTGCTCAGCGACGGCCGTCGCGCTGTGCCGGGCGACTGGCGTCATGGATGGGCTGGCTTCCAAGGCAAGGACACTGTGGTGCTGACACTCACCTTGGAGGGCTATGAGACTCTCGGCACCATAGCCGTCGGCACAAGCCACAGCCCCGGCGACTGGGTCGTGAAGCCTCGCGACGTGCAGGTGCAGTGGAGCATAGATGGCAGCAACTGGAACCCTTGGCAGAGCATGGATCTCGCCAACCCGCCCACCGACCTCTATGCCGACAGCCGCCGTCTGCGCTACACTCTGACTACGCACAAGGCCAAGAGCGTCCATTATGTGCGGCTGCGCTTCATCAACAGTCCACGCCTGCCGATATGGCACCCCAATGCGGGCCAGCCTGCATGGCTGATGGTGGACGAAGTGGGGATAGCCAGATAAACTGAATCTTTTGTGTAAAAAAAGTTGCGAGTTCGGTTTTTTTTCGTATTTTTGCAACCTAATTTTAAAGCAGAAAGTAACAAATAAAAACAGATAGAATATGAAGATTTTAGTTCTCAACTGCGGAAGTTCGTCGATTAAGTATCAGCTGGTCGACATGGCAAACAACGCTCAGGTGATGGCCAAGGGCCTGTTGGAGCGCATAGGTCTGGAGATGGGTGAGTTCACCCACAAGTGGAACGGCCAGAAGCACTACGAGCAAGTGCCTATCCCCGACCATACCGCCGGTATCAAGATCGTCCTCAACGCCCTTATCGACCCCAAGATGGGTGTCATCAAGGACTTCAAGGAGATTGGTGCTGTTGGTAACCGAGTCGCCCACGGTGGCGAGACCTTCGACAAGAGCGTCGTTGTCACCGACGAGGTCATTGAGAAGATCAAAGCCCTCACCCCGCTGGCACCGCTGCACACCCCCGGTAACCTGGCCGGTATCTACGCCATGCGCGAGGTTCTGTCCGGCGTGCCTCAGGTGGCAGTGTTCGACACCGCTTTCCATACCACCATGCCCCCGAAGAGTTACCTGCCGAGAAGGCTGCCAAGATGATTGGCAAAGACTGGAACGACCTTAAGATTATCTCCTGCCACCTCGGTAGCGGCGCCTCCATCTGCGCTATCGACCACGGCAAGAGTTTCGACACCACCATGGGTATGACTCCCCTCGAGGGTCTGCTGATGGGTTCCCGTCCCGGCGATGTCGACCCCGGCGTCATCGAGTTCATCATCAAGAAAGAGATTGTCGAGAACGGCAAGGACTGGAAAGACATCACCAAGATACTCAACAAGCAGAGCGGCCTCATCGGCATCAGCGGCGACAAGCAGGATATGCGCGACATCCGCGCCGGTCGCGATGCAGGTGACAAGCGCGCCACCTACGCCTTCGATATGTTCGCCCAGCGCGTGAAACGCTACATCGGCGGCTACATGGCCGAGATGGGCGGCTGCGACCTGCTGCTCTTCACCGGCGGCATCGGCGAGAATGCCTGGTTCATGCGCCGTCCTATCCTCGAGAACATGGAGTGCCTCGGTATCGACATCGACTTCTCGAAGAACGACAACGTCATGGGTGAGGACATCATCCTCTCGACTCCCAAGTCGAAGATGGCCGTCGTGGTCTGCACCACCGACGAGGAGTATGTTATCGCCAGCGACACCTACGCCCTTGTGAAATAATCGTCACACAAGACATGAATACTGAGCGGAAACCATTGTGTTTCCGCTTTTTTTATGCAATAATACTGCTGTCTCTGCGTTATTTACACTATGAGATACTACAAGCACATACTCATCATACTGTTTCTGTTGCCGACGTTGGCCATCGGCCAAACCCCTAAGAGCGAGCCTCTCTTCGAGCAGGCTGTGGAGAAGAGCATCGTGGGGCAATACGAGGCGGCCATCAAGCTTCTCGACAAGGCGCTGGACATAGACCCTGACTACGCGGAGGCTTGGCTGCTGCTGGGCAACCAGTATATGGCGCTGACGCAATACGGCAAGGCCCGCGAGTGCTACCAGCATTGCCTCGACCTGAACCCCAAATCCCAGCGCTGGCGTCAGGAGGCGCAGGACGGTATACGCACTGCCGACTTCCGTGAGCATGCCGTCGAGAATCCCGTGCCGTACCACCCCATCAATCTTGGCCCTAATATCAACAGCCCCGACGATGAGTATATGCCGGCCCTCACCGCCGACTACCGCACGCTGGTCTTCACGCGCCGCTCGCCGCGCAACGCCTACACTCAGCGTGGCCTGCCGCAGGAGGAGGACTTCTACATCTCATACTACGACACCATGGAGCTCGTCTTCGGCCCTGCCGAGCGTATGCCCGAGCCACTCAACAGCCACGGCAACGAAGGCGCCCAGACCATCTCGCATGACGGCCGCATTGTCATCTTCACCGGCTGCGGCCGCAACAACGAGCCCACGGGCTGCGACCTCTACATGAGCGTGCGCCACGGTGACCGCTGGGGCAAGCCTCGCAATCTCGGCGCGCCGGTCAACTCCGTCTATTGGGAGTCGTTCCCCTCGCTGAGCATCGACGGCTACACCCTCTACTTTGCCTCCAACCGCAGCGGTGGCTACGGCGGCACCGACATCTGGTACTGCACCCTCGAGGAGGGGCGCTGGAGCAAGCCCAAGAACATGGGGCCCACCGTCAATACCAAAGGCAACGAGACAGCCCCTTACATACACTTCGACGACAAGACCCTCTACTTCGCCTCCGACGGCCACATGGGCATGGGCGGCAGCGACCTCTACATGGTCAAACGCATCAACGACACCACCTGGGGTACCCCCAAGAACCTCGGCTACCCCATCAACACCCCCGACGACGAGAATAACCTCATCGTCGCCCCCGACGGCCGCACAGCACTCTTCTCCAGCGACCGCCCCGACGGCTACGGCAACCAGGACATCTACTCCTTCGTCATGCCCGCCCCGTCGCGTCCCGAGCGCATCACTTTCATCGACCCCATACGTCAGGCCGAGAACCTCCTCACCCTTGGCGATACCGTCACCCTCCGCAACATCTTCTTCGAGACTGCCAAGGCCACTCTGCTGGAGACCTCTTTGGCCGAGCTCGACC
This sequence comes from uncultured Bacteroidales bacterium, assembly GCA_900320975.1. Classification (GTDB taxonomy): domain Bacteria; phylum Bacteroidota; class Bacteroidia; order Bacteroidales; family P3; genus Colimorpha. The sequence goes on along the minus strand of ONUE01000104.1, from coordinate 2,529 downwards.
GCTTGGCCGAGGCCTTGCAGCGTCATCCGCGCCTGCGCCTCGAGGTGGGAGGCCACACCGACGCCGTGGGCAGCGACGAAGACAACCTCGTGCTCAGCGAGCGCCGCGCCAAGGCCGTCTACGACTACCTGATACTACGCGGCGTTGCTGCCGACCGCCTCACCTACCGCGGCTACGGCGAGAGCCGCCCTGTGGCCGACAACGACACCCCCGAAGGCCGCTCCAAGAACCGCCGCACCACTCTCACACCCCTCCAGTAAACCTACATTAGTAATTATTAACAATAAAAGAACGTGGCACATGCCGCGTTCTTTGTATTTTTGCATTGCAATTATGCAAGTAATATTATATGAGTTTTACTGACATTTTATTGATTATCATTAACTTCGCTGGCGCGCTGGCAGTATTCCTCTTTGCCATGAAGTTGATGAGCGAAGGCCTGCAGAAGGTTGCAGGTAGCAAGATGCGCGCCGTCCTCGGCAAGATAACAAATAACCCCGTGAGCGGTATATTGACAGGCACGGCGGTGACGGCAGCCATCCAGTCGTCATCCGCTACCACGGTGATGGTAGTCAGTTTCGTAAACGCCGGCCTCCTGTCTCTTTCGGGGGCCGTCGCTGTTATTATGGGTGCCAACATCGGTACCACCGTCACAGCGTGGATTATCACGCTCCTCGGCCTTGGCGAGAGCTCCGGCTACTTCAGTCTGCCGATGCTTCTTGCCGCCTTGAGCCTGTTCTTCATGTTCGGCAGTAAAGACAAGCTCAAATCTATCGGCCAGACCGTTGTAGGTCTGGCTCTTTTGTTGGTAGGCATGGACCTGCTGAAGGTGGCAATGCCCAACCTCGAGGAGTACCCTGCTTTTCTCCAGAGCATCGCCTCGCTCAGTGACTACGGCTTCTGGTCTATACTTATCTTTGTGGCCATAGGGGCGCTGCTCACCTGCATCGTGCAGGCGTCGGCGGCTATGATGGCTATCACGTTGGTGATGTGCTACAACGGCTGGATAGGCTTCGATGTGGCTGTTGCCTTGGTCATGGGTCAGAACATCGGCACCACCATCACCGCCAACATCGCTGCCACGGTGGCCAACACGGCCGGCAAGAAAGCCGCCCGTGCGCATCTGGTGTTCAATGTTGTCGGTGTGCTCATCACCCTTATCCTGTTCCGCCCGCTGATGAACCTCATTGCAGGCATCACCACCGGCATGACTGGCTGTTCGCCCTATGGCGATATCAGTGCTGCAAGCTACAATCCGGAGACCATCCCGTTGGCCATCTCACTGTTCCACACTGTCTTCAATGTCGGCAACACCATCATCCTGGCGTGGTTCATACCTCAAATACTTTGGATTGTCGACCGCATGGTGCCCGAGAAGAAAGAGGAGGCGGAGAGCAGCACCTACCGTCTGAGTTACATCAGCCGCGGTCCCGTCAACACCGCCGAGCTCAACCTGCAGAGTGCCAAGAAAGAAATCCAGCTCTTCTCCAAGCAGGTGCTGCGCATGTACGCCCTGCTTCCAGAACTGCGCACCGCCCGCAGCGAAAAGGACTTCGAGGCTGTCATGAAACGCATCGAGGACTATGAAAATCTAACCGACCAGATGGATATGGAGCTGACGAAATTCCTCACCGACGTCGGTAGCGGCGCTCTCAGCAGTCATGCTTCGGAGCGCATCAGTTCCATGCTGCGTATCATAGACAACCTCGAGAGCATTGGCGACAGCATCCTGCAGATAGCCATCACGCGCCGCAACAAACGCTCCGACGCCGTCCACTTCAGCGATGATCTTAACGACAATTTGGCACGTATGCGTGCCCTCGTGGAGAACGCCTTGATGGTTATGGATGCCAACCTCGTCGACTATGACCGTGCCGATATCGAAGCCGCCGAGGCCGCCGAAGCCGAGGTCAACGCTTATCGCGACGGCTTGCGCGCCGCTCACCTCGAGGCCTTGCGTACAGGCAAGTACGGTTATGCCATAGGCAACGCATACAGCAGCCTCTATGCTCAGTATGAGAAGCTTGCCGACTACGTTGTCAATGTGTCGGAAGCCATCGACCCCACCTATCGTCATCAATCCTGACCCCTTGGAGATGCACCTCCTCTGGTGCCCCTCCGCCCCCGCTCCGTCTGTTCTACGGTTGTTTAACGGTTGTTTAACGGTTCTAAACCGTTAAACAACCGTTAAACAACCGTAGAACAGACGGAGCGGGGGCGGAGAGGAGGGGGAGGGGATATATTTTGGAGGGGGCACAATAATATATATTATCGCGCGTTATAAAATATTATGAAAAAGATAGTGGTATTGACGGGAGCGGGCATAAGCGCCGAGAGCGGCATCTCGACGTTCCGCGACAGCGACGGCCTGTGGGAGCACTACCGTGTGGAGGATGTGGCCACCCACGAGGCTTACGAGCGCAATCCCGAACTTGTGCTGAACTTCTACAACGAACGCCGCCGTCAGCTCTTCAAGGCGCAGCCCAACGAGGCCCACCGCCAGCTGGTGAGGCTCGAGGAGAAGTACGA
>ONUE01000112.1 GCA_900320975.1 uncultured Bacteroidales bacterium | reverse complement strand
GCCGTGCTCGAGAGCGGCATCCTGCAGCAGTATAACATCAAGGCCTTCTACGCCCTGCACAACCTCCCCGGCTATCCGCTTGGCACCGTGGTGCTCTGTCCGCACACCTTTGCCGCCGCCTCCACGGGTGTCGTCTACCGCCTCGACGGCCGCGAGACCCACGCCTCGACACCCGAACTCGGCATCAACCCCGGCCTCGCCGTGAGCGAGATTATTCAACGCTTTGCTGCATTCAATTCTCAATTCTCAATTTTCAATTCTCAATTCCGCCAGTCTACCCTTATCTGCGTCCGTCTCGGCCAGCCCGCCTTCGGCACCTCCGCCGGACATGCCGAGGTGATGTTCACCCTCCGCGCCTTCACCAACGGCGCCATGGAGCAGATGCTCGCCGACGCCAACAACGCCGTCGACGAGATAGCCGCCCGCCACGGCCTCACCGTCAGCCGCTCCCTCGTCGAACCCTTCCGCGCCACCGAGAACAACCCCGACTGTGTAGAAGCCATCAAGGCGGCAGCCCAATTCATCACTCCTCACTCATCACTCCTCATTAAGGAAACACCTTTCCGCTGGAGCGAGGATTTCGCCGAGTACCTGCTCGAGTTCCCCGGCGCCATGTTCGGCATCGGCTCCGGCGAGCAGCAGCCCGAGCTGCACCACCCCGACTACGACTTCCCCGACGCCCTCATCGAGCCCGCCGCACAGCTCTTCTTCCGCCTCGCCACAGAAAATAATTTTGCCGAATAAGAAATAAAACGTACTTTTGCATCATGAAAAAGATAACACTTGTATTGATAGCCGCAGGGGCTATGATGTTCAGTTCGTGCGATATATTCAACCAGCTGGCCAGTGACGTCGCCGGCGTGGCCAACCTGCGCAACTGCGAATTCCATCTCAAGAACGTCAACAATGTCAGCGTTGCCGGTGTCAACGTGAAGAACCTGACGCAGGGACAGCTCAGCGCCACCGACGTGGTTAAGCTCGTAGCCGCCTACCAAACCAAGAAGGTGCCGCTGGCCATGAACGTCAACGTCAACGTGAAGAACCCCACCACCACACAGGCCGCCATGACGGCGCTCGACTGGATACTCGACATCGAGGGCATGGATATGGCAAGTGGCGTCAACTCACAGCGTTACACCATTATGCCGAGTACCACGACCACCGTGCCGCTGGGCGTGAGCACCGACCTCGGCGACCTCTTCTCGAAGCAGGGCGTCGAGAAGCTGAAGAGCTTTGCCAGCAGCTTCACCAAAGAAGGCACCTCGTCGAAAGTGGGCCTGCGCGTCAAGCCCAGCATCAATGTCGCCGGCACCCAGGTGCCCTTCCCCAACTACATCAGGCTGGAGAAGAAGATCGGCCGCAGCTGATTGTCACGACAATATACAACAACATAGACCAACAAGGCAGGCGCTTTTGCGCCTGCCTTTATTTTTTCTTGCCACGTTTCATCTCCGCCTCCTCTCCGGGCCCTCTCCGTCTGTTCTACGGTTGTTTAACGGTTGTTTAACGGTTGTTCTACGGTTATAAACCGTAGAACAACCGTTAAACAACCGTAGAACAGACGGACCGGGGACGGAGAGGGGACGGATTAGGTATTGTGGATGTGGAAAAATATTTTTTGCTGTTTCTGGGGAAATATGTATTTTTGTAGATTGATTTTACATGTAGTACAAATAGTAAATTATAAATATTCAGTTTGTTATGGAAGAGACCAATACCTCTGAGAAGCAACTTAATTTTCTGGAAGAGATTATCGAGCAGGGCCTGAGCGAGGGCAAGTACACAGCCATCCAGACCCGTTTTCCCCCTGAGCCCAACGGCTACCTGCACATCGGCCACGCCAAGTCGATATGCATCAATTTCGGACTGGCGAAGAAGTACGGTGGTAAGACGAACCTGCGTTTCGACGACACCAACCCTGTGAAGGAAGATACAGAGTATGTGGACTCTATACAGGAGGACATCCACTGGCTGGGCTTCGACTGGGCCGAGAAGCACTATGCTTCCGACTACTTCGAGCAGCTGTACCAGTGGGCTGAGCTCCTAATACAGAAAGGCCTCGCCTATGTCGACGACCAGACCCTCGACGAGATCCGCGAGGGGCGCGGCACTGTCACCACGCCGGGCAAGAACAGCCCCTACCGCGACCGCAGCGTCGAGGAGAACCTCGACCTGTTCCGCCGCATGCGCGCCGGCGAGTTCCCCGACGGCAGCAAGGTGCTGCGCGCCAAGATAGACATGGCTCACCCCAACATGATGTTCCGCGACCCCATCATGTACCGCATCCTGCATGCCCACCACCACCGCACGGGCGACAAGTGGTGCATCTACCCGATGTACGACTACGCCCACGGCCAGAGTGACAGTATCGAGCATATCACCCACAGTATCTGCACGCTGGAGTTCGATATCCATCGTCCGCTGTACGACTGGTTCATCGAGCAGCTTGGCATCTGGCCGAGCCACCAGTATGAGTTCGCCCGCCTCAACATCAACTATACGGTGATGAGCAAGCGCAAGCTGCTGCAGCTGGTCAAGGAGAACTACGTCAGCGGCTGGGACGACCCCCGCATGCCGACCATCTGCGGCTTCCGCCGTCGCGGCTACACGCCCGAGAGCATCAAGGCGTTCTGCGAGCGCATCGGCGTGGCTAAGCGTGACAACATCATCGACTACAGCCTGCTGGAGTTCTCGCTGCGTGAGCACCTCAACAAGGTGGCACAGCGCCGCATGGCTGTCCTTGACCCCGTCAAGGTGGTTATCGACAACTATCCCGAGGGACAGACCGAGATGCTCACCGCCGTGAACAACCCCGAGTGCGAGGCCGACGGCACCCGCCAGGTGCCCTTCGGACGCGAGCTGTGGATTGAGCGCGAGGACTTTATGGAGGTGGCTCCCAAGAAGTACTTCCGCATGGCCATCGGCCAGGAGGTGCGTCTGCGCTACGCCTACTTTGTGACGGCACAGAGCGTCGAGAAGGATGCCGAGGGCAACATCACCTGCATCCACTGCACCTACGACCCCGCCACGCGTGGCGGCGACGCCCCCGACGGGCGCAAGGTGAAGGGCACCATCCACTGGGTGGCCGCCCATAGCGCCATCGACGCCGAGGTGCGCCTCTTCGACCGCCTCTTTGCTGCCGAGGCTCCGGACGATGTGGAAGAGGGCCATACTTTCCTCGAAAACCTCAACCCCAACAGCCTGAAGGTCGTCACCGCAAAATGCGAGCCTGAGCTGGCAAAGACCGACCACAACCAGTTCGCCGATGGCATCGCCCGCTACCAGTTCGAGCGCATGGGCTACTTCTGCACCGACCGCGAGTCGACACCCGAGCACTTGGTCTTCAACCGCACCTGCACGCTGAAGGACAGCTGGGCGAAGATTAAATAAGCTGTGAGCTGTAAGCTGTAAGTTTTAAGTGGCTGCCGCAGCATTGACTGCGTAGCCACTTAAAACTTACAGCTTAAAACTTAATACTAAATGAAATACTGGCCATATCTGTTCGTCGCGGGGCTGTTCGGGCTTTTCGCCTGCAACAACCAGCTGACGCGCGGCATGTTCATGGACGGCCTCATCTACACGTCGGTGGCCGACAACATGGCGCACGGCATCGGCTCGTTTTGGCACCCCGTCTACACGGCGACGCAGTTCCCCGACTTCTACGAGCACCCACCACTGATGATGTGGTTGCTGAGCCTGTGGTTCAGACTTTTCGGCACCGGCATGATGGCCGCCAAGGCCTACTCGGTGGCCGTGCTGCTGCTGACGGCGGCACTGATGGTGGGGGTGTGGAAGCAGATGGGTTTCAAGACGGGCCTTGGATGGTTGCCGATGCTGCTGCTGACGCTGATACCCGATGTGGCGCTGGCGGCGCACAACAACTATCTGGAGAGCACGATGACCGTGTTTGTGCTTGCCGCCGTGTGGCTTGTGCTGCGCGGTACGACAACTCATCATTCATCATTCATCATTCATCATTTGCTGGCGGGCCTTATGTTGGCGCTGGCAGCCCTCACGAAAGGGCCTACGGGGCTCTTCCCGCTGGCGTTGCCGTTGCTGCTGTGGCTCTTTGGCGAACGTAAGGGTTTCGGGCATGTCGCTGGCGGCACGCTGGCGATGGTGGCCGGATTGGTAGTGCCGCTGGCGTTGCTGTGGCTCTGCGTGCCCGACGCACAGGAGTTTCTGCGCAAGTATTTTGACAACCAGGTTATTGGTGGCAGCCAGGTGCAGGTGACCAGCCGCACCTATATCGTCAC
>ONUE01000134.1 GCA_900320975.1 uncultured Bacteroidales bacterium | reverse complement strand
GCAGACCATGGACCCACTGCCGGTGAGCTCGTGGAGCATGGAAGGCGGAAAACTGACGATAGAGTGTAAGAAGCTTGGCTTCAAGACTGTGCTGACGCGTCGCGACAGCGTCTTCGCGGGTTATTGGAAGCAAGGTTTCTTCAAGGAGGATATCACCTTCTTCCCCACCGACACCATCTTCCAGCTGCGTCGGCCGCAGACGCCACTGCCGCCATACCGCTTTGACGAGGAGACCGTCACGGCCGACTATACCGACAGCCAGGGCAACAAGGTACACCTCGAGGGCACCCTCAGTGTGCCACGAGGCTCGGCCTCGCGCTACCCATGCATTGTGTTGGTCAGCGGCAGCGGCCAGCAGAATCGTGACGAGGAGTTGATGCAGCACAAGCCGTTTCTGGTGCTTGCCGACTATCTGGCCTCGCGCGGCATCGCCGTACTGCGCTACGACGACCGTGGCGTGGGTGCCAGCACCGGCGAGGTGGAGACTGCCGACACGCGCCTCTTTGCCGAGGATGCCGAGGCTATGTTCAATGCCGTGAAGGGCAACAAGCATGTCGATGCCCAGCGTCTGGGCATCGGCGGCCACAGCGAGGGCGGCGCCATAGCGCCCATGGTGGCGGCGCGTAACGGCGGCCACAGCGAGGGCGGCGCCATAGCGCCCATGGTGGCGGCGCGTAACAAGGACGTGAAGTTCGTGGTGATGCTCGCCGGACAGGGCAGCACGGGCCTGGAGGTGATGGTGCAGCAGAACGAGGCCCTCTTCCGCAGTCGCGGAGTGAGCGAGCGCCTCTGCAAGGTGCGTGGCGCCTGCATGGGTGAGATTATGACTCTGCCGCAGGAGAGCAGCCTGAAAGACTACCAGGCGGTGATACTGCGCCATACGGAAAGCCTCAGCAATGCGGAGATCGACAGCATAGAGCTGAAGAAGGGCATGGCCCATGCGCTGAAGCAGCAGTTGGGCAGTAGCTGGATGAGGAGCTTCCTGGCGCTCGATCCGGCAGAGTATCTGCCGAAGGTGAAATGCCCGGTGCTGGCGTTGAACGGCACCAAAGACTGTCAGGTGGTGGCAGAGCCCAACCAGAAGCGCATTAAGGAGTTGTGCACGGAGGCCGACTGCCGCCGTATGGAGGGATTGAACCACCTGTTCCAGCACAGCGCCACAGGTGATGCAGCTGAATATATGCTTATAGAAGAGACCTTCGCTCCGGAAGCCATGAAGGCTGTTGCCGACTGGATACTGGGGCTGTAGGTCAGCCCTTTAGCGGGAGACTGACGGTGAAGGTGGAGCCGTGATTGGGCTCGCTTTCGACGGTGATGTGTCCGTGATGCAGGTGCACCACCTGGGCCACGTAGTTGAGGCCGATGCCGAAGCCCTTTACATTGTGAACGTCGCCCGTGGAGACGCGATAGAATTTCTCGAAGATATGCTTCTGGTCGGACTTTGACATGCCGATGCCGTGGTCTTTGACGCTCAGGAAGAAGTGTTTGCCGTCGGTGGAGGTGCTGACAATGATGTGTGGTGCACCGGTGGAGTACTTAATGCCGTTGTCGACGAGGTTGTAGATGAGGTTGGTCATGTGCAGCTCGTCGGCGACGATGACCGACGGGTCTGCGTCGAGGTGAGTCTCCACGCAGCCGTTGCGGTTGGAGAAGGTGAGCTTGAAGCTCTTGAGCACCTTGTCGACGATGGCGTTGACGTCGACCTCCTTGGGGTTGATGCTGAAGTTCTTGTTAGACATCTTGGCGCTCTGGAGGATGGTCTCCACGAGGACGCGCATACGCTGGTTCTCGTCGGCCACGATGCCGATGAAGTTGGCGCGTGAGGCAGCATCCTGAGAGATGGTCTCGTCGCTCAGCATCTCGCAGGCGAGGCTGATGGTGGAGATGGGCGTCTTGATTTCGTGGGTCATGTTGTTGATGAACTCGCTCTTCATCTGGTCGAGCTTGCGCTGGTTGGAGATGGTGCGGAGTGAGATGAAGAACATGACGGCTATGACGAGGATGAGGAAGAGACTCATGTATAGATAGATGGTGGGGTTGCGCTGCAGGAAGAGGTCGGTGTATGAGAAGCTGAGGATGATGAAGAATTGGTTGGTGGAGACCACCCCCTGCGGGCGGAAGCTGTAGCGGTATGGTGAGTTGGCGAGGTCGTCCTCGCGGCGCGGGTCGGAGCTGTAGAGGAACGAGCCCTGCGAGCCGTCGTAGACGCCGACGACAGGGTGCAGGTCGATACCATTGATGATGAGCTCCTCGACAATGAGGGAGTCGAGGTCTTGGTAGCTGAAGGAAGAGGCCGCATTCGGGCTGTCGTTGTCGAGCTGGTTGAGGACATCCTCCATGGCATTGCCGACGCTGACACTGAACATGTTATCGCTGTTGGAGAGTGTGCGGCGGGTTTGCACGAGCTGTATGACCACCAAACTGACGGCCGCAATGGCGAAAATGGATATTGTGACGACTCTAAACCAACGTTTCATAGCCTGCTGTTAATATTTTAAGATGTTCTTATAACGCGCGTTAAGAAATATTATTATTTAGTGTCAGTCCAAATACCAAAAAAAGTATTATTTTTGCAAATTATTATTTTCTATAAGCAATGGCAACGAAGTACATATTTGTCACGGGAGGCGTGGCCTCCTCTCTTGGAAAGGGAATTATAGCCGCCTCCCTGGCGCGTCTGCTGAAAGCACGCGGCTATTCGGTAACAAACCAGAAACTGGACCCGTACATCAACATTGACCCGGGTACGCTGAACCCCTACGAGCATGGCGAGTGCTATGTTACGGAGGACGGTGCAGAGACCGACCTTGACCTGGGACATTATGAGCGATTCACAGGTGTGCCGACATCGCAGGCTAACAACGTGACCACGGGACGCATCTACAAGAACGTTATCGAGAAGGAACGCCGTGGCGATTTCCTCGGCAAGACGGTGCAGGTTATTCCGCACATCACCAACGAAATCAAGGAGCGTATCACCGACTTGGGCAACACTGGCAAATATGAGATTGTCATCACCGAGATCGGCGGTACCGTGGGTGATATCGAGAGCTATCCCTTCATTGAGGCTGTGCGTCAGCTGAAGTGGAGTCTCGGCCGCAACTGTTTGGTTATCCACCTGACATATATACCCTATATCGCCGCTGCCGGTGAGCTGAAGACCAAGCCTACGCAGCATAGCGTGAAGGCCCTGCAGCAGCAGGGTGTGCAACCCGACATCATCGTGTGCCGCACGGAGAAGCCTTTGACACGTAGCGTGAAGGAGAAGATCGGTCTGTTCTGCAACATTGACGGCGACAGCGTCATCGAGGACGGCGATGTGGCCAGCATCTACGATGTGCCCATCAAAATGCGCGACGAGAAACTCGACCTACAGGTGCTGAAGAAACTCGATGTGCCCATCAAAAAAGAGCTCGACCTGCAGAATTGGGAGGCCTTCTTATATAAACTGCACAATCCGGAGCGCGAGGTGAGCGTTGGTCTTGTGGGCAAGTATGTACAGCTTCAGGATGCCTACAAGAGCATTACCGAAGCATTCATACATGCCGGCGCGGAGTTGCACTGCAAGGTGAA
>ONUE01000105.1 GCA_900320975.1 uncultured Bacteroidales bacterium | reverse complement strand
GGCTTCGGCGGCTGCACCAACACCTACGCCTGCGAGGCCGAATGCCCCAAGCAAATCAAGCGCCAGAACATCGCTCGCCTCAACCGTCAGTGGATAGGCCAGATGTTCGGCCGCGACCGCAAAGAAGATTAACAACAAACAAATACAACACAAGATGAAAAAAGTACTTATTACCTTAGCCGCCGTGGCCATGCTTGCCACCAGCGCAACGGCACAGAAGAGCACCTTCACCATCAACTCGCGTGCCTGGTCCACCAACTATTGGACAACAATCCTCTACGGCCTTGCCCAGGGTACCGTCGTGACACTGATCGGCTCCAACAACCACGCCGACTCCATCGCCCTCGCCGCCGTCCTTCCGGATGCCGACCTCGTCTTCCCCGTTGGCATTGCCAAGTCCGGCTTCAACGATGATAACATCAAGAACCTGTCTAACAGCGACATCTATGGTCCTTACTACGATGCTTTCGGTATCCCCTTCAAGAAGATGGGCGACTTCTGCATCGGTCTCGACGCATCCTGGACTCCCTCCTTCATCGGCCTCTATGCCGGTGTCTTCTTCAAAAGCCAGGAGCTCTGCTTCAAGCATGAGAACCAGTACCTCCGCAGCTTCTACTTCCAGCCCCGCGGCGGTCTTGTCATCAGCTTCCAAGATATCTCCATCGAAGGCGGCGTCTTCTACGACAAGGTCCTCGGTGGTGTCGGCAACCTTGACCGCGTAGGCGCCGACAAGACTATGTTCAGCGATGGTCTCGGTCTCGACTTCGGCCTCTCGCACAACTTCACCTCCAGCAGCCGCACCGTCTTCATGTTCTCCATGCCCCTGCACAACTTCCTCAACGAGGGCTACGAAGGACCCACATGGGATGGCTCTATTGGCAAACCTTGGGAAGGTGTCAACCGCCGCGTCGGATACATCACCATCACCCACCGCATCTGCCTCTAATCGCAAAACGCTGTAATATACTCAAACCGGCACCATCGGCAACCGTCGGCGGTGCCGGTTTGCTTTAACCATTATTGGTGAGGGGGCCATGTCTGCAAAAGTTAGTAATTTTGCAAACTGAAAAACAACAACAAAAAACAGCATTATGGAACACATACACGAACACCACGAACACCATCATGACCATGATCACAACCACGAACATCACAACCATGAGCATGGTCACGAACATCACGGCCACCATCACCACCACACCCACGCCATCGAGAAGCTGTCTACAATATATATAGTGGCAGTGGCGCTCAACCTTGCCTTCGTCATCGTCGAAGCGGTGGCGGGCTTCGTAGGCAACAGCCTCGGCCTGCTCAGCGACGCAGGCCACAACCTCAGCGACGTCTTCTCGCTGGTGCTGGCCATGATAGCCCTCAAGCTGGCCTCCTCGCACGCCACCAAGCGCTTCACCTACGGCCACCGCAAGGCCTCGGTGCTCATCTCACTCCTTAACGCCATCATCCTCCTGGTGGCCGTCGGCGCCATCATCGTGGAGAGCGTCGACAAATTCTTCAACCCCACAGAGGTCAACGGCTCCCTCATCATCTGGACCGCCACGGTGGGCATCGTCATCAACGGCCTCACCGCCTGGGCCCTCAGCCGCCAGCAGAAGCACGACATCAACACACGCGGCGCCTTCCTCCACATGCTGGCCGACACGCTGGTGTCTGTCGGCGTGGTCGTCAGCGGTGTGGTCATCAAGTACACCGGCTGGACTGTCGTCGACCCCATCATCGGCCTCGTCATCGCCGTCGTCATCCTCGTGAGCACCTGGAGCCTCCTCTCCGAGAGCCTCCGCATGAGCGCCGACGCCGTCCCCGAAGGCTTCGACGTGGACGACATCTCCAAGAAAGTAGAAGCTGTCGACGGCGTGCTCAACGTGCACCACATGCACATCTGGGCCATCTCAACCACCGAGACCGCCCTCACCTGCCACATCGTCATCCCCGAAGCCACGATGCTCGAGGAGGTCACCGACCGCGTCAAAGAACTCCTCGACAGCCTCGGCATCCACCACAGCACCCTGGAGCTTGAGACCAACAGCTCCCACTGCAGCCAGCATGACTGCTGCTAAGGATAACAAAAATACTCTTTTTTACGTGAATTACCGCGAATTAACCGCGAATTATCGTAAATTTAGTTCATGATAATTCGCGGTTAATTCGCGGTAATTCGCGTTTATTTAAAAGTCAATTCATGTTGATGGCCACGCGGAAGCCGAAGTTGAAGCCTTTGCTCAGGGAGCTCAGGCTCTCGCGGTGGGCCACACGGCAGTACTGCGCCGAGTCGTTGCAGCTGCCGCCACGGTACACGCGTCCGCGTTCGGACGAGACCGGCCCCACAGGGTCGGTGACGCTCTCGGAGCCCAGCACGGAGTACCAGTCGGCGCACCACTCGCGCACGTTGCCCGTCATATCGTAGAGACCCAGCGCATTGGGCTGCTTGCCCTTGACGGCGCAGGTGTGGCGGACGGTGTCAAGCTCGTGGGTGATATAGTCCTCCGTAACATATTGCGGCGCATTGCCCCAGTACCACCCCACATTGTTGATGGTGTTGCTGCCGGCATAGGTGTAGTGTGCCGACGGCGCCCGGTGGCCGCCCTGCGCGGCATATTCCCACTGGGCCTCGGTGGGCAGCACAAAACGGTAGCCGGTGAGCTGCGTCAGCTTCTGGCAGAAGTCCACGGCGTCCTTGTGGCTTACCTTATCCACGGGGTAGTTGTCGCCGTAGTTGAACTCCGACGGGTTGACATTCATCACGGCATAGTACAGAGCCTGTGTCACTTCGGTGCTGCCGATGTAGAAGTCGTGCGTCAGCGTCACCTGATGCTCCGGCCCTTCCACGTCGACGCCGCCCATGGTGAAGGTGCCGGCCTTCACGAGCACCATCTCGATATTCTCCGAGGTGTTGGGCACATTGATAATCTCAACGTCTGCAGTCAGCTGGCGCCGCCACTGCTGCTGTGAGGCAGGGCTCTCGCCCAGGTCTATGGAATATTCGTCATCCGTACAGGCCGCAAAAGCCATTGCAGCGACCATCAGACTGCATATCAATATCTTGCTATTCATCATACAAGGGTTTTAACGCTGCAAAGATACATAATATTTCGCATTCCACAATCACATATATCGCAACACGCAAATCCATCGAACAATCTATGCCCTTCCACCAAACAAGACCGCCCCCCACACCCCAGCGCCTCCCCTCCCCCTCCTGTCCGCCCCCGGTCCGTCTGTTCTACGGTTGTTTAACGGTTGTTTAACGGTTCTAAACCGTTAAACAACCGTTAAACAACCGTAGAACAGACGGAGAGGGTACGGAGGGGAGACGGAGAGAAAGGGGTGCGTGAGAGGCCTATGGAGGATAAAAATTTCGGCCGTTTGTGTGCAATTCGGGAATTTTATGTATATTTGCAATTTATAATATAGCGACAAAAAGCACACATAATATGAAGAAACTGTTTGTATATATGGCATTTGCAACGATGCTGGGCGGCGGTATCGCCGCTGCACAGCAGGAGAATATCACGCTTGAGGACATCTGGACCAAGCGTACCTTCGCGCCGAAGGGCATAGGAAGCCTGCGCTCGATGGCCGACGGCGAGCACTACTGCACTATGACTCGTACGGGTATCGCCAAGTACAACTACGCCACGGGCGAGAAGGTGGCCGATGTGTGCCTCTTCAACAGCCCCGAGATGGGCAAGAAAGCCAAGCCCCTGCCCCCCATCGAGGGCTATGAGTTCAGTGCCGACGAGCAGAAGATACTGCTCAGCAGCGGCTTCGAGCCCATCTACCGCCACAGCGGTGTGAGCGACTACTGGCTCTACAACGTGGGCGGCACGAACTTCATCAAGCTCACCCGCAACGGCAAGCAGCGCCTGACAACGCTGAGCCCCGACGGCACCAAGGTGGCCTTTGTGCGCGACAACAACCTCTACTGGATGGACCTCAACACCCTCGAGGAGCACCAGATTACCACCGACGGCAAGATGAACGAGATTATCAACGGCACCACGGACTGGGTGTACGAAGAGGAGTTCGCCATCACGCAGGGCTTCGAGTGGAGCCCCGACTCGAAGAAGATAGCCTACCTGCGCTTCGACGAGAGCCAGGTGCGCGAATACAACATGCAGATGTGGGGCAAGCTCTACCCCGACGACTACCGCTACAAGTACCCGAAGGCCGGCGAGGACAACAGCAAGGTCTCGCTGTGGGTGTACGACCTTGACGGTGCCAAAACCTCGCGGATAGCCGCTACCGACAAAAAGTGGGAGTATATACCGCGCTTCCAGTGGGCTAACGCGAGTACATTGGCCTATATGCTGATGAACCGCCTGCAGAACAGTATGGAGATTTTGGGCGTGAATGCCCAAACACAGGACGAAACGATGCTGTACGAGGAGCAGTGCGGCACCTATGTCGAGGTGCCGGACACGTGGCAGTTCATCACTGCGGGCAAGGGCAAGAAAGCCACGGAGCAGATGCTCATCACCAGCGAGCGCGACGGCTACCGCCACATATACCTCTACAACATGGACGGCAAGCTGGCCAAGCAGGTGACCACCGGCGGCTACGAGGTGTG
>ONUE01000106.1 GCA_900320975.1 uncultured Bacteroidales bacterium | reverse complement strand
GTTCAGGCGGCCGCGCATGCCGGTGAACAAAGCGAAGATAAGCAGCAGCGCCAACGGTATGGTGACATACAGCGGGGCGGCATCCACAGGCCCTTCGGCGCGCAGCAGCACCTTGTCGAGCGCGCGGCGGAACACCGCCCTCGTGGCGAACCACCACGACACCGCCACGCCGATGAAGGCCAGCAGCGCCAGCACATATTCCCACTCGCCGAAGATCATGCTCAGCACCATCCCCGGTGTATCGCCCCAGGTGAGCGACACCACGTCGAGGCGCGAATAGAAGTAGCAGAAATAGGGGATGTCGGCGGCACAGGCGAAGAAAGTCACCGTGAAGCATACGTTGATGAAGTAGTGCGCCACCTGGTACCACCAGCGGGCACGCCACCGTGTGAACTCGCCGATGAGCATCATCAGCAGCGGCAGCGCCAGTATGTAGCTGCATACCAGCGTGTCGAACCGCCAGCCCGTATATAGGGCGTAGCCGAAGAGCCCTTTCATGTCGATGGGCTCGGCGGAGTTCGACAGGAAAGCCCACGTCTCAACGAGACGGAAGACCGTGAAATAAACGATGCCTAACAGGTAGACAATCAGCAGGTAATTGAAGCGTGCATATCTTTTCATAATCAGCAAAAATACGAAAAAAAATTGAAAATCAGGAATTAGAAATCAGGATTTGCGCAATCGCTCCGACGCCCCTCCGTCCCCCCTCCGTCCCCTCTCCGACAAAAAACCGTTAAACAACCGGTGAACAGTCGGAGCGGGGACGGAGCGGGGACGGAGGGGGACCATATCGGATTTATTTCGTATCTTTGCAACCCGAAGAGACAGCCTGTGCTGTTATATTACTTTGATTGTCAGGGATAAGATGGAGCAGAAGCGCATAGATATCGACCTCACGCCCGAGGAGTGCATGGTGCCTGCCAAATTGCGGGGTGCTGTGGCACGTCATCTCCGTGTCGCCGAGTCGGAACTTGGCGAGTTGCGCATGGTGCGCCGAACCTTAGACTGCCGCCGCCGCAATGTGGTGTATCACTGCGTGGTGGAGGTCGTTGGAGAGGGCGCGTGTGAGAATGAAGTGAAAGGCGCTCCCGCTTATACCCTCTCACATCCACAGAAGACTGTCGTCATCGTCGGCGCTGGCCCTGCCGGTCTTTTCGCGGCACTGCGATGCCTGGAGCTTGACATGAAGCCCATCATCGTTGAGCGCGGCAAGAGCGTCGAGGATCGCAAATACGACATTGCGCGGCTGGCACGCGAGAAGGTCGTCAACCCCGACAGCAACTGGTGCTTCGGCGAGGGCGGTGCAGGCACCTACAGCGACGGCAAGCTATACACGCGCTCCACCAAGCGCGGCGATGTGGGCGCGGTGCTGCGCACTTTCGTGGAGCACGGCGCCGACCCCGACATTATGCTCGAGGCTCACGCTCATATTGGCACGGACCGCCTCAGCGGCATCATTGCCAATATGCGGCATACCCTCGAGAACGCCGGCGGCGAGTACCGCTTCAACACACGCGTCACCGACCTCATCGTCAGGGACGGCCGTGTGCGCGGCGTGGTGACCCCCGCAGGCGATATAGAGGGCGACGCTGTCATCCTTGCCACCGGCCACTCCGCACGTGATATCTATAGTATGTTCCAGCGCAACGGTTGGCTGCTCGAGGCCAAGCCTTTCGCCCTTGGCGTGCGCGTGGAGCATCCGCAGGAGCTCATTAACGAGATACAGTATCACGGCAAGGGTTACTCCAAGTACCTGCCGCCTGCTGCTTATAGTCTAACGACACAAGTCTACTCAAGCAATCAAGCAATCAAGCAATCAGGCAATCAACACGGGGTGTTCTCCTTCTGCATGTGCCCCGGCGGCGTCATAGTGCCCGCTGCCACCGACGGCGGCCAGCAGGTGGTCAACGGCATGAGCAACTCGCGCCGCAACTCGCCCTTCGCCAACAGCGGCATCGCCGTAACCGTGGGTCTGGAGGATGTGCAGGATAGCGATGTGTTTGCTTTGCTGAGGTTCCAGCAATCTGTCGAGCAGCGTATGTTCTGCGCCGGTGGCGACGCCATCAACGCTCCGGCCCAGCGCCTCGTGGACTTCCTGCGCCGCAAGCCCTCTTCGCGCCTTAACAAGACCGGCTACATGGGCGACGTCGTCAGCGCACCGCTGCATGAGCTGCTGCCGGACTTCGTCGTGGACAGCTTGATACAGGGCTTCAGGGACTTCGACCGCAAGATGCGTGGCTTCATCACCGAGGACGCCACGCTGCTGGCTGTGGAGAGCCGCACTTCGTCGCCAGTGCGCATACCCAGAGACAAAGAAACCCTGCAGCATCCACAACTGCAGGGTCTGTATCCTTGTGGCGAAGGCGCCGGTTACGCCGGCGGCATCGTCTCTTCGGCCATCGACGGCATCCGCTGCGTCGAGGCTATCCCTCGAAAGTAAAGCTTAGCATAAAGGTACGGCTCTTGAGGTTGTCGAAAGAGCGTATGTATATGTCGGGGTCTTGGACCTTGAGGTCCGTAAGGCCGAAGGCCATCTTGAATTCTATGGCGAACTTCACATAGCGCAGGAAGACGTCGAAGCCTACGCCCATGGTGTAGCGGAAGTCGTTCGGCTGCAGGCGTATGATGGCCTGGTTGGTCTGGTTGCGGTTCTTGCGCAGCGAGGCGAAGTCGAAGCCGTAGCTGACACCGGCGGTGAGGTAGGGGCGGAAGTCGTTCCAGCGCACCGCACGGAACTTGAGCTCCAGGGGTATGTCGCCGTATACCGACTCCACGTTGCGCGAGCGCTCCGCAAGACGGTGTGTCTCGCGGTAGCTCTCCTCCCACGAGTAGGCGACGGTGCGTGTGACGAGGGTGACACCCGGCAGCAGGCGCAGGTTGAACCAGTTGCCCAGGCGCAGGTCACCGATGACGGCGATGTGGAAGCCCGGCGCATAGTACGACGTGACGCCCTGCAGCGTCTGCCGCAAGCTGTCGTCCTCGCTGTAGTTGAGGTCAAATTTCGACTGAGTGTAGCCTACCTGTATTCCGTAGTGCAGCGTGCGCCTGTCGAACTGTCCGAGGTTGCCGGTGGATGACTGCGCTTGTGCGGCGAACGACAATAAAAGGCAACAAAGGATAAGAAACCATCCTTTATTGGTAATCACTTGTCTTTTATTGCCGTTAATGCCCATCTATTCTGTTATTTCGCCACGCAGCGACTGGCTGAGGCGCTCTCTTACATGTGCTTTGTCGTCGGGGTAGTTGCCGAGGAGGCACATCATCTTGGTGATGGCCGCCTCTATGGTGATGTCGCCGGCGCCGATGACCCCTATGCGGTCGAGGTCGCAGGAAGCGGCATACTGGCGCATCTTCACGGCACCGGCCTTGCATTGGGTGACGTTGAGCACTATCACGCCGCGCTTTATGGCCTCATCGAGGGCCGTGATGAACCACTCGTCGGTAGGGGCGTTGCCCGAGCCGTAGGTCTCGATCACTACGCCCTGCAGGTCGGGGGTGTCGAGTATCGCACGCACCACCTCGGGACCTATGCCGGGGAAGAGCTTGAGGATTGCCACACGGGTGTCGAACTTCTTGCGCACCATCAGCGGCATAGTGGGCATGGGCAGGAAGAGGTGCTCCTTGAAGCTGATGTTGATACCAACTTTGGCCAGCGACGGGTAGTTGTACGAGGCGAAGGCGTCGAAGTTCTCGGCGTTCATCTTCGTGCTGCGGTTGCCGCGGTAGAGGTGGCTCTCGAAGAATATGCACACCTCGGGGATGGTGGCCAGCCGTGTGGAGGCTACCTCGAGGGCACAGATGATGTTCTCTCTGCCGTCGCTGCGCAGCATACCCAGCGGCAGCTGGCTGCCGGTGAGCACAATGGGCTTGGTGAGGTTCTTGAACATGAAGCTCAGCGCCGAGGCCGTATAGGCCATGGTGTCGGTGCCGTGCAGCACCACGAAACCGTCGTAGTCGTTGTAGTTGCGCTCGATTATCTCGGCTATGTCGACCCACAGCGACGGGGTCATATTGGAAGAGTCAATGATATTGTCCAGCGTCACCGAGTCAATGTCGTAGCAGCAGTGCTTCAGCTGCGGTACGGCGTCGTAGATGCGGTCGAGGGCAAAGGGGTGCAGCGAGCCGTTCTCGTCCTGCACCATGCCGATGGTGCCACCGGTGTATACTATAAGTACTTTGTTTTTCATATCCTCCTTAACGCCATTTTCTTCATATTATTGTCCATGATAATATAATTTAAACTTTCGACTCCATGCTTTCAATACACTGATAGTAAGCGTTGAATAAAATAAATTTGGCTACATTGCGAAAAAGTATTACTTTTGCACCCGTTTTGAGTGTCCCATGGTGTAATGGTAGCACATCAGATTTTGGTTCTGCTTGCCCAGGTTCGAGTCCTGGTGGGACAACAGAAAAGCCCTGCAGTGATGCAGGGCTTTAGCGATTATAGGTGTCTCGAATAATCCATCGGTATACTAATGAGTATGCTATACGAACTCCACTTGCTCCCATACTTATGTATTGAGGCCAGTCCTCGTCGCGGTAGGCCGTCTTCTTTTTCTTGGGTGTGGGCTCCACATACACCACGTCGTTCTGCTTCAGGTAGTAGAAGGGAGACTCGAGGGCATCCACTGAGGTGAGGTCTATCTCGCCGACTATGACATCTTCGCCCTCGAAGCGTATCACCTTGACGTTGTCGCGCAGACCGTCCATGGTCACGTCACCGCACTGTGCTATGGCCTCGAAGATGGTGATGCGGTTGCCGTCCACCTGTATCATCTTGGGCGTCTTCACTTCGCCTATCACCGTCACGTGGAAGTTGGGCATCGACACCGTCACCGTGGGGTCTTTCACATAGCGTCCCTCGATGAGGCGTCCTTCAATGTAACGCGCCAGCTCGTCGAGAGTCTTGCCCGCCGCCGGTATCTTGCCCAGGACGGGGTACTGTATCGTGCCGTCCTGGTCCACCAGAAACCCCTCTTTATTGGCCGCATTGACCGTCTGGCGTGAATTCGGTATGCGTACAGAGCGGTTGGTCTCCTCGTTGAAGGGGTATGTGCTCTGCGGTGTGCGGCTGTCGACGCGTATCTTCAGCCGGTCGCCGGGGAAGATGGTGGTGGTGTAGTTGTTGGTTATCGGCATCTCCTCGTTACGCGGAGCGTCCTTCACGTAGGCATAGGGATACTTCGTGCCGCACGAACACAGCAGCACCACAAACAGCGACAGTATGATTGCTTTGTTTTTCATTGTCATTATTTCTTGCTCCACGGCAGGGTGGGCAGCTCAACGCTCTTGAAGGCCGAGAAGAGGCCCGAGGTGTTGTTCTTGTCCTTGCCGTATATGTCGGACACGACGTCCTTGTATTTCTCCATCAGCGGACCGCGGCGCAGCTTCAGGGTGGGCGAGAGGAGGTTGTTGGCTGCCGTCCACTCTTCGGGCACTATGCGGAACTGCTTTATCTGCTCATGCGGTGCCAGGTTCTTGTTGTACTCGTCGAGCACCTTGCGCATCTT
>ONUE01000107.1 GCA_900320975.1 uncultured Bacteroidales bacterium | reverse complement strand
GCCGCTTGGCCAATGTAAGGGACGCCCTCGCCGATGGTGACGGTGGCCAGCGAGTTGCAGCCCCAGAACGATTGGCCGGGAATAGAGTCCATCGTCCCCGGGAAGCTGGCCGAGGTCAGGCTCGCGCAGTCGCCGTAGGCCACGATGCCCATCGAGGTGAACCCTTCGGGCAGTGTCAGGGGCGTGTAGAGCGAGCTGTCGTACTGGAAGGCGAATCCGCCAATCGACTTCAGCGTCGAGGGATAATTGATGTACCGCAAGGAGCCACATTCGCGGAAGGCTGCGGTGCCGATGGTCTCCACACCCTCGTCGAGGTCGACGAACGCCAGGTCGCGGCACAGGTTGAAGGCCCAGTTGCCAATGGAGCTCACGCTGCCGGGGATATTCACGAAGTAGAGACTGTAGCACTTGAAGAACGCTTTGTAGCCGATGGAGGCGACGCCGTCGGGGATGGTGACTTGGGCGAGCGCCGTGTCGACAAAGAAGCAGCAGTCGGGAATCGCGCTGACACCCGCGGGGATGCTGAACGAGGTGAGGCTGTAGCACTTGCCGAAGGCGTAGGTGCCCAGCTCGGTGACGGCGTCGGGCAGGGTGACGGAGGTGACTCCGGTGCATTTATAGAGCGCGTCGTGACCCACGCGGGTCACGGCATGCATCGTACCGAGAAAGGGCACCGAGTCGGGGACCACCACGTCGCCGGTCGGTTTGGTGTAGCCGAGCCACGCTTCGTCGCTTGTCTCGTCATAGTCGGGCCACATAGGTGCAACCAGCATGGCGTTGTCCGTCGAGTCGACTATATAATACAGTGTAGATCCCTGGTGGGTGTAGCTGAAGACGGAGTCCTGTGCCTTTGCACTCATTGTCGCCATCATGAGGATGGCCATAAAGAATAGTATTCTTTTCATTTTGTATATTATTTATTATTTACGGGTCGATAGACAATATACCAGCCTTCGTTGTCGGCAAGGGCCAGAGCTTCGGTCCTGCCATCTGCGGAGAGGTACTGGTCGTAGTTGTTGGCGCCGTCGAACAGGACGGTGTTGCCCGTGGCGTGGAAGCCCTGGTGTCGCAGCAGGTTACCTTGTACCTCGACGGGCACGGTGGGATC
Source organism: uncultured Bacteroidales bacterium (assembly GCA_900320975.1). Taxonomy (GTDB): domain Bacteria; phylum Bacteroidota; class Bacteroidia; order Bacteroidales; family P3; genus Colimorpha. The sequence continues at coordinate 5,512 of ONUE01000107.1, read as the reverse complement.
CCAGCAGATGCACGCCACGTAGCGCAGATTCTCACCTTCCTCGGTCTCGAAGAGGTACTGCTCGGTGAGGGCAGGCGCGACGTAGAACCATCTGTGCCAGCTCGCGAAGGGGTCGGCCCAGTATTCGGGCTCATAGTTGCCGGACTGGTACCATATCTTGCTGAAGACGTGGTTATACACGTCGTCTATGCTGCAACCCCATCGCAGCAGTGGGTCGGTGACGGGGATATTGGCATCGCGGTCGGCTTTCCAGGCGGCGAAAGCTTTGGGGGTGCCTATGAAGGGTGGCTGCCAACTGCGACGTTCCATATCGAAGTAGCAGACGGATTGTCCTCCGACGGGCAGCGGCGCATAGTTGATGTGGGTCACGTAAGCCTCGTCGGTGCCCTTATCGGCCCACAATTCTAAGGGGACATCGCTATGGTAGAGGGTGAAGAACTTGCCGCTGGCCTGACCCATGGGCAGCTGTGCCACGCGGGTCGAGAGCGACGAGTCGGGAGAGGTGTACCAGCGACTCTTTTCGTCCATGGCGGGGGCCAGGCGGATGCCTGTGTAATAGCCGATGTTGGTGGCCCAGAGCGAGAGCGCTGTGGCCTCGGGCATCGCGTCAAGGTTATCTATACGCATGTCGACGATGCTGCCGATGGCCATGGGTGTGAGGGTGGGCACCAGTTTGCCGCCCTTGGTGGCAACGGTGCTCGAGGCATAGCCGGCCGCGAAGGCATAGCTTAGCATGGAGCGGGTCTCGTCAAGGATGGCGGTGGAGAGCTGCTCCTCGCCGGTGAGCCGCCAGACCCTCTCGCCAGAAGCCGAGCGGGTTGTCTGCCACAGCACAAGGGTGTAGTTGCCGTCGACGAGCCCCTCGGCGTTGAAGGTCAGGGATTCAAGATTATGGCTCTCTGTGCCCAGTTTCTTTACCAGGCTGCCGGAAGCGTCGTAGACCAGCAGAGTGTCGGTGAGGACGTAGTCGCCGCTGGCGAGGGCCTGCATCATCTCGTTGCGGATGCCCAACTCGTCATAGAGCGCGGCGGTGTTCACCACGACGGCGTCCTGGTTGGGGGTGGTGGTAGGGATGTCGTTGTCCTTTTTGCACGACACCATCGTTGTCGCACCAATCATTATCAGTGCGGCGAATGCTTTAAGTAGTGCTTTTCTGTACATGTTGTTGATTATTGTATGATTTTTGTTGTTTATACTATTGTCTTTTATTCACTGGTTTATTGTGTGTGTATTATTCATGTTCTCCCCTGTCCTCTTTGAAAACGATTTTCATTCTCTCGTGCAACATGATATTCTCGCGAATGAAACGGGCAAGAGTACGGTGGCTGTCGCGGAGACGCCACCTATAATATATTATGGCTACAACCAATAGCAGCACTACCACCACAAAGGCGGCGGCGAGGGCAACGGTGAGTATGTATGTCATACCGGGCATGTTCTTGTTTTCAAATCCAGATGCAAAAGTACGTCAAGGTGCAGGAACGGATGTTTCACTGCTTGAAAAATATGTTGCATATTTTGAAAATATTATGCTTCAATAACTTGCAGTGGCGGATTTTGGCTTGCTGATTGCAGTAAAAAGCCCCGCCGGAGCATCATTTTGATGCTCCGGCGGGTGGAAAAAATCTCTTTTTTAATAAAAGGTCGTGGGGAAAATGACCACTACTTCGCAGCCTGGCGGTACTCGGAGGGGGTCATGGAGTAGTGCTCGCGGAAGAGGCGGATGAAGGTGCTGCGGTTGGTGAAGCCGCACTGCTCGGTGATAAGGCCGATAGGCTCATCGGTGGTGGTGAGCAGATGGGCGGCATGGCGGATGCGGTTGCGGTTGATGAAGTCGGCAGGTGTTAGTCCGGCGCATTCGCGCAGGGCGTCGTACACATACTTGTAGTTGGTGCCCACAAGACGCGCCAGCGTCTCGTGGTTGGCGTCGGCATCGGTATAGACTTCGGGGTCTTGCATCAATTCGCACAGACGGTTGTATATCTGCTGGTTTTGCGTTAGGTTGTCTCCGCTTTCCACACTCTTTTCCCTAATCTCCTCGGCCAGCTCGCGCTGCTTTATCTGCTTGTAGAGGTGACGGTTCTTCTCCAAGAGCAGGCGGTTGTAGCGGTGTATGCGCCACAGGATATATCCCACCAGCAAGAGCAGCGCGAGGGCAGTGCCGGCGAGGATACGGAAGATAGTGGTTTGGGATTTCTGCTCCTTGAGGGCCAGTTCCTTCTCATGGGTCTGGTAGATAACGGCCAGCTCGGCGGCATCGCTCTGCTTCTGCCATTGGAGGGCGGAATCTATGGCTACATTTATCGTGTCGGCTATCTCAAGGGCTTCGCTGTTGCGTCCAGCGCGGCGGAGAGCCTCGTAGCGCGGTGCAAGATATTGGTTGATAACGTCGAAGGTGATACTTGTGGGGCGAAATGAGGAGAAGGCGGTGTCGAAATAGGCATACAGCTCGGCAGCTTCGTCATAACGTCCGGCCTCCATCAGGTATTGTGCGGCATATTCGCTACCCATAACGGTGAGGAGCCTCTGGCGGGGGATGGCGTCAAAGATGGCGGCAGCCTGGGCAGGATGCCCCGTAGCATGCAACAGCCGGGCATGGAAGATGGCATGAAGGCCTCGGTATTCCTCCACAATCTTCGGGTTGCCGTTCTGCTCGTAAACGGCTAATTCGGCATCGGAACGGCGTAGCCACCGTTCCGCCTCGGCGTAGTCGCCCATCTTCAGGAATGAGATAACCCCACAATCGCCCACCACCATCAGATTGAAGAAGCCCTTGCCCTCGCCACCTTCCGACTTGACATAAGCCTCGTAGGCTTTGGCGTAGGACTCTTTGGCGGCGTCGTATTGTTTCAGTTCATCTTGGCAGTAGGCCATCTGCGTGAGTAGAGCCGCACGCCTGCTTTCCGGGAACTCCTCCTCTCCTTGCGTCCGCTCCATGATTTCGCTCAGCACGGTTGTAGCCCTTTCTATATCACCGCGATTAACAAGCACGCAGGAATAGCGGTAGCACGCCGAGCCATAAAGGTTCCAGTCCTGCGCCGGGTCCTCCTTCATTATCTCATAGGCCTTGCCATAGTAGTGCTCGGCCAGCAGCATCTGACACGCTGTGTCGTAATCAGCGCCCAGATTATAGTTGCGCCCCGCCTCGTCGGTCATCGACGAGGCGCCGCGGTCACTTCCAGTGCAGCCGGCAAGGGCTATCAGTATGACACATAAAAGTATATGGTAAACAATGACGGTATTTAGCTTGTTTCGAGCGGGCAGAGTGGGTGTCATCGTGTTCTTTATATTAAATAGAAGCCGGAAGTCCCTCTCGGGGCTTCCGGCTTGTGAGGGTGTATTGCGTAGCATTAATGCTCTCCGCGAGCACGCGGCTACTCTTCCTCGCTGGCGGCTTCCTCGTAGGCCTTGAGGAGGGCCTGCTGGACGTCGGCGGGGACGAGTTCGTAGCTGCTGAAGGTCATGGTGAAGGTACCGCGGCCGCTGGTGAGGGAGCTCAGGGCGGTGCAGTAGCGGTTCATCTCGGCCAGAGGAGCTTTGGCTTTCAGCGTGGTGTACTTGCCTTCGGCATCCATGCCCATGACGATGGCGCGGCGACCCTGCAGGTCGGTCATCACACCACCCTGTGCCTCGGTGGGCACGGTGACGGCGATGTCGTAGATAGGCTCCTTGATCTTCGGGGCAGCCTGCTTGAAGGCCTCGCGGAAGGCGGTACGGCCGGCAATCTTGAAGGCCGTTTCGTTGGAGTCCACGGGGTGCATCTTACCGTCGTAGATGTTGACGACGATGTCGCGGGCATAGGAACCGGTCAGAGGACCCTGCTCCATCTTCTCCATGATACCTTTGAGGATGGCGGGCATGAAGCGGGCGTCGATAGAGCCGCCCACGATGCAGTTGTTGAAGACCAGCTTGCCGCCCCACTCGAGAGGATACTCCTGGGTGTCGCGGATGGGGTACTTGGTCTGGTTGGGCATGCCGTCGAAGTAAGGCTCGATGAGCATGTGCACCTCGCCGAACTGGCCGCTACCACCCGACTGTTTCTTGTGGCGGTACATGGCCTCGGCGCTCTTGGTGATGGTCTCGCGGTAGGGGATGTTGGGGGCGGTGAAGTTGACGGCCAGCTTGTACTGGTTCTCGAAGTACCACTTCACGGTGTTGAGGTGGAGCTCACCCTGGCAGCCGAGGATGACCTGGCGCAGCTCGCGGCTGTTCTCGAGCGTGAGGCTGCGGTCGTAGGTGACGAGGTCCTTCAGCGCGGCGCCGACCTTCTCGTCGTCGTTGCTGTTGGCGGCCTTTACGGCGACGGTGTAGATGGGAGTCGGGAAGACGATTTCCTCGACGGCGTCGTCGGTGTTCTTCGGGGTGGTGAGGGTATGGTTGATCTTAACGTCTTTCAGCTTGATGGTGCAGACGATGTCGCCGGCGCAGGCCTTCTCGACGCGCTGACGGTTCGAGCCGCTGCACACGAGGACCTGGCTGACGCGCTCCTTGCTCTGGTTGCAGGCGTTGACCACATCCTGAGCCTCGGCGAGTTCGCCGTCGAACAGGCGCAGGTAGGTGATTTCACCGAGGTTCTTATCCTTGGCGCTCTTGAAAGCGAAGGCCACGGTGGGGTTGGCGTTGTTGCTCTTCAGCTCCTTGCCGCCTTTGGTCTTCTTGGCATCCAGCACCTCGTTGGGGGCGGGGACGTTCTGGCAGACGAACTCGAGCAGGCGGGCGACACCCATGTTCTCCTTGGCGGAGGTGCAGAGGATGGGGAAGAGGTCGCGCTTGTCGATGGCGAGCTTCAGAGCTTTGGTGAGCTCTTCTGCGGTGAGGTCGCCATTCTCGAAGTATTTCTCCATCAGTTCGTCGTCGGCAGCGGCGGCTTCCTCGACGAGGGCGCTACGCATCTCGGCGGCTTTGTCGGCGAAAGCGGCGGGGATATCCTCCTCGGTGGCCTTGCCGTCCTTGAAGGTATACATCTTGTTGCTGACGATGTCGACAATCTGGTTGAAACCCAGGCCAGCGTTAGTGGGGAACTGCAGCACGGTGCACTTGCCACCGAAAAAGTCCTTCAGCTGGTTGACGGCGTCGTCGAAGTTGGCCTTCTCGGCGTCGAGGTGGTTGACGACGAAGAGCATCGGGGTGTCGAGCTTGGTGGCATAGCGGTTGGCGATCTCGGTGCCGACCTCGACGCCGCTCTGGGCGTTGACCACGACGATGGCGGCCTCGACCACGTTGAGGGCGCTGTCGAGCTCACCCTGGTAGTCGGCGAAGCCGGGCACATCGAGAATGTTCACCTTCTTGCCACCGAATTCGGTGTACATAAGGGTGTTCTCCACGGAGTAGCCGCGGTCGTGCTCGATGTCGCGATAGTCGCTGATGGTGTTCTTGCCGTCCACGGTGCCGCGGCGGTTGATGAGGCCTCCGCAGAAAGCCATAGCCTCGGCCATGGTGGTCTTGCCGCTCTTGGCACCGCCTACGAGGGCGATGTTACGAATGTCCTGAGTCTGATAAATTTTCATTGTTA
>ONUE01000108.1 GCA_900320975.1 uncultured Bacteroidales bacterium | reverse complement strand
ATCGTGTTCGTCGGACAGCGACGACAACCCAGTAATTAACCCCGACGAGCCGCAGCAGCAACTGGCCGACTACACCATCATCTTCTACGGTCACGGCGGCAGCAACCTCGACGCTTTCCTGATGGATAACATCGCCCAGTTCTTCAAAGCCGACGCCGACCACCGGCGCAACGTGAGCATCTGCGCACAATACAAGTTCTCGACCCTCGAGAACTTGCAGAACAGCTACAGGGACTTGAAAACCGAAATCGACCCCAACGACCCGGCCCAGGTGGCCTTAGTCGAAAGGATTAAGGACTTCTACCCCTATGGCGGGAAGACCAGCCGCTTCACCGTCGATCCCACAGTCGCCGAGACCGACATGATGGCCACCATCACCGCCCATTTCATTGGCCCCGACAATGCCGACATCTCGCGAACCGACTCGCTCACCCGCTTCATCGACTGGGCAGCGCGGGTGCGCCCCGCCCGCAGGTATATCCTCGTACTGTCCGACCACGGCGATGGCTATCTGCCCACCGAGGAAATCCCTGTCGCTGCTGCCGCCCCCAGCCAGACCCGCAGCGTCATCAAGGACGACGGCCACAACCGGGCACACTTCACCGCCAAGAGCCTCACCGAGGCCATCCGGCAGGCCTCGGTGCACGTCAGCGCCGTCTATTGCGACGCCTGCCTTATGAACGCGGCAGAATATCAGTTCGAACTGGCCCCACTGACCGACTACCTCGTACTCTCCACCTTCCTTGTGCCTAGCGCGGGCGGCAACTACACTGAGCTGGTCGACGCCCTCTCGGACAACCCCGACGAGCCCGAGCAGGCCCTGACGCGCTTCGCACGATTCTGCGTCGATGCCTGGAACAAGGATGCCGAAAAGGAAGACAATGGCGAGGACGTGCCCCACTATCACGACATGAGCGTCTATCGCTCGGCCGAGGCCGACGCCTTCGGCGCTGAACTCAAGAAGTTCGTCGACCGTCTGGTCGACGTCTATCAGAACGGCACCGACTACGCCCGGACCCGCATCGACTCGATCACCGCCAACGCCTATCGCGTCGACGACGAGCAGCCCACCTACGATCTCATGAACTACATCACCGGCCTCACTGCCGCACTGCCCGACGACTTTGGGCCTTTGATTGAGGGTCTGGCAGACCAGGCCTACAACCACTACTTCGCCCTCCAGCAGTCGAGCAAGTGGCTCGAAGAGAACGGCCACACCGTCTCGCTCAGCGTGATACTCGGCTGCCAGGGCCACTTCACCACCGTGGAGAATGGCCTGCACTTCCGTTATGATGCCGACGGATTAGTCTATCTGTTTGCCGACGGTCAGCCGACCAGCGACGGTCTGCCATGGGGCTCCACCCTCGATGCCACCTACGGCCAGCTGCGCTTCGACCGGCTCACCGGCTGGAGCCGATGGCTCAAACTGAATAGACAGGAACCCAACACAAAATGTTACACCGAATATTACGAATATTAATGAACGGCTGCGATGACGTCAGCAGCAAGTGACGTAGAACCATTTAGGAATTTATATCAAATAAAGCATTATGAAAAGAATCATGCAATGGGTGATGGCCGCCACCCTCGTTTGCGGCACAAGTGTATTCACATCATGTACGTCGGATAACGACGACAACCCTGCAACTAAACCAGGAGCGAACAGCCAACTCGTAGGCCAATGGTATTCCGACGTATCGGGGGCTACATACGCCGCCTGGACATACGGCAAGGCATGGCAGCAGACGGAACTGAAGGCCGACGGCACAGGCGTAACCAACATCTATTACCTCAACAACGACGATGCCGTGGGCCGTGAGCGCTATTCGTTCACCTATACAGCCACGGACGGACTGCTGACGATGGACATCGCGGAGAGGAACACCAAGACCACCGCCAGATATACCGTGAGCGACGGCAAGCTGACGTTGACGGAGGGTGACCACCAACTGGCCATGCAGAAGATGGATGACGCGAAGGCTAAGGACTTTGATGCGTGGAACAGGAAGGACAACCTGGTCAATGTGCCGCAGCCTGCCCGCTACACCGTCTTTGTCTATGGCAATGCGGGAGGCACCATGGATAAGATTATTGAGTATGGCTTCTGGGAGAAGATACAGCCGCTGCTCACGGACCACAACAACGTCCGCGTAGTCTGCTTCTACAAATATGGCAAGGAAAAGTCCGAGGATGGCAAAGACTTTACAGGTAAGTATGCCGACCCGGGTGACATCGTATGGTTCGATCTGAACGACACGACTAAACTGGAGAATATTCGTAACGGAGGACTTCGGGCGCTGGGGTATGAAAAGGAGGCCCAGGAAATGAAACTGTGCGACCCCACGACCGTCAGCGCGTTCATCCAGATCAGCAGTCTGGTGTGTCCTGCCGAGCAGTATGTGTTCAGCATCTGGGGACATGGCAGCGGACTAAGCCCCATGGCCGATGTCCCCGGCAAATACGAAGACCCCGCCGCTGCACCTGCTACCCGAGGGGTCATCGGCGATGAGTGGAATAAACATGAAGAACTGGATATGTATGAACTGAGTGCCGCCATCCGTTCCGCAGGCTTGAACCGGCTGAACACGATTTTCTTCCACAACTGCCTAATGGGCAACATGGAGACGCTGACCGAACTGCGGGGCCTGTCCGACTACATCGTGGCCTCGGCGCACCTGCTTGTGAGCGAGGGCGAACTGCTCACGGAATACGTCCGCGGACTGCTGGAAAAGGGGAATACCGAGGATGCCATCGCACAGATGTTTGAGCGCGTGCATCCGAAATGGGAAAATTCATATCATGAGTCTGAAGAGCAGGAAAATGGGCAAATAGTGGAGTCCTGGAAAAATGGCGACTACAAGCTCATCCGTACTGCCAAGCTCGATGCCATCATCGGTGCCACCAAGCGCCTCGCCGACAGACTCGTCGCACTCTACCCCACGCAAAGGGAAGCCATCGACAAGGCCACCAAGGAGGTGTATCGGTTCCATACCCTCATTCTAAATTACTTGTCCCCCGAGCAGCGTCACCTGTTAACCTACGTGAATCCCTTTGTCGATCTGGCAGACTATGCACATTGGTTGGCAAAAGAGACTGGCGACACAGAAATGGCTGCCATCTCTGCCGATCTGGACAAAGCCTTCAGCGAAGCCTTCGTCCACTATGCCGACGTCAACACGAACGAACAGCATCTGGACCACTACACACTGAGCATCTGCCTGACCAACAACAACTTTTACACGGCAGATGCCGCCAAATTGCCTCTTGTTGATTATTTTGTTCCCAATCATCTGTGCAATTTCGACCAAGGCTACGAGCAGACCACATTCCACAAACTGACGGGATGGGGCAACTGGCAGCGCACCAACCAGCAACTGCTTTGGGGCAATCCCACAAGCGACGGCGGTGGCCCGCTCAAGTGAATAAAGAACAAGTGTTAAATTCTCAAAAATATGAATCAAAGGAAACTGTGGGTGCTCGCCGCCATCCTCATCATTATTTGCGGCGCATGTGTGATAACCTGCTGCGGCAGTGAGGACGACAATCCTGTGGTCAGCCCGACTGACGACAGCAGTCAGTTTGTAACCCTCAGCGAAGCCGTGCCCGATGTGATTCTGGAGATACGCTATTACGGCACGTACAACTTCGTAGGAACCCGCATTGACGGCTACGAGGAGCCGACAGCGCTACTCACACGCCAGGCTGCTGACAGTCTGAAGGCTGTAAACGAAGATGTGAAAGCACAGGGGTATAGACTGAAGATATACGATGCTTATCGTCCGCAGAAAGGCGTTGACCACTTTGTGCGGTGGGCGCAGGATTTGGAGGACACGAAAATGAAGCCCTACTTCTATCCCGACCTCGACAAGAGCGTGCTCTTCGAGCAGGAGTACATCTACGAGCGCAGCGGCCACACGCGGGGCTCCACTGTTGACTTGACGCTTTTCGACATGGCAACTGAGAAGGAACTCGACATGGGCGGCACCTTCGACTGGTTCGGCCCCGAGAGCCACCCCGACTTCTGCGGCAATCCCGAGACGGGCGAATACACTGGCGATAACAGCAAATCGCCCGCCACGCCGAAGCGCAGCATCACCGAACAGCAGTTCAAGAATCGCATGATTCTCCGCCGTGCCATGCTCACCCACGGCTTCAAGCCCCTCGACACCGAGTGGTGGCACTTCACGCTGAAGGACGAGCCCTTCCCCGACACCTATTTCACATTCCCAGTTAAGCAACTGAACAAATGAAGTTAAAGAAACTATGGATGCTCGCCGCCATCCTCATCCTCTGCGGCGAAAGTGTATTCACATCGTGTTCGAAGGACGAAAGCGACAATCCTGTTGTGCCGACAGACGAGGTGGAGGCGCAACTGCAAAAGATGACGCTGCGCGAGAAGGTGGGGCAACTGTTCTATGTGCGCCCCGAGTGTCTCGACACCACCATCCACTTCAACCAGCCCAGCAGCGTCGACGGC
>ONUE01000109.1 GCA_900320975.1 uncultured Bacteroidales bacterium | reverse complement strand
CGGCCGCGGCGTCTACGAGCTGGTGCTGGAGCACGGCCTGCTCACCAAAGAACAGCTGGACGAAATACTGAAGCCCGAAAACATGCTTCAGCCTGTTGACCTCACTGTCAATAAATAAGATGTTGGAAACAATAAAAATAAAAAAAGGGCTCGACCTGCCCATAGGCGGCGAGCCCCTTAAAGATTTGGTTGACGCGCGTAGCATAGAGCGCTACGCCGTGAAGCCGCCCGACGTGGTCGGCTTTACGCCGCGCCTGCTTGTTGCCGAAGGCGACAGCGTGGTGGCAGGCCAGCCTCTTGTGGAGGACAAGAACGACTCTCGGCTGACACTCCCCTCGCCCGTAAGCGGCACGGTGGAAGCCATAGTCCGCGGCGAGAAGCGCAAGCTGCTGGAGATAATAGTGAAGAAAGTGGAGAATGCAAACCACTCTCAACTCTCCACTCCCAACTCTCCACTCACCACTTCCCCCGTCTGGTGGATGATCAAGGAGCGCCCCTTCGGCACCATCGCCAATCCCGACCACAAGCCCAAGGGAATATATGTGAGCATGCGCGACACCAACCCGCTGGCTCCGGACCTGAGCTACGCGCTGAAAGGCCGCGAGCATGAGTTCGAGGCCGGCGTGAAAGCCCTGGAGGCTTTCGCCACGGTGCACTGCGTGAAGGCTGAAGGACCCCACCCCGCCGGTAACATCGGCACCATAGTGGCGGCTCTCGACCCCATAAACAAAGGAGAGTATGTGTGGAGCGTGAACGCCCAGGATGTGGCCAACATAGGCCACTGGTGCCTCACGGGAGAATACCGCCCCGAGCGCATCATCGCCGTCGGCGGTCCTGCGGCCAGGACACCGCACTACTACCGCGTGATATGTGGGGCTTGCCTGCAGCGTATCACTGAAGCGCAGGTGACGAATCCCGAATATCCCGCCGATGGCGAAGGACTGACCTTCGACCATACGAGAATAATCAGTGGCAGCCCGCTGAGCGGCAGCCGCGTGGAGGCCGACGGCTTCCTCGGCATGTACGACCAGCAGGTGTGCTTCATCGAGGAGGGAGACCACTACGACTTCATGGGCTGGCTGATGCCCGGCATCAAGAAGTTCAGCTTCAGCAAGACCTTCCTGTCGGGCTTTGCACGGCTGCTGCCCACCTCGCTCTGGCGCATGGCTGGCTTCGACGGCAACCCGTTGCCTACGGAGTTCAACACCAACGTGCACGGCTCGGTGAGGCCGTTCCTGTTCACGGGCTCGTTTGAGCGCGTGTTCCCGTTCGACATCTATCCGCTGCAGCTCATCAAGGCCTGCATCGTGGGCGACGTGGAGCTGCAGGAAAAGCTGGGCATCTACGAGGTGGAGCCCGAGGACTTCGCTCTGTGCGAGTTCATCGACCCCTCGAAGACCGAGATACAGACCATCATTCGCGAGGCCCTTGAGGTCCTCAGAAAGGAGGCTATCGCATGAATATGAAATGGCTTGAAGATTGGTTTGAGAAGATTGAACCAAAAGGCAAATGGAGCTGGCTGGGAAGCACATACGAGGCTTTCCACACCTTCGCCTTTACGCCCAAGACGGTGACCAAGAGCGGCTCGCATATCCGCGACGCTGTGGATATGAAGCGTTCTATTATCATAGTGGTGATAGCGCTGATGCCGGCACTGCTGTTCGGCATGTGGAACATTGGATACCAGACCGCCATGAGCACCGGCGCCGACTGGCACTGGCTGTACATGTGGTGGTTCGGCTTCCTGCGTATGCTGCCACTCATCGTGGTAAGCTATGTGGTGGGCCTCGGTATCGAGTTTGCCTTTGCCCAATACCGCCACCATGAGGTGAACGAAGGTTACCTGGCCACAGGCCTGCTGATACCAATGATTGTGCCCGTCACCACGCCTCTGTGGCAACTCGCTTTAGCCGTTGCTTTCGCCGTGGTTATCGGCAAGGAAGTCTTCGGCGGCAGCGGCATGAACTTCCTCAACCCCGCCCTGGTGGCGCGCGCTTTCCTCTTCTTTGCATACCCGACACACATGAGCGGCGACCAAGTGTGGATTGCCAAAGACCTATGGGGCTCTGACGCCATTGCGGGTGCCACACCGATGGGCCAGCTGGCCACAGGTGCCCACCCCTCGGCTTCGGCCTTGGATATGTTGCTTGGTACGATACCCGGAAGCACCTGCGAGACGAGCGTCATCGCCATCGCGCTGGGTGCCATCCTGCTGCTCTTCACCGGCATTGCCTCATGGCGCATCATGCTGAGCGTGTTCCTCGGCGGCGGCGCTATAGGTCTGCTGTTCAACACTATTGGATACAACGACTACATGCAACTGCCGTTCTACTACCACTTCCTGATGGGCGGCTTCGCCTTTGGCGCGGTCTTTATGGCCACCGACCCCGTCACCGCCGCGCAGACCAACTGCGGCAAGTGGATTTACGGCTTGCTCATCGGCGCCTTCGCCGTGCTGCTGCGCGTCTGCAACCCCGCCTATCCGGAGGGCATGATGCTCAGCATCCTCTTCATGAACTGCATGGCGCCGCTGATTGACCACTGCGTGGTGGCAAGGAATATCAAGCGTCGCGCCAAACGCGTCGCCACAATGGGAAAGGAGGTGAACAATGGCTAAATCATTCAGCAACCGCTATATCTTCATCTACTCGGCAGTGCTCGTCGTGGTGGCGGCACTGATACTTACGGTTGTCGCCGTAAGCCTCAAGCCGTTGCAGACCCGCAACCAGCAAGCCGAGACCAAGCAGATGATCCTGAAGACCATCGGCGTGGAAGCGACCCGCGAGAACGCCGACAAACTCTACGCCGAGCACATCACAGAGAATGAACTCTGCGACAAAGGCTATATCTACTACTCCTACAAAGGCGGAGTCATAATACCGCTGCATGGCACCGGCCTGTGGGGTCCCATCTGGGGCTATATGGCTCTCGACGGTAACGGCACCGTGGTAGGCGCCGTCTTCGACCACAAGGGCGAGACTCCCGGCCTTGGCGGCGAGATAGCTTCCGATAAGTTTGCACAACGCTTCATCGGCAAGAAATTCTCCGGCCAACCCATCGTGCTGAGGAAGAATGCCGACAAGGGCAACCCTTATGAGGTAGACGCCATCAGCGGCGGCACCATGACCAGCAACGGAGTTACCGCCATGATGGAAGATGCTTTCGAACGGTATAGTTCTCTAAATGCACTAACTATTGATAATAAGGAGGACGAGCAATGAAGAACTTTGACTTGATAAAACTGCCCTTCAGCAAGGAGAACCCCATCCTGGTGCAGGTACTGGGCGTATGCTCCTGTCTGGCTGTGACGGCACAGCTGAAGCCCGCCGTGGTGATGTCGCTTTCGGTCATCGTCGTGGTGATGCTGGCCAACCTCATCGTCTCGCTGCTTCGCAACACTATCCCGCCGCGCATCCGCATCATCGTGCAGCTGGTGGTCGTCTCCACCCTTGTGGTGCTGGTAGACCAGGTGCTGAAAGCCTATGTCTACGACGTGAGCAAACAACTCTCTGTCTTCGTGGCGTCCGCGAGCTCTTCGGCAGCGGCACCCTCTGGGGCTACCCCGTGATGGAGAAGCTCGGACTCTACAACATAGGTTACGAGAACAACGGCCTGATGATTATGCCGCCCATGGCACTCATCCTCGTCGGACTCATCATCTGGGCACATAGAAGTAAGAACAAAGAACTCTGTGAATAATGGAATACATTAACATATTCATCAAGTCGATTTTCGTCGACAACATGATTTTCGCCTTCTTCCTCGGCATGTGCTCGTACCTTGCCGTGAGCAAGACGGTGAAGACCTCAGCGGGCCTCGGCATAGCAGTCACCTTTGTGCTGCTTATCACCGTGCCCATCAACTACCTGCTCAACAAATTCTTCCTCGCCCCCGGCGCACTGGCGTGGATATCGCCCTCGCTGGCCGAGGTGGACCTCAGCTTCCTGAGCCTCATCATGTTCATCGCCGTCATCGCGGCCATCGTGCAGATGGTCGAGATGGTGGTGGAGAAGTTCTCGCCCATGCAGGAGCGCGGCTACGCCAACATCGGCGAGGCCACGGTCTTTGCCCTCGGCAGCGGCATAGGATGGTTCCTGGCCATCGTGGCCATCGCCGCCATCCGCGAGAAGCTGCGCTACAGCCACATCCCCCCTGCTCTCCGCGGCGTGGGCATCACCTTCATCATCACCGGCCTCATGGGCTTGGCATTCATGTCATTCATGGGGTTCAAATTGTAGTAGTCAAGTAGACAGTAGTTAAGTAGTTAAGACAATAGTTTATGTCAACAACATTAATATCTGCAATTGTTATAATCCTCGTTGTCATCCTGCTGCTGGTGGCGGCACTGCTTATCCTCCGCGCCAAGCTCATACCGCAGGGCAACGTCAAGATAACCATCAATGACGACAAAGAACTTACCGTCCCCACGGGCGGAACACTGATATCCACCCTCAGCGAACAGGGCGTCCACCTGCCCTCGGCCTGCGGCGGCAAAGGCAGCTGCGGCCAGTGCAAATGCCGCGTCGTCAAGGGCGGCGGCAGCATCCTCCCCACCGAGACGCCCCACTTCAGCCGCAAGCAGATTCAGGAAGGCTGGCGCCTCGGATGCCAGGTGAAGGTGAAGGAAGACCTCAGCCTGAAGCTCCCCGAGAGCATCCTCAGCATCAAGGAATACGAGTGCACCGTGGTCTCCAACCGCAACGTGGCCACCTTCATCAAAGAGTTCAAGGTGCAGCTGCCCGCCGGCGAGCACATGGATTTCGTGCCCGGCAGCTACGCACAGATCAAGATACCAACCTTCCGCATCAAGTACAGCGACTTCGACCGCAGCCTCATCGGCGACGAATACCTGCCCGCATGGGAGAAGTTCAAGATGTTCGACCTCGTCTGCGTCAACACCGAGCCCACCGTCCGCGCCTACTCCATGGCCAACTACCCCGCCGAAGGCGACGTCTTCATGCTCACCGTGCGTATCGCCACGCCGCCCTTCACGGCCGACCGCAGTGGATTCCAGAACGTCAACCCCGGCATCGCCTCTTCCTATATCTTCTCCCTCAAGCCCGGCGACAAGGTCATCATGAGCGGCCCCTACGGCGAGTTCCGCGTACGCGGCACCGAGGACGGCACCTGGCGCGACGACCCGCAGGGCAACGAGATGATCTGGGTCGGCGGCGGCGCCGGCATGGCCCCCCTCCGCGCACAGATCATGCACCTCACCCGCACCCTCAACTGCACCCACCGCCCCATGCACTACTTCTACGGTGCACGCGCCCTCAACGAGGTGTTCTACCTTAACGACTTCCACCAGCTGGAGAAGGACTTCCCCAACTTCCATTTCCACCTCGCCCTCGACCGTCCCGACCCCGCCGCCGATGCCGCCGGAGTGCCTTACACCCCCGGCTTCATCCATCAGGTCATGTACGACACCTACCTCAAGGATCATCCCGCCCCCGAGGACATCGAGTACTACATGTGCGGCCCCGGCCCCATGAGCAGCGCCGTCGTCAATATGCTCGACAACCTTGGTGTCCAACCCGAGAACATCGCCTATGATGATTTCGGTGGCGGAGCCCCCAAGAAGTAAGCAAATAGCAAACCCCTACATCAGGCCGTCATTGCAAAATGGCGGCCTGTTTTTTTTTATTTATAACCCTTCAATTGGGGTCATCGGGGCACCGCCGCCGCTCCGTCCCCGCTCCGTCCCCGCTCCGACTGTTCACCGGTTGTTTAACGGTTTTTGGTCGGAGGAGAGTCGGAGGGGGGACGGAGGGGGGACGGAGGGGCTGGCAGCGCGGCACAAAAAAAGAGGCTCGATGGAGCCTCTTTGTCTTTGTTGTCAATGGGGTTGCTACTCGCTCATCTGGCGGTATTTCTCAACTTCGCCTTCCACAGCACGCACATTCTGCTGGGCCTCGTTGGCTTTCTTCTCGGCCTCTACCTTCTTGCCGGTGCTCTTCTCTATGCTCTTCTCGAGCTCGGCAATCTCTTTCTCGCAGTCCATTATCTTCTGCTGGTACTTCTCGATGTCCTTGCGGCGGTCCTCGATCTTCTTCTGGGCCTTGGCGATGTCGTTCTCATGGCCGGTGACGACAGCGGCGGCCTTGCCGGCGGCCTTCTCGGCTTTCTTCAGGTTGGCCTGCTCGGTGGCCATGTTCTGGCTGGCCTCATACCGGTTTACATACTGTGCGAAGTTCTGCACGAAGTTGCGCACATTGCTGTTGATGGCGTTCTGACTGATGGTGAGGTCGTTGCTGATGGCACAAACGGTGACGACGGTCACTTTGTCTTTACGTTTGCCCTGCTCATCGACTTTCGTATACAGGCTCATCGACACATTGGATATCTCGGGGAAAATCTGGTCCAAGGCGGCCAGATACCCCTCGCTCTTCTTGGTCTTCAGTTTGGCTTCCTTGAGACGCTGGTTCATGGCATCCTGCACCAAATCAGCATTTTTCTGGAGGCTTACCGTATAAGCCGTAACGGTCTTTTCGCCCACCATGACGGTGGTTTCCTGCACGCTCTGTGCCATCATGCCCATGGCCATAAATGCAGCAAATGCTAATGTAATAACTTTTTTCAACATAATAGTATGGTTTTTAATTGTTTGTGTTTAATATCGGTAGTTATTCCCTGTTGCAAATATACAAACATTATATGACAAATACAATTTTTTTTATATCTTTGCACTTTGTAAAAGACAAACAAGAAATAAATAACACACTAAACGATATGAATTTACCAAAGATTCACTCAATCACGAAGAAGATTCTTGTGGCTCTGGTGGGCGGATTCCTGCTCATCTTCCTGTTGTTCCACATGACTGCCAACCTCTTTATCCTGCGACATGACGACGGTGCTTGGTACAGCGCTTTCTGCCACTTCATGGGCACCAACTGGATTGTCAAGATTGCCGAGATTGGCCTGCTGGGCTTCATCGTCCTCCACATCCTGCTGACTCTGTGGCTTGCCTTCACCAACCGCCTGGCCCGCCCCGTGCGCTACCATCAGGCTTCGCGCAGCAAGACACACACCACCTCCAAACTCATGATCTGGACTGGCATCCTCATCTTCGTATGCCTCTTCATCCATTTCTGCGACTTCTACTTCGTGAAGCTCGGCTTTGTCAAGGGCGAGTATATGGTTAAGGTGGAGAGTATCGCCAAGAGCCCCAGCGCCATGAACGACGAAGAGGTCATGATGCTGGCCTACTCGGCTGTGGAAGACAACCGCCTCAGCGAGGACGGCGAGTGGATTCGCCACCTCTCCTACGACGAGCGCAACCTGCTCAAAGAGCACGCACCGGACACCGACCCGGAGCCTGACTTCTACTACATGACCCGCGAGAAGTTCAGCCATCTGCACATCGTCATTGGCTACCTCTTCTTCTTCTTTGTCATCTTCATGCACCTGCGCCACGCCTTCCCCTCGGCGTTCCAGACGCTCGGCCTGAACAACTACAAGTACAACAACATCATCGAGTGGCTCGGCAAAGCCTACACATGGGTAATATGCCTCGGTTTCGCCGTCGTACCCATCCTTGTATACCTCGGCCTCTAATTCACTCATGCATTCACACATTCAAACAATCAAGCAATGAATTTAGATTCCAAGATACCCGAAGGTCCCCTTTCAGAGAAATGGACCAATTATAAAGCCGCGCAGAAGCTGGTGAACCCCGCCAACAAGCGCAAGCTCGACATCATCGTCGTCGGTACCGGTCTGGCCGGCGCCTCTGCCGCCGCCTCGCTCGGCGCCCTCGGCTTCCATGTCGACATCTTCTGCATACAGGACTCGCCGCGCCGCGCCCACTCCATCGCCGCCCAGGGCGGTATCAACGCCGCCAAGAACTACCAGAACGACGGCGACAGCGTGGAGCGCCTCTTCAAGGACACCATCAAGGGTGGCGACTACCGCGCCCGTGAGGCCAACGTCTACCGCCTCGCCGAGGTCAGCGGCGACATCATAGACCAGTGTGTCGCCCAGGGCGTCCCCTTCGCCCGCGACTATAGCGGCCTGCTCGACAACCGCTCCTTCGGTGGCGCACAGGTCAGCCGAACATTCTACGCCCGCGGCCAGACCGGCCAGCAGCTGCTGCTGGGTGCCTACGGCGCCCTGAGCCGCGAGATTGCCCGCGGCACTGTGGTGCTGCACGAGCGTCACGAGATGATGGATCTCGTCATCAAAGACGGCCGCGCCCGCGGTATCATCGTCCGCAACCTCGTCACCGGTGAGCTCGAGCGCTACGCCGCCCATGCCGTGGTGGTGGCCACCGGCGGCTACGGCAACGTCTACTACCTCTCAACCAACGCCATGAACAGCAACGGCTCCGCCGCGTGGGTCTGCCACCGCCGCGGTGCCGCTTTCGCCAACCCCTGCTACGTGCAGATACACCCCACCTGCATCCCCGTCCACGGCGACTACCAGTCGAAGCTCACCCTCATGAGCGAATCCCTCCGCAAC
>ONUE01000113.1 GCA_900320975.1 uncultured Bacteroidales bacterium | reverse complement strand
CGCGTCAGCACAGTCTTGAAGCCAAGCTTCTTACACTCTATCGTCAGTTTTCCGCCTTCCATGCTCCACGAGCTCACCGGCAGTGGGTCCATGGTCTGCATGGGGCTGTAGAGCTCGGCCAACGTGTCGGTCAGATGGATACACAGTGCCAGACTGGTCTTCTGGCTCATTCCCGTATACCACTGTGCGCTTGCCGAATTGAAAACCAACACCGCAATTAAGAGAAAACTCCTACGGAGTATTCCCCGTAGGGGATTTCTCTTATTGTCTATTAAACGTAAATGCCTACGGCATATTCCCCATAGGGGATTTCTATCAATCTTTTTCATCTTGTTTCTTCTTCGGCATCCGCTTGGCCTTTTTGAGGGCCTCAGCAATAATCCATTCTATCTGCCCATTGGCACTGCGGAACTCGTCCGCGGCCCATTTCTCAATGGCGTCGTAGACTTCCGAGTCGATCCGCAGTGCAAAGTTTTTCTTCATCGGGCAAACATAACCTTTTCGCTGTTGAACATCCTGGTGAGGCCCCACACGGCGATGCCCGTGTAGACCACGTCAGAGGCCAGCGTGACGACAACCGGCGTCCATGCCAGCTCATGTGAGAAGACCGCCGTCATCACCTCGATAGCGTTGTAGAAGGGTATCAGGTAAGTCACCAGCGACTCCGAGGCGCCGTCCTGCATCATCGGCAGAATACCGGCGAGCATGACCACCATCATGAAGGGCGTCACCATGGTGCCGGCGCTCTTCACATCCTTGGCCAAAGCCGACAGCAGACTCACGGCACTCGCCATGATAAGCACCGAGGCGAGGATAACCAGCAGCAGAGCCACATAGTCGCTCGTGGTGTAGTGGAAGGCGAGGATGCCCGCATCGGGAGCGTTCACGCCCATGTCAGAGCCGCCTTCCGTCTGTATCATCTTGGGCAGCGAGAGGGCTATGCCCACGAAGCTCGAGATACCGCTGAGCAGCGCTATACCGCTGAGCGAGACAATCTTGCCCAGGGCCAGCTCGTTGCGCTTCATGGGGGTAACGAGCAGCGTGGCTATGGTGCCGCGCTCCTTCTCACCAGCTATGGCGCTGGGGGCTATGGCCATCACACCGCTGAAGAGCATCATGATGATGAGCATCGGCAGTATCTTGCTCCATATCATAGCACCTATCGACTCGTCGGTGGCCTGGTCGAAGCGCTGGCCTTCCTCCTGCGGCACGTTGACCGTGAAGGTACGGCCGTAGTTGCCGAGCACGGTGCTCATCACCATATACACACGGCTCGAGGCGTTGTTGGTGCTGTTGTAGTATATCTCCACGTTGGGCATCACCTCGCTAACCTCCTCACTCTTACCGATTACAACCTCGTCGAAGTTCTTCGGGAAGCGCACCAGCACGGCGTTGATATCCTTGTCCTCGAGCTGATTGATGTCGGCCTCGCTGACCGGCTGCTCCACCACCACCAGACTGCTGTCCATCGTGTTGAGGACCGGCGCCAGGCTCTCGGGCATATTCTCCACGCGCATCGTCACCACATCGTTGGCACCGTCGTTGATCATTTTCTGTATGCCGGTGCCCATGAGGCTATAGATGATGTATATCAGCAGACCGGGCATTATCACCGTAGTGAACAGCAACTGCCTGTCGCCGAAGAAACGCGCAAACTCTTTCTTAATTATTGTCCATGTGTTACTTTTCATATTATTCCTTTTTTAACGGCTAATTATACTAATTTTACTAATTGCTTGCGCAGGTCAATTTCTGGCTAATTACTCTAATTTTGCTTACGGCTGTTTAATCCGCCTTTATTATTATCTCCATTTATTGCTTGCAGGCACACGCTCGAACTCTATTGATGCACTTCCAAAATTGATCAAAAGGCCTAAATCAAGTCCACTTGCCCTAAGATAATTGTATATTTGTGCATAGTGTTCATCGGCAAATTCCTTAACGGCTTTCAACTCAAGTATTATCTTACCATAGCAAACGAAGTCTGCTTTGAAAGTTTTACTAAGCTGTGATCCTTTATAACTTACGCTCAGCTCCTTCTCACGTTCAAAAGGGATACCTCTCAGTACAAACTCTTTCTCCAAAGCCTCCTGATATACAGGTTCAACAAATCCGCACCCTAAAAGACGGTGCACCTCCATCGCAGCACCTATTATCTTATAGGATTCTTCCTTGAACAGTAGACCACTATCGTTATTCTTAGGCTCCATAAATTAGAGTAATTCGCTTGTAATTATCGCCTGCGTAGCAATTAGCTTAATTCGTTTAATTCGCCGTTTATATTATTACTCCTCGTTACCTTTTACTTCTTTATACAGTTCGAAGAAACGGTCCTCGATGCTCATGCCGTTGCAGACCTCGCCAAGGGGGCCGCAGGCCACGAGACGGCCGTCGATGATGACGCCCACGCGGTCGCAGAGACGCTCCACGAGGCTGAAGATGTGCGTGCTGAGGATGATAGTCTTACCCTCGCCGCGCAGCTCCTGCAGGTAGTCGGTGACGATGCGCGCCGTGAGCACGTCCAAGCCGTTGGTGGGCTCGTCGAAGATGATGACCTCGGGGTCATGCACCAGCGATATCACCAGGCTCAGCTTCTGCTTCATGCCGGTGCTCAGGTTGGCCACCTTCACCTCGGCGAACTTGTCGATGCCGAAGCGGCTGAACATGCGCTCTTTGCGCACCGCCATAGTGCTGGGGTCCACGCCGTGCAGCTGGCTGAAGAAGTCGAACAGGTAGTTCGGCGTGAAGAAGTCCTCGAGCTTCAGCTCGCTGGTGAGGAAGCCTATCTTGCCCCTCACCTGCTCGGGCTCGCGCACCACGCTGCAGCCGTCGAGCTCGGCGTCGCCGCTGTCGGGCTTGATCAGGGTGCTGAGCATGCGCAGCGTGGTGGTCTTGCCGGCACCGTTGGGACCCAGCAGACCGAATATCTCACCGCGCTTGGCGCTGAAGGTCAGGTTGTCCACGGCCACCTTCTTCTTGGCGGTCGTACGTTCTATCTTCTGTTGCTTCCGGCTCAGCGTGAACGTCTTGCTGAGCCCCTCAACTTTCAATATCTCTTCCATTATTTGTAGTTTTAAGCTTTAAGTTTTAAGTGGGCAGATGCCGTCGTGATGCGCCAGCCACTTACAGCTTAAAGTTTACAGCTCACAGCTTAATAAATTGAGCCGGTGTTGATTACCGGGCTGGCGCCTTCGTCGCCGCAGAGCACCACCATGAGGTTGCTCACCATAGCGGCCTTGCGCTCCTCGTCCATCTCCACCACCTTGTCGGCGGACAGCTTCTTCAGGGCCATGTCGACCATCGTGACGGCACCCTCGACAATCTTCTCGCGGGCAGCGATGATGGCCTCGGCCTGCTGACGCTTGAGCATCACGCTGGCAATCTCCTGCGCGTAGGCGAGATAGTTGATGCGCGCCTCGACGACCTCGATGCCGGCAATGTCCAGGTGCTTGCGGATCTCCTGCTCCAGACGGCGGTTGATCTCGTCGCCGCCCGTGCGCAGCGTCACCTCGTTCTTGTCCTCGAGGTTGTCGTAGCTGTAGAGGCTCGCCACCTTGCGCAGCGCCGAGTCGCTCTGCACCGACACGAAGTTGTCGTAGCCCTTAAGTTGCTGCTGCACAGTGTTGCTGTTGGTGTTCACCTGACGGCTGGCAGGCTGCGCGCCGGTCTCCACGTCAATGTTGAAGCAAGCTTTGTAGGTGTCCTTGATGCGCCACACCAGCACCAGGCCAATCATGATGGGGTTGCCGCCGCGGTCGTTCACTTTGATGGGGGGCACATCCATGTTACGGGCGCGGAGCGAGAGCTTGCGCTTCACGTAGAACGGGTTGGTCCAGAAGAAACCGTTGTCGGTCACCGTGCCGCTGTAGCGGCCGAAGAAGGTCAGCACACGGCACTGGTTGGGCTGTATCACCATGAAACCAGGCAGATGGAAGCCCCACAGCATCCAGAACAGACCGCCGAGGACGCCGGCAAACGGCAGCTCCTCGGCACCGCCGAGGACGCACAGCCAGATGGCCGCCACCATCAGGGCCAGATTAAATACCAGATGCAGGAACCCATTGTTCGCCGCATTCATTTTTTTTACCACTTCTTTACTTTCCATATTATTTATTTTTAATCGATTATGCCATCTTCACTAATATCATTTCAATATCATTTCAAGTGCAAAGGTACACACTTTCCCGATACCCGCAAAACATTTTTTATTTTTTAACATTTC
>ONUE01000153.1 GCA_900320975.1 uncultured Bacteroidales bacterium | reverse complement strand
CTCACCGAAGGAGTGCAATACCTGTTGCCTTTCCGTGGCTATGATGTCAACGATCTTATCGCCAACGCCATCGGCGTCACCCTTGGCTGGTTGGTGATACTCGCTGTGAAGAGAAGAAACCGCAGAGCTTAATTCTTACCTGCCAGTAGTCCACAGGCGGCGTCGATATCTTGTCCGCGTGAGGCGCGGAGAGTGCAGATGACACCATGACGGTTCAGGTAATCCTGGAAAGCTTTTATCGTCGTCGGCATGGATGTCTTGAAGGGGGCCTCCGGCGATTCGTGGAAGCGTATCAAGTTGACGCGGCAGTCGAGCCCTTTCAAGGCGTCCACAAGCTTCTGTGCATGGGCTTGGTCGTCGTTCTCGCCGCAGAACATCGTGTATTCGAATGACAAGCGCCGTTGACCGCTCCAGTCGTACTTCCTAAGTAGTGCGAGCACTTCGTTGAGCGGGAATGCTTTTTGCACCGGCATCATCTGCAGGCGCTCCTGTGGTACTGGGTTGTGCAGGCTCAACGCCACATGGCATTGGCTTTCGTCGAGGAAGCGCTTAAGACCGGGAATAATGCCCACGGTGCTCACCGTAATTCGCTTCGGGCTCCATCCGAGCCCCCAGTCGGCAGTCATCACCTGTGTGGCAGCCAGAACGGCGTCGAGGTTGTCCATGGGCTCACCCATACCCATGAAGACCACGTTGCTGAGCTCTTCAAACTCCGGTATGGAGAACAGCTGGTTGATGATGTCGCCAGCGCTTAGGTTGCCGTGAAAGCCCTGCTGTCCTGTCACACAGAAGCGGCAGCCCATCTTGCACCCCACCTGACAGCTCACACAGAGCGTGGCACGGTCTTCTTCGGGAATATAGACAGCCTCAATGTAATGCCCGTCGAGCACAGGGAACAGGTACTTCTTCGTTCCATCCTTGCTCTTCTGGCAGCGCACCGGAGTCTCACGGCCTATATAGGCTATCTCGTTGAGGCGCGCGCGCTGGGCCAGCGACAGGTTGGTCATGCTGTCGATGCTCTCCACGCGCTTCTTGTACAGCCAGTCGCACATCTGCTTGGCCGTGAAGCGCGGGAAGCCCTCGGCAGCGCACAGCTCCTGCAGCTGTGGCAAGGTCTTGCCCAGTAGGTTAACTCTTAACTCATCACTCATAACCTTGAACTGTTAAAAGTCCCAGTCGAAGCCTTCGTTCTCAATCTCCTGCTGGAAGTTACTGCAGTCCATCTCTATGGGCACCGACGGGCGCTCGAAGTCGCCGCGGTAGAATTTGAGAACATTGTCTTTGTATATTTTCTCCATGTAGAGGCCGAAGATAGGCAGTGCCATTGCGGCACCCTGGCCGTAGGTCATGTTGCGGAAGTGTATACTGCGTAGTTCGCCGCCGGTCCATACTGCGGTAGCCAGCTTGGGCGTGATGCCCACGAACCAGCAGTCCGAGTTGTTCTGCGTGGTACCTGTCTTGCCGGCAATACTGGTGGAGTAGTTGTTCAGGTGGTACTTGTAGTTCAGGTCCTCGATGCGGGTGACGAATATAGGCTCCACGTACTCGCCTTTGTTGGCGAAGGTGGCCATGGCGCCAGCCATCTCGTATACCGTTATCTCGGGCGTACCCACGGCAATGGCTGGCACTGCATCTATGGGACTGCGCACACCCATCTTGCGAGCAATGTCAATGACCTGCTCCGGCGAGCCCTGCTTCATGAGGTATGCCGACACCCAGTTCACCGAGTGCGCCAAAGCCCATTTCAGCGTCACCATCTCATCCTCACGCTCATGGGTGCTGTTCTTCGGGCACCAGTCGGGGGCGTTCCACACCTCGAAGCACACTTGCGAGTTGGGTACCTCGGTACAGGGGAACATGCCGAGGTCCTGCAGGGCCATGGTATAGACGAAGGGTTTGAAGGTGGAGCCCACCTGACGGTGGCTCTGCACGTTGTCATATTTGAAGTATCGGTAGTTGATGCCGCCCACATAGGCTTTCACATAGCCAGTGCCGGGCTCCACACTCATAAGGCCTGCGTTGAGAAACTTCTTGTAGTAGATGAGCGAGTCCCACGGCGACATGACGGTGTCCTTGTTACCTTTCCATGTAAACACGCGCATATTCACCTTCTTGTCGAAGTTG
>ONUE01000114.1 GCA_900320975.1 uncultured Bacteroidales bacterium | reverse complement strand
GTGAAGCTGCTGCTGGCGCTGGTGAAGAGTGTCGAGGGAAGGACCGACTTCTTCAAGGTGCTGGTGGAGGGACCGCACCCTGAGCTGGCAGCCTATAGCAATGCTGTGCGCGGCGACGACGACGCTATGGTGTGGCTTTTCAAGCACAACTTCGCCTGGCTGGCCATCCTCAGCAACGCCTGCGACGGCGACGAGAAGGCACAGCAATGGGTGCAGCGCAACCTCACCAAGGTGAACATGATGTACGCCCTCGCGGCGCGCCGCAACATCCCCGCCGTCAAGTGGCTCCTCTCGCACCGCCTCGAGATATTCCTCATGCTGGCCCGCGAGACGGAGAAGTTCCTCGACTACCAGGACAAGGAATACACATGGCCCTACGTGATGCACTTCGGTGGCCATCACCGCGCCATCGAGGAGTTACAAGAATGGAAGAAACAAAAAACAGACAACAATGATAAAGCAGAAAGACAACAGCAGACCTACCAAGGAGAATAGCAAGCCCCGCGAAGCAAGAGCCGCCAAGACGGAGAAGCCCCGCAGGAGCAGCGCAACCAAAGTGGAGCGCGACGGTGCCCAGGCAAGGGCAAAGCGAAGCCCTACGACCGTCCTGTGCGTGCCACCCGTCCTGCCGGCCATAAACCTGCCGCTCCGCAAAAACCTAAGGAACCCCATGCCGAGGGTGCCATGCGCCTGAACAAGTATATTGCCCATGCCGGCATCTGCTCGCGCCGCGAGGCCGACGAGCTGATTGCCGCCGGCAGCGTGAAGGTTAACGGCAAGGTGGTCACCGAGATGGGCTATCAGGTGATGCCCGGCGACGAGGTGCAGTATGGCGGCGAGAAACTACGCAGCGAGCGCCTGCGCTACTTCCTCCTCAACAAGCCCAAAGGCTTCATCACCACCACCGACGACCCGCAGGAGCGCCGCACCGTGATGATGCTCATGGACGGCTGCTGTGCCGAGCGCATCTATCCCGTCGGCCGCCTCGACCGCGCCACCACGGGTCTGCTGCTCTTCACCAACGACGGCGAGCTGGCCAAGCGCCTCACGCACCCCTCCACACAGGTCTACAAGATCTACCAGGTGGAGCTCAACAAGCCCGTCACCAAGGAGGACATGAAGAAGCTGCTCGAAGGCATCGAGCTGGAGGACGGTCCAATGCATGTCGATGACATACAGTATGCCGCCGTCGGCAAGACCATCGACAAGCGCATCGTGGGCGTCGAGCTGCACAGCGGCCGCAACCGCATCGTGCGCCGCCTCTTCGAGGCCCTCGGCTACGAGGTCCACAAGCTCGACCGCACCACCTTCGCCGGCCTCACCAAGAAAGACCTCCCCCGAGGCCGCTGGCGCGAGCTGACGGAGAAAGAGGTGGGCTACCTCAAGATGATCTAATATCAGAAGGACATAAAAATAGGGCGCGTGCCATCGGCACGCGCCCTATTTTTGTCAGATTTATCTTACTCAGCCAGAGGCCCTTTCTCGACATATTCCTTCACACTGCGGCTGAACGTTGACTCGTTGGTGAGGCCTGCCGCCAGCTCGCTGACGAGGCTGAAGTCGAGGCTCTCTTTCATCAGGTCGAGCAGATAGTGTCCGATATAGCTGTCGGAATGGCTACGGATGAATTCTACTTGGTAGTCGGAATACCCTTTCTGGAGGACTTGTACCTCGGTGTTGAGCTCCTCGACCTTCTTTGGGTCAGACTCCATCATCTCAGCATAGATGGCTATGATGCGGTCTTCATACAGCTCGATGCTCTTTTGGTGATGCGCCGACAGCTCGTTCATCGTCTGGCAGCCTTCCACGGTCCAGTGCGGCATGTTGTCGGCGTCGCCCGTAATCGTGGTGTTCTGGTTCTCGGTGAAGAACGAGAAGACGCCGCATTCGGCATCTTTGTCGTACTTGATGGTGTAGAGCGTCAACGAGTCGCTGTGGGGAATGGCTATCATGGCCGTGCCGTCGGTGATGACAGTGCTGTCTACCATTGCCATGCCGTCGTCGGCGGTCCAGCACAGGTAGACCGTCCGGCCATCGGCGTTCCCGAGGTTCAGCGTGAGCGTGGACGTCTCGGCGCTTTTGTTGCTGCAGCCGCAGAATACCAAAGCAGCTGCAACGAGGCTTAATAAACTCTTTTTCATAATATTGTGTTTTTAAATTATGGGCTATTCTCCTATCAGGAAGACCGTATTCCGCTTGTGGAGGTTCACCTTCTCGCGCTCTTTCTGCCACTGGCGGGCGGTGAGGGAGTGGATATACTGCGTTGGCAGCGTCAAGTCGCAGGCCACGCAGACCATGGTGTTGGGCTGGAGCGCAGTGCTTAACGACTCGAGCATCTGGTTGTTGCGGTAGGGGGCCTCAATGAATATCTGCGTCTGGTGCTCGCGGTGCAGGCGCTCCTCGAGGTGCTTTATCGCGGCGGCGCGACGGCCCTTGTCCACAGGCAGATAGCCGTTGAAGGCGAACGACTGGCCGTTGAAGCCCGAGGCCATCAGCGCCAGCATCAGCGACGAGGGTCCAACGAGTGGAACGACCTCTATGCCACGTCGTTGCGCCACCTTGGTTATCATGGCCCCCGGGTCGGCCACGCAGGGCAGACCGGCCTCGCTCAGCAGGCCGATGTTCTCGCCTTTCTCTATGGCGTCCAGGTAGTTGCCTATCTCTTCGTGCGATGTGTGCTCGTTCAGTTCGAAGAAGACGGTATCGTCGATGGCGTGCGGGTAGCCGGCTTTCTTGAGGAAACGGCGCGCCGTGCGCAGCTCCTCGACGATAAAGGTGTGGCATGTGGCCAGCAACTCGGCGTTGGCGGCGGGTAGGGAAGAGGCAATGTCCTCGGCTCCAATAGGTACGGGGAATAGTATCAGTCGTCCTTTCATAATAATATAGTAACGCTGCGGTTCTGTTTTTATTGTCCGCCGCCGTCTATTTGGTCCGACGCCCCTCCGTCCCCCCTCCGTCCCCCCTCCGACTAAAAACCGTTAAACAACCGGTGAACAGTCGGAGCGGGGTCGGAGGGGGGACGGAGCGGGAGGAGGGTCGTCGGGGTGTGTTCGAGGGGGTGTTGAGGGGTGAGTGGGGATATTTGGAGGGTGGGGCAATAAATAATGAAATAAAAAGTTATTTTAAGGAACAAAAACAGATATGAAAAAGACAGTTTTAATGCTATTGACGGGCCTGTGTCTGACCTTCCAGGCCTGTGCGCAGCAGCCCGAAGAGGTCGGCAAAGGTGTTGAAGTGAAGCTTCAAGAGCAGGCGGTGAATAGGCTTGAAATTAGAGACTTCACTGATGTGGCAGCGGCCACTATAGACGGCGTGGTGCACATCAAGACCGAGATGACGCAGATGACGCCGCTCTACCAGTCGTTCTTCGGCTTCATCATCCCCCAGGGAGTCCAGCGGCAGGTCTACAGCGCCTATGGTTCGGGCGTGATAATCACCACCGACGGCTACATCCTGACCAACAACCATGTGGTGCAGGATGCCGAGCGTATCACCGTGACTCTCAACGACCGACGCGAACTGCCGGCGCGCCTCGTGGGCAACGACCCCGCCACCGACCTGGCGGTCATCAAGATTGAGGCCGAGGGACTTACCTACATCCCCTTCGGCAACAGCGACCAGGTGAAGGTCGGCGAGCCCGTGCTGGCCATCGGCAACCCCTTCAACCTCACCTCCACGGTCACCAGCGGCATCATCAGCGCCAAGGCGCGCAACATGCATATCATAGACAATCCGCGTAGCAACGAAACTCCGTTAGAGTCT
This sequence comes from uncultured Bacteroidales bacterium, assembly GCA_900320975.1. Classification (GTDB taxonomy): domain Bacteria; phylum Bacteroidota; class Bacteroidia; order Bacteroidales; family P3; genus Colimorpha. The sequence goes on along the minus strand of ONUE01000114.1, from coordinate 2,751 downwards.
TTCTTGCAGACAGATGCGGCTGTTAATTCAGGCAATAGTGGAGGTGCTCTCGTCAACTCGCAGGCCCAACTGATAGGCATCGTGACGGCCATCGCGTCGGGCAACGGCAACTACATCGGCTACTCGTTTGCCATACCGAGCAACCTCGCCGTCAAGGTGGCGGGCGACCTGCAGCGCTACGGCTACGTGCAGAGAGGTTACCTTGGTGTGCAAGTCACTGAGGTTGATGCCAATATAGCCAAGAAGGCCGGTGCGCGCGACATCAAGGGCCTTTATGTCGCCAAGGTCGTTGAGGATTGTGCCGCCGCCCGTGCCGGAATAGTGCAAGGCGATATAATACTGCGAGTTGCGGGCAAGGAGGTGAACACCTTCGCCGAGATGATGGAAGAGCTCGGTCTGTTCACTCCCGGCGACGAAGTGGAGGTGGATTTCGAGCGCGACGGCCACACCAAGACGGTTAAAGCTGTACTTTTGAACTCGCAAGGTAATACACGTATAATCAATAAGTGACACTCGAAAGCAGGTATGAGGAGATGACCACTAAGCCCATTAGGGTTTTAGTGTGCAAGATGGCTGTGCCGACCATCATCGCGATGGTCACCACGGCGCTCTACAATGTCGTCGATGCGGCCTTCATCGGGCGGCTGTCGACCGAGGGCACCGCCGCCATCGGTGTCTCTTTCGCCTACATGACCTTCATCCAGGCGCTGGGTTTCTTCTTCGGCCACGGTAGCGGCAACTATATCAGCCGCGCCCTCGGCGCCAAGAACACGGGCTCGGCCTCTGTGGTGGCGAGTGTGGGTTTTATCACCCCCTTCCTCATCGGTACGCTGGCGGCAATAGTATCGTGGGTGCTACGCCCTTCATGATGTCGGCGCTGACGCTGAACAACCAATTGCGCCTGCAGGGCAACGCGCGCTTCGGCATGATAGGCATCGTCAGTGGCGCCCTCCTCAATATCGCCCTCGATCCGCTGTTTATCTTCACCCTCGGCATGGGTGTCAGCGGTGCGTCGCTGGCCACCGCCGTGAGCCAGCTCTTCGCGTGGGTGCTGCTGCTCTGCGGCACCTTCAGGCCCGAGAGCCTGCACATACGTCTGCGCGACTTTAAGCCCTCGTGGCGAGTCTATTACGAGATCTTCAGGGGCGGTCTGCCGTCGCTCTTCCGTCAGGTGTTCAACTGTGCTGCCGCCGTCTCCCTCAACTACTGTGCCGCTCTCTATGCCGCCCCCGGCGAGGAGGCGAGTGCGGTGGCTGCCTTCGCCGTCGTCACGCGCATCATGATGTTCGCCTTCAGCGTGGTGCTGGGCTTCTGCCAAGGGTTCCAGCCCGTGTGCGGCTACAACTACGGTGCGCGGAAATACGACCGTGTGCGTGAGTCGTGGCTCTTCACCTCCTGTGTCGCCACGGCCTTCCTGCTGGTCATCTCAGCTGTGGGCTTGACCTTTGCACCCCAGATAGTTGCGCTCTTCCGCGCCGAAGACCCCTTGCTCATCGAGATAGGTGCCGTCACCCTGCGGTGGCAGTGCGCCGCCTTCCCGCTGGTGGGACTCTTCACCGCCACCGGCATGCTGTTCCAGAACATACGCATGACCTTCCCGGCGACGCTGCTAAGTATCTGTCGCAACGGTCTTTTTTTCCTTCCGGCCCTCCTGTTGCTGCCCTCATGGCTGGGTATGCAGGGCGTCCAGATGGCCCAGGGCGTAGCCGACATGCTGACCTTCGTGCTGGCAGTCCCGTATGCCGTCTGGATTAGCCGGAAACTGAAACGCGAAATGCGGTGAGGCGACCGCTTTTTTATTTATTATTTATATTTTAGATATTCTTTTTTTTCGTATTTTTGCAACCACAAATTAGTGAATTTTGTTGCAATGGAAGATAACGAAAAGAATATTATTCAAGAAGTTACCAACGAGGAGTACAAATGGGGCTTCACTACAGATATTGACACCGAGACCATCCGTAAGGGATTGGACGAGGAGGTTGTGCGCTTGATCTCGAAGAAGAAGAACGAGCCGGAGTGGCTGCTGGAGTTCCGCCTCGAGGCGTTCCGCCGCTGGCAGAAGATGAAGGAGCCCGACTGGGCGCACCTCGAGTACGAGACCCCCAACTATCAGGACATCATCTACTTCGCCGCTCCCAAGCAGGAGAAGAAGAAAAGCATCGACGAGGTGGACCCCGAGCTGCTGGCCACCTTCGACAAGCTGGGTATCCCCTTGCGTGAGCGCGAGGCGCTGGCCGGCGTGGCCTATGACGCCATCATGGACTCCGTCAGCGTGAAGACCACCAGCCAGAAAGCCCTCGAGGAGAAAGGCATCATCTTCATGCCCATCAGCGAGGCCGTGCAGAAGCACCCCGACCTGGTGAAGAAATACCTGGGCAGCGTGGTGCCGAGTGCTGACAACTTCTTCGCCGCCCTGAACAGCGCCGTCTTCAGCGACGGCTCCTTCTGCTACATTCCCAAAGGGGTGCGCTGCCCGATGGAGCTGAGCAGCTATTTCCGCATTAACGCCAAGGGCACGGGCCAGTTCGAGCGCACGCTGATAGTGGCCGACGAGGGTGCCTACGTGAGCTATATGGAGGGCTGCACTGCACCGCAGCGCGATGAGAACCAGCTGCATGCTGCCATTGTGGAGATTGTTGTCATGAAGGATGCCGAGGTGAAATACAGCACCGTGCAGAACTGGTACCCGGGCGACAAAGAGGGCAAGGGCGGCATCTACAACTTCGTCACCAAGCGCGGCATCTGCAA
>ONUE01000116.1 GCA_900320975.1 uncultured Bacteroidales bacterium | reverse complement strand
TCGGTGCTGAGGGTGGTCTTGCCAGTACCGCTGAGGCCGAAGAAGATGGCGGTATGCTCACCCTTCATGTCGGTGTTGGCGGAGCAGTGCATGGCGGCAATACCTTTCAGAGGCAGGTAGTAGTTCATCATGCTGAACATACCCTTTTTCATCTCGCCACCGTACCAGGTGTTGAGGATGACCTGCTCGCGGCTGCTGACGTTGAAGGCCACACAGGTGTCGCTGTTCAGACCAAGAGCCTTGTAGTCGTCCACTTTGGCTTTCGAAGCAGCGTAGACGGTGAAGCTGGGCTTGAAGTTCTTGAGCTCCTCAGCCGTGGGCTTGATGAACATATTGGTCACGAAATGTGCTTGCCAGGCAACCTCCATAATGAAACGCACGGCGATACGGGTGTCCTTGTTGGCGCCGCAGAAGGCGTCTACGACAAAGAGGTTCTTGCCGCAGAGTTCCTTGCAGGCGAGGCCTTTCACATGGCCCCATACCTGCTCGCTCATCGGGTGGTTGTCGTTCTTATAGTCATCCGAGGTCCACCACACGGTATCCTTCGACTGGGCGTCCATGACGATGTATTTGTCCTTGGGCGAACGGCCGGTATAGATACCGGTCATCACGTTCATGGCGTCGAGCTCGGTAAGCTGGCCCTTGTCATAGCCCGTGAGGGCAGGGTCACTCTCGAACTTGAACAGCTCCTCGTACGAGGGGTTGTAGTGGATATCCTTAACGCCAGTGATACCCAGCGCTTCGAGATCTTTTCTTATTTTGTCGGTCATATCTTTATGGTTTTGGGTTACATCTCTCTGGCTTCCTTGATGGCGGCCTGTGCGGCGGCCAGACGTGCCACAGGCACGCGGAAAGGCGAGCAGCTGACGTAGTTCATGCCGGCTTTGTAGAAGAACTCGGCTGCCGTCGGGTCACCACCGTGCTCACCGCAGACACCGCATTTCAGGTTGGCGCGGGTACCACGGCCACGCTCGATACCAATCTTCACCAGCTCACCGACGCACTCGCGGTCGAAGCTGTTGAACGGGTCGGCGGGGATAATCTTCTCGTCGACGTAGGTCTTGACGATGGCGTTGACGTCGTCGCGGCTGAAGCCGAAGGTCATCTGGGTCAGGTCGTTGGTACCGAAGCTGAAGAACTCGGCCACCTCGGCAATCTGGTTGGCGACGAGGGCGGCACGCGGAATCTCAATCATGGTGCCGAACTTGTACTCGAACTTCTGGCCGTACTTCTTCTCAACCTCTTCCTTCACCTCGTTGGCAATCTGCTTCTGGTGTTTCAGCTCGGCGGCGTTGATGGTCAGAGGCACCATAATCTCAAGCATCGGGTGCTTGCCTTCCTTCAACAGCTCGCAGGTGGCGCTGAAGAGGGCGCGGAACTGCACGCGGGTGATTTCCGGATAGATGATACCCAGACGCACACCGCGCAGACCCATCATCGGGTTGACCTCATGGAGGCTCTCGACGCGCTTCTTGACATCCTCGTAGCTGATGCCGAGGCGATTTGCGGCTTCCTGCATCTTCTCGCTGCCCTGGGGAGCGAACTCATGCAGCGGGGGATCCATCAGACGGAAGGTCAGGGGCTTGCCATCCATAACCTTCAGGGTGCCCTTGGCACTCTCGCGGATATAAGGCTCCAGCTCGTCGAGGGCGGCGATGCGCTCCTCGCGGGTGTTGGCCAGAATCATGTTGCGCAGCTTCTCCAGCGGCTTCTCGCTGTTCTCGCCGTAGAACATGTGCTCAATACGGAACAGACCGATACCTTCGGCGCCGAAGTCGATAGCCTTCTGGGCGTCGGCGGGGTTGTCGGCATTGGTGCGGACACCCATCTTGCGGTGCTTGTCGACCAACTTCATGAGCTCCTGGAACAGGGGATTCTCGGTGGCGTTGATCATCTTGACCTCTTCGTCATAGACCCAGCCCTTCGAACCGTTGAGCGACAGCAGGTCGCCCTCCTTGAAGGTCTTGCCGTTCATGGTGACAGTGCCGGCGGCCATGTCGATCTTCACGGCGTCGCAACCCACGATGCAGCACTTACCCCAGCCACGGGCCACAAGGGCGGCGTGCGAGGTCATACCGCCACGGGCGGTGAGGATACCGTCGGCGGCACGCATGCCCTCGACGTCCTCGGGGTTGGTCTCCTCGCGGACGAGGATGTTCTTAATCTTGGCAGCCTGATACTCTTTGGCCTTCTCGCTGGTGAGAGCGATGACACCCACGGCACCGCCGGGGCCTGCGGGCAGACCTTTGGCGAGCACGGTGTGCTTCTTCTCGTCGGCAGCGTCGAGGATGGGGTGCAGCAGCTCGTCGAGCTGTGCGGGAGATATGCGCATCACCACCTCGCTGTCGTCGATGAGGCCTTCCTTCAGCATGTCCATAGCCATGGTGAGGGCGGCAACACCAGTGCGCTTACCCACGCGGCACTGCAGCATATACAGCTTGCCGTCCTGGATGGTGAACTCGATGTCGAGCATATCGTGGTAGTTCTTCTCGAGGATGCTGCGGATGTCGCACAGCTCCTTGTATGTCTCGGGCATAAGCTCCTGCATGGAGTGCATGTGCTTGTTCTGCTCGTTCTTGGTGTCGTCGTTGAGGGGGTTGGGGGTACGGATACCGGCCACCACATCCTCACCCTGGGCGTTGATGAGCCACTCACCGTAGAACTGGTTGTCGCCGGTGGCGGGGTTGCGGGTGAAGGCCACGCCGGTGGCACTGGTGTCACCCATGTTGCCGAAGACCATGGCCTGCACGTTGACGGCGGTGCCCCAGTCGTCGGGAATACCCTCGATCTTACGATAGCTGACGGCCTTCTTGCCGTTCCAGCTCTTGAAGACGGCCTTGATGCCACCTTCCATCTGGGCACGGGCGTCATCGGGGAAGTCCACACCCAGAACCTCTTTCACGCGCACCTTGAAAGCCTCGGCAAGCTTCATCAGGTCGTCGGCGGTGAGCTCGGTGTCGCTCTTGTAGCCCTTCACGGCCTTGTACTCGTCGAGCATGTCGTCGAGCTGCTTGCGGATGCCTTTGCCGTCGGCGGGCTCGATGCCCTCGCTCTTCTCCATCACCACGTCGGCATACATCATGATAAGACGGCGGTACGAGTCATACACGAAACGGGGGTTGTTGGTCTTCTTCAGCATACCGGGGATGGTCTTGCTGCTCAGACCGATATTCAGGACGGTGTCCATCATGCCAGGCATGGAGGAGCGGGCGCCGGAACGGCAGCTCACCAGCAGGGGATTCTCGGCATCGTCATATTTCATGCCCATAATCTTCTCAATGTTCTCAACACCTTTCCATACCTCTTCCATAAGGCCCTTGGGCAGCTCGCAGTTGTTGGCGTAGTAGGCGGTGCAGCACTCGGTAGTAATTGTCAGACCGGCGGGCACGGGGAGGCCCAGCAGGCACATCTCGGCCAGGTTGGCACCCTTGCCGCCAAGGAGGTTCTTCATGTCAGCTTTTCCTTCGGCAGTTTTGCCGCCGAACGTGTAAACGTACTTAGTCATCTTGTTTAAAATATTTATTGTTAGATTATTATTTATTATTTGTCATTTTTTGAGACTGCAAAGATACGAATTAAATTTAATATATATAGAAAAAAGTTATCCACAACGATGCCAACCACAGAAGCGCCTAATGTCGCTCCGCCCCCTCTCCGACCCCGCTCCGTCCCCCCTCCGACTAAAAACCGTAAAACAACCGTAGAACAGTCGGAGCGGGGACGGAGGGGGGACGGAGAGGAAACGGAGATTATTTTTTGCTGTAGTGGGGGTGGAAAGCGGCGATGGTGTTGCGCAGCGTGTCGCGCGTCAGATGGGTGTAAATCTCTGTGGTGGAGATGCTTTCATGGCCTAACATCTCCTGCACAGCACGCAGGTCAGCACCGTTCTCGACGAGCTCGGTGGCGAAGCTGTGGCGAAGGGAATGTGGGCTGACTTTTTTCTTGATGCCGGCAGCGGCTACGGCATTGCGCAGCATGATGAAGACCATCTGGCGCGTGAGGTGGTGGCCACGGCGGTTGAGGAAGACATACTTGTCCTCGCCGGACATCACCGGCATGTGGCTGCGCACATTATGTATGTATGAGAGCATCAGCTCGAGGGCGCGCTCGTTGATGGGCACCCAGCGCTCTTTGTCGCCCTTGCC
>ONUE01000117.1 GCA_900320975.1 uncultured Bacteroidales bacterium | reverse complement strand
ACTGGCTGCTCCAGCGTCACCAGCATTTCGTTGTAGTGGTTGCGTATATTGGCCTCCTCGCCGAGGACGGGGTGCCACACCTCGTCGAAGGTGCTGCGTTCCACATCCTTGAGCACGAAGGCGTGATCGAGGTCGTCGCGCCACTCCAGCACGAACCCCAGCAGCGACGGCATAGCAATCACCTGCTTCCCGTCGCGCTTCAACTCATAATGTGGCGAGCCGCCAAGAAGCCAGAATGTCACCTCCATGCGTCCGTCGGGACTCTTCAGCGATTCGTGAACCGTCTGTCCGTTGGCCGTGAAGCCCAAAACCACGACCATCAACAATGCAAATACTATCTTTTTCATAATAGCTATGGTTTATAGGATATGGAAAAGGTGAAAAGCGAAGGATAATCCTTTCACCTTTCACCTTTTACCTATGATTTTTAATCTTACCAGGCGAAGAGCGGACGGTTCTGCATCATCTCGTTGACCTGGCCGGTGATCTTGGCGCGGACGGCCTCGTCGGTCGGATTGCAGAGGACGGTGTCGAGTGATGTCGGCGGCCACGAGGGCGTTCTCGGCTTCCTTACCGGTGAGCTCGGGGAACTTGGTGCGGAGGTCGATGAGCATCAGGTGGTTGTCGGTACCGCCGCTGATGACCTTGTAGCCCTTGTTGAGGAAGGCTTCGCACATCACCTTGGCGTTCTTCATCACCTGCTGGATGTACTGGTCGTAGCTGTCGGTGAGGGCCTCGCCGAAGGCAACAGCCTTAGCGGCAATGACATGCTCCAGAGGACCGCCCTGGGTGCCGGGGAAGACGGCGCTGTCGAGGAGGGCGCTCATCTTCTTAATCTCACCCTTCGGGGTGGTCTTGCCCCAAGGATTGTCGAAGTCCTGACCCATGAGGATCATACCGCCGCGAGGTCCGCGGAGGGTCTTGTGGGTGGTGGTGGTGACGATGTGGCAATACTTGACGGCGTTGTTCAGGTAGCCCTTGGCGATGAGGCCGCTGGGGTGGCTGATGTCGCCCATGAGGATGGCGCCGATCTTGTCGGCGATCTCGCGCATCTTGGCCCAATCCCAGTCACGGCTGTAGGCGCTGCCGCCGCCGATGATGAGCTTCGGGTGGTGCTCGAGGGCCTTCTTCTCCATGTCCTCATAGTCGACGGTGCCGGTCTCTTCCTTCACCTGGTAGCCAACATGAAGGTGTCGCCGCTGTTGAGGCAGGCCAGGAACACGGCCATGTTGGCCTGTGCACCGCTGTGGGGCTGCACGTTGGCCCAGCAGGCGCCGTAGAGTTTCTTGGCGCGCTCGATGGCGATGGTCTCGCTCTGGTCGACCACCTGGCAGCCGCCGTAGTAGCGCTTGCCGGGGTAGCCCTCAGCATATTTGTTGGTCATCACGCTGCCCATGGCTTCCATCACCTGGTCGCTGACGAAGTTCTCGGAGGCAATCAGCTCGATGCCTTTGGTTTGACGCTCACGCTCTTTGCGGATGAGGTCGAAAATCTCGTTATCTCTCTGCATATCTGTTGTTTGTTTGATTATTTAAACTTTACAATATTTTGCAAATATAGTAATATTATTTTAATTTTCATCTTTCATTCTTCAATTTTCAATTTATTTTTGCTACTTTTGCAGTTGAAATGAGAAGGGCGAGTATCATCATAGCGGCGTGTATCCTGCTGGGGCCAAGTGCTTTCGGGCAGATGGTGCGGCTGAACGGCAACGGGTATAACCCTGGCGTGTATTTCGACGTGGGGCGGGTGTGGAGCTATAACCTCTACAAGCATTCGCGCTGGGGCGCCGGGGTGGAGCTGCGCGGTAGCAACGGGCTCTGGAATGCCGACGCCTGGCTGGGCTACAGCTTCTATGCCAAGTTGCTGAGCTGCGGGACTTACGGCGAGTGGACGACCCGGAGCGGCACGTGGCTTGCGGGTGCCGACCGCAGTCTGGTGGCCGTGGGGCGCCGTTCGCTGGCGGCCTACACCCTCAGCGACCTCGGCTCGCTGTCGGCTTTCATGACACGCCGCATGAGTGGCCGCAACACTCTCACCGTGGGCCACCGCCACATGCTGCCGCGCGGCAGCGTAGAGGGCAGATTCAGTGTCTATCAAGGGCATAGGCTCTACGACAACAAGGGGCTTCTTTACGCCAAAGATGGCGACGCGCTGGCGCGTGAGGACGGCTGGGAGGCTACGGTGAACGGCGAGTGGCGCGTGAGGGGCGGCAAGCTCAAGGGGCAGTGCATGCTCGGCGAGGTGAACCCCGGCGGGCGCGCTTTCCTGCGGACGATAGGGCAATATGAGTGGAGAGTGGAGAGAGCAGGGTGGAGAGTGGAGAGTCTGATACAGAGTGGCTTGGTCAGCGGCGGAGCCCCCTACCCTTACCGCTTCGACCTCGGCGGCACCTGGGGTGCGCCGTTCTGCTTCAGCAACACGCTGCTCACCGCGCGTCCCAACGAGTTCACTGCCGACGCCTATCTGTTTGCCAGCGTGCGTCTTGAGGCCGCCAGCCCCCTCTATAATTTCTTCAACGGCCTGTTCGTCGTCGGCAGCATGCCGGTGCCTTTCGTCGGACTCAACGCCGCGTGGGGACTGTTGCGCGGCATGGATGCCGACGGCACGGTGGTGCACGACGGGCTTCTGCTGCAGGCGCCCTATCTGGGCATCGTCGAGCCCGTGGCGGGTGTCGACGGGCTGCTGCGCTGGGGTTTGGTGGACTGGGGTGTGGCAGCGGCGTGGCGCATAGTGCCTTACGGCGCCAGCTACCGCTACACGAAGGTCAGCAACAACCTGTCGCTGATGGTCACCGCGAAGCTTATCCTCTGACGGACTTCCACCCTTGGCGGCGGTCCGTCCCCGCTCCGTCCCCCCTCCGACCCCGCTCCGACTAAAAACCGTTAAACAACCGGTGAACAGTCGGAGCGGGGACGGAGGGGGGACGGAGGGGAGTGGGTGTGAGGTGGGGGATAAATTGTAAAAAAAATGTGGTGGGGGATACAATAATATGGGGCGGGGCGGCGTTATATAGAATTTAATAAGTAAAAAGAGATGAGACGGACTTTGACGATAGTGTCGTTTATATGCCTGGCGCTGAGTGCGTGGGGACAGCAGTACAGTTTCACGTTCCAGCTTGAGGGGCGTAGTGACACGGTGATGTACATAGGTCGTTACCACCGTGATGTGCTGACGTTGGTGGACACGGCGGTGCGGAGGGGCGACAGTTATGTCTTCAAGGGCCGCCGGGAGTGGCCGCGCGGTGTGTATGCCCTTGTGGGGCAGGACGGAAAGAAGGCTGTGTCGGACTTTTGTGTGGACGGCAGCCTGAAGTTCAGCATCAGCGGTGACGCGAAGCTGACGCCGGGCAGTGTGAAGGTGAAGGGGAGCAAGGTGAATGCGGAGATGTACGACTACCTGGCGACGGAGACTGCGGCGGAGAAGGAGATGGAGGCTTTGAAGAAGGACAAGGACCGTGCGGAGAAGGAGAAGGCGCTGATAGCGCGCATGGAGGCTTACGAGAAGAGGGTCATGGAGCTGAAGAGCCCCAACGTGTACCTGGAGATCCAGAAGGTCTGCTCGCGTCCCGAGGTGCCGGACAGTGTGAAGGACAAGGCGACGTGGTACAGGATGCATTACTGGGACTATCTTTTCGAAAATGAAAAGTTAAAAGTGAAAAGTGAAACGTGGGCGCTGCTGCATAGTCCGCAGTTGTTCAGCAAGATGAATTATTTCTTTTTCGGGGTGCTGTATTATGCCGAGAGCGACACGATAAAGGCTGACATCGACCGTCTGGCGGCGAGGATTGGCGACGATACGGCGCTGCTGCGCTATGTGTTCGACTTCATCGAGCCGCGCTATTTCCGTTCGACGAAGAATGTGGGGTGGGATGCTGTGTGGTGCCACCTGGCGAGCGAGTACTACCTGAAGGGGCGCTGCCCGTGGGCCACGGAGGGTACGCTGCACAATATGCGCTACAACTACAAGCGCATACGGCAGAGCCTGATAGGCGCGCACGGGCAGGAGCTGTGGATGGCTGACACGAACCAGAGCAGCGACCCGCGGGAGTGGATCAGCAGTCACCGGTTCCCGACGAAGTATGTGATACTGTGGTTCTGGGACCCGGACTGTCACCACTGTCAGGAGCAGAGCGAGGCGCTGAAGGTGCTGTACGATTCGCTGATGACGGCTCCGGACAGGCGCTTCGAAATCTACGCCGTGGGCTTCGAGAGCGATGTGGAGAAATGGAAGCGGTATGTGAGGGAGCACAAGTTCAACTGGGTGAACGTGGGCGGCACGAATGTGAACATCGACTATCAGGAGGCGTACAATGTGCATGGGGCGCCAACGATGATAATACTGAACGAGAGGAGAGACATCATCATGAACAAGGTGCTGCCGGCAAAGAGCCTGCTGCAGTTCCTGAATGAATACGAGAAAAGAAGCTGTAAGCTGTAAGCTGTGAGTGGGCTGACGCGGACTGCGTAGCCACTTAAAGCTTAAAGCTTAAAACTTAAAACTAAAAGAAAGAATGGATATAATCAACATATTGCCTGACAGTGTGGCGAACCAGATAGCGGCGGGAGAGGTTGTGGACCGACCGGCGGGAGCTGTGAAGGAGCTGCTGGAGAACGCCATGGACGCTGGTGCGACGCAGATAGACCTGGTGCTGAAGGACGCGGGGCGTACGTTGATACAGGTGATAGACAACGGCTGCGGGATGAGCGACAGTGACGCGAGGGTGTGTTTCGAGCGCCACGCTACGAGCAAGATCCACGGGGCCGACGACCTGTTCGCCATAAGGACCATGGGCTTCCGCGGGGAGGCGCTGGCCTCGATAGCGGCGATAGCGCAGGTGGAGCTGAAGACGCGCCAGAGTGACGCGAGCTGGGGGACGCAGGTGGTGATAGAGGGCGCGCATATAGTGAGCCAGGAGCCTACGGCCTGTGCGGCGGGCACCAGCATGACGGTGAAGAACCTCTTCTACAATGTGCCGGCGCGTCGCAACTTCCTGAAGAGGGACGCCGTGGAGCTGAGCCACATAGAGGAGACCTTCCGCCGGATCACGCTGATACATCCCGACATAGGCTTCAGCTTCAGCCACAACGGCAAGACGCTCTACGAGCTGGCGGCGGGCAGCATGCTGCAGCGCATCTGCGGCCTCTTCGGGCAGCAGTACAAGGAGCGCATGTACCATGTGGAGGAGGAGACCGACATAGTGAAGATAAAAGGCTTTGCGAGCCGTCCGGAGTTCAGCCGGAAGACGCGCGGCGAGCAGTACCTGTTCGTCAACGGGCGCTTCAT
>ONUE01000118.1 GCA_900320975.1 uncultured Bacteroidales bacterium | reverse complement strand
CATGAACCACTGGGCGCTGAGCTTGGGTTCGATGACGGCGTCGGTACGCTCGCTGTGGCCCACCTTGTTGGTGTAGTCTTCTATCTTCTCGACGAGACCTGCCTCCTCGAGGTCTTTCATGATGGCCTTGCGGCAGGCGAAGCGGTCCATGCCGCAGTACTTGCCACCGTTCTCGTTGAGGGTACCGTTGTCGTTGAAGATGTCGATGCTCTCGAGGCCGTATTTCATGCCGAGGTTGTAGTCGTTGATGTCGTGGGCCGGCGTGATCTTCAAGGCGCCGGTACCGAACTCGCGGTCTACGTACTCGTCCATGATGATGGGCACCACACGGCCAACGCCGGGCACTATGACTTTCTTGCCCTTGAGCCACTGGTAGCGCTCGTCCTCGGGGTGCACGCACACGGCGGTATCGCCCATGATGGTCTCGGGGCGCGTGGTGGCGACGACGATGTATTTGTCCTCGCCCTCGACATAGTAGCGGAGGTAGAAGAGCTTACCGTGGCTCTCTTTGTAGATGACCTCCTCGTCGCTGACGGCGGTGAGGGCCTGGGGGTCCCAGTTGACCATTCGCACACCGCGGTAGATGAGGCCTTTATTATAAAGGTCCACGAAGACGCGTATGACGCTCTCGTAGCGCACCTCGTCCATGGTGAAGGCAGTGCGGTCCCAGTCACAGCTGGCGCCGAGCTTGCGGAGCTGCTTGAGAATGATGCCGCCGTGCTCTTCTTTCCACTCCCATGCGTACTTCATGAATTCGTCTCGCGTGAGGCTGCGTTTGTCGATACCTCGGTCGGCGAGCATCTTCACCACCTTGGCCTCGGTGGCGATACTGGCGTGGTCGGTGCCGGGCACCCAGCAGGCGTTCTTGCCCTGCATGCGGGCGCGGCGCACCAGCACATCCTGGATGGTGTTGTTGAGCATGTGGCCCATGTGCAGCACTCCCGTCACATTGGGTGGCGGAATGACCACGGTGTAGGGCACACGGGTGTCGGGCTCCGAGTGGAAGAGTTTCTTGTCAAGCCAGAACTGATACCATTTCTCCTCGATGGCGCGAGGGTCGTACTTTGATGCTAATTCCATTGTATGTTGTTGTTTATTCTTTTTCGGTTAGAAAGCCCAGCCGATGCTGGTGGTGAATACTGTAGTCACTGCGTTGTACTGTCCCAGTGGGCTGTTGCCGTCTACATCGTAGGCCAGCCGTCCTCCGACCGAGGTCTCTATGGTCAGGCCGAAAGGTATGTTCACCTTTAGGCCGACCAGCATGAACGGACGCAGCACCTCGTCACGCTTGGTGTAGCGCTCCGTATTGATATCCCAGCCGTTATTACTTACAAACAGATTTAGGTGAGTCCATGCGTTGGTGTAGTGGGCACCTATCCCTATGAAGGGCATTACGTGGCGGCGCCCCTGTTTGACGATGTAGAAGCGATAGTGCGCGTCGGCGAAATAATAGTGCGGCGTCAATGCCGTATTGGGGTCTTTGAATATCGTGCCCCCCATGTCCACCTGCACGGCGGAGTGGTCGGCTATGCGGTACTCATAGCTTATTGTCGGGCAACCGGCAAAAGCCGATATTATGTTGGTCTTCACAGTGTGGCGTGCCACACCGTCCTCGGGATGCTGCGCCAGCAGAAGGGTGGGGCAGAGCATCAGCCCCATGATTATTATGATAGTCTTCTTCATTGGTTCACTCCGTTTCGTATTGTTGTATCAGGCGTATAGCCATAATCTTCGCTCTCCCAGCAGCCCGGATAGAGCATGATGTCGTTCCTGTCAGGCCACCCCGTATACAGGGTGTCGGCACCGTGCTTGATAAGCACTTCGTCGTAGAATGAACTCGTCTCCGTCTCGTTCTGGTGCGGATTCGCAAAGTTCTGTATGTATTGGAAAGCCCAGCGTCCTTGGGCATCGGTTATCGCCTGCCCCAGGTATCTGTCATAGTCATATCTTGTACCGGCGCGGAAGGTCAGCGTGTCCCCCGCTGCGGGTATCGTATGTGCGCTGTCGGCATACAGCGTGCCTTTCAGCACATGCTCCTCATAGCCCATACACGACGTGCTCAGCATCGCCGCAACAGCTATCAACGGTATAAGTCTCATCTGTTTCATAGTCGCTTAGAAATATTTGGAGAACGGATGTTTACGCCAGTAGAGCACCAGCAGGAAGCCTATCAGCATGCCGCCGAGGTGGGCGAAGTGCGCCACTCCGTCGTAACTGCGGAACACTCCCTCGAAGAGCTCCAGGGCTATCATGCCGATGATGAACCACTTGGTCTTTATCGGCACAAGGAAGTAGAGGTATATGTATTCGTTGGGGAACATCATGCCGAAGGCCAGCAGCAGGGCGTATATGGCTCCCGAGGCGCCCACCGACACATGCACGCCGGGCACCAGCAGGTTCAGCAGACCCGCACCGATGCCGCAGACGAGGTAGTAGAACAGGAATCGCCGCGTGCCCCAGTAGCGCTCCAGCACGGTGCCGAACATCCATAGCGAGAACATGTTGAAGAACAGGTGGTCGAAGCTCCCGTGCATAAACATATACGTCAGCGGCTGCCACGGGCGGAACAGGCCGCTCGACGGCGTCCATATACCCAGCAGGTAGTTGAGGTCCGCAATACCTTGTCTCGCAAGCGCATAGTAGCCTGCATAACAGATGATGTTGATGATGAGCAGGTGCTTCACTGCCGGCGGCAGCAGGGTAAATCCTTGTGGTTGGTATTGTGCCATTGTCTATTTCAACAGTTCTTCAGGTTTCACTATCGTTATTGTTTTCTTCCCGCTGGGCGACATCTCCGCCAGCGGACAGGCGAAAAGGTCCGACACCAGCTGCTGCATCTCTTCCTGCGTCAGCTGCCTGCCCGGCTTTATGGCCATCTGGCGCGCCAGCGACGTACAGAGGCTCTGGCTCCTCGACGCGTGCTTCTGCAGCGTGGCTCCTTTGTATTCCATCAGCATCCGGTCGAAGAGCTCCTGCATGTCACCTTCTTTCAGCCCCGCCGGCGTGGCGCTGACCACAAAGGTGCAGCCGCCCATCGCCGCTATCTCGAAGCCGTATTCTTTCAGGTCGGGCAGCAGCTCCCCGAAGAGCTCGCCGTCGGCGGCCGAGAAATGGCACTGCACCGGGAAGAGCAGCGTCTGCGATTGCTTCACGGCCTGGCCGACGGTGCGCGTCAGCCTGTCGTAGAGCACCCGCTCGTGGGCCCTCTGCTGGTCTATCACCGCAAGCCCCGACGACAGCGGCGTCACTACATAACGCCCCTGCACCTGCATACAAGTACTCTGTGGCAGCGAGGGGGCGTGTGAGGGAGTGAGAGGAAGTGAAGGGACAATAGTATCTGTTGTATCAATCAGATCTGTTGTCCTTTCATTCCCTCTCACTCCTTTTTCATTTCCTTTCACTCCCAATCCTTTCGTGGAAGCGAATGGATTGTAGTCCGGATTATAGCTTATCTTGGGCTCCGGCGGCATATAGCCTTTCGGCGCGGGCCCTATGTTGAACTCTTCCGGCGTGTCGAAGCTCAGCTCCGTGGCCAGCGAGAACTGCCCCAGGGCTTTCTTCACCGCCGACCGCATTATCGCAAACAGCGCGTGGTCGTCCACGAACTTCACCTCCGTCTTCGTGGGGTGTATGTTCACATCAATTCTCGACGGGTCCACCTGCAGGCCGATGAAGTAACTCGGGAAGCTCCTCTCCGGCAGCAGGTCGGCGTAGGCCTTCTCCACCGCCGCACTCAGCATCGGGTGCTTGATGAAGCGCCCGTTGACGAACAGGTACTGCTCGCCGCGCGTCTTCCGGCTGAACTCCGGACGGCTCGCAAAGCCTTTTATCTTCACTATGTCGGTCTCC
>ONUE01000119.1 GCA_900320975.1 uncultured Bacteroidales bacterium | reverse complement strand
CGAGAAGATAGGTCTCGGAAGCCGCAAATACACTATCGTCAGTATCGACAAATAATTACACTTAAGATGAAACGCATCGCAATGATTCTTGCCGCCTGCTGCATGCTGCTGACAGTGGGGTGCGGCAAAAAGACACAATCGGGGAAGGATATGAATACTTTAAGTTTCAATGAAAAGCAAGCGGCCGCGATGACGGTTATCGCCTGCCACGAGGCGAGGGGCGACCAGTCGTCGCTGGCCATCGCCATCGGTGAGGGCTTTGATGCAGGCCTCACCGCCAACCAGATGAAGGAAGCCATCTCGCAGCTCTATGCCTACACGGGATTCCCGCGTTCGCTCAACGCATTGGGTACTCTCAAGAAAGTGATGGAGCAGCGCGGCGATGTGGAGATGGGTGCTGAATCGTCGCCGCTGCCCGACGGCTACGATGCCCTCAAGCAAGGCACCGAGGTGCAGACGAAGCTCAGCGGACAGCCGTTCAACTACGACTTCTGCCCTGCCGAGGATTACTATCTCAAAGCGCACCTCTTTGGCGACATCTTCGCCCGCGACCTGCTCACCCACGCTGACCGCGAGCTGGTCACCGTCAGCGCGCTGAGCGGCTTGGAAGGCGTAATGCCGCAGTTGCAAGCCCACGTGCGCGACGCATTGAATATGGGTGTCGCCGAAGAGCAGTTGCGCAACATTCCTGTAGCCTTGAAAGCCGCAGGGTTGCAAGCCGAGGCGTTGCGCTGCGAGGCCGCCATTGCCGCCGTGGGCGGACAACAGATGCCCGCCGTCTCCACATCATCGTGGCCCTTGGGTGAACCCAACGATGCCTACGCCAAGTATTTCACCGGGCAGAGCTACCTGGCCTTGCTCGACTCGGTGAGCGGCCTCTGCAACGTCAGTTTCGAACCTGGCTGCCGCAACAACTGGCACGTCCACCACGGCGCCGTGCAGATACTCATCTGCGTCAGCGGTCGCGGCTGGTACCAGGAGTGGGGCAAACCCGCCGTGGAGCTGAAGCCTGGCGTCACCATCGCTGTCCCCGAGGGGGTAAAGCATTGGCACGGTGCCGCCGAAGACAGCTGGATGCAGCACCTTACTTACCACGCCAACGCCAAACCAGGCAACAGCAATGAGTGGATGGAACCCGTCACCGACGAGCAGTACAATACTTTGCAATAATAACAATTGTGTATTATGAAACTCAAAAACATCCTCCTCGCAGCCCTCGCACTCCTTATGGCCAGCGGCTGCAATGCACAGAACAAACAAGAAAACACTAACACAATGACGCAATCAAACACTAACACAATGAACAAGATAGTCATCTTCTTCTCCCACACGGGCGATAATTACAGCGTGGGCAACATCGAGATCGGCAACACCAAGATTGTGGCCGACTACATCAGCGAAATCACCGGCGCCGACCAATACGAGATCGTCACCCACAAGTACGACGGAATGGCCTATACACCGCTTATCAACCTTGCGCAGGAAGAGGCCAACAAGGGCGAGCTGCCTCCTTATGAAGGCTCTGCCCCCGACCTCAGCCAATACGACACCGTCTTCATCGGCGGCCCCGTGTGGTGGGGCACCTACCCGCAGGTGATGTTCACCCTCTTCCGCGACATCGACCTCTCCGGCAAGACCGTCATCCCCTTCACCACCCACGAGGGCAGCGGCCTGGCCAACTGTGTCGACGACGTGAAGAAAGCCTATCCCAAGGCCAACGTCACCAAAGGCTTCTCCATATACGGTCACGAAGTCCGCACCGGTAAGGCCAAAGTGGAGAAATGGCTGAAGAGCTTGTAGGTCCAAGGCAATAGGGCAATATTCTCTTGGAATTGACGTTATAAAAATATGGAACACACTGGAAAAACTTACGTCGGAAGCGATGAACTCTATGCCAACGTGCAGCGCACCATGCGGCTCTGCGCCGAAATGAACAGCGGCTACCACACCGAGGCCGAGGTGCGCGACTGCCTGCGCGAGATTACACGCAGCGAGGTACCCGACACGGTGCGCGTCTTCACGCCGCTCAACATCAACTACGGTCCCGGAGTGCGCTTCGGCGACGACTGCTTCCTCAACTTCGGATGCACACTTCTCGCCCTTGGCGGCATAACCATCAGTGACGGTGCCTTCATCGGTCCCCACTGTGTGCTGGCCACCGAGTATCACCCTGAGGACCCCGCCGCGCGCCACACGCTGCTCACCAAGCCCATCGTCATCGGCCGCAACGCTTGGCTGGGCGCCGACGTCAAGGTGCTGGCTGGAGTGACCGTCGGCGAGAACGCCATCGTCGCCGCAGGCTCGGTGGTCACCAAGGACGTGCCCGCCAACATGGTGGTGGCCGGAAGCCCCGCCCGAGTCATACGTCCTATCAATTCCGAAAAGTAACAACCAATGAAAACCATGCCAACCATTATCGCCGCCATCATGATGCTTTTCGCCACCGCTTGCCACAAGGACGAATCTGTCACACCGTCGTCATCCCATCTCGAAGACATCACGCTCACC
Source organism: uncultured Bacteroidales bacterium (assembly GCA_900320975.1). GTDB lineage: Bacteria > Bacteroidota > Bacteroidia > Bacteroidales > P3 > Colimorpha. The sequence goes on along the minus strand of ONUE01000119.1, from coordinate 1,744 downwards.
ATCGGTGGCCAGAGTTTCACGGCGAAGATGGAACAGAACAGCACCGCCGAAACTTTCCGAGCCCTGCTGCCCTTGACGTTGGAAATGCAGGAACTGAACGGCAACGAGAAATACCACTACCTCTCCCAGGCGCTCCCCATAAACCGCACCGAAGTGGGTACCATCCACGCAGGCGATATTATGCTATATGGCGACAACTGCGTGGTGGTCTTCTACGAGACCTTCACAACCTCCTACAGTTATTCCCCCATCGGTCACATCACCAACCCCGAAGGCCTTAAAGAAGCCCTCGGCACTGGAACATCAACGATTATATTCAAGGCGCAATAAAACACCATGGAATACACCCCACAAGAACGACTCAACAATCAAAATAATCACAGGCAATGAAACGCATCAAACTGCTGACCACCAGTATCGTTATGGTAACCCTGGCTTTTGCCGGATGCAGCAACGGAAATCAACAAAAAGAAGATAACAATATGAAACAAGAACTCGTTTTGACTCAGGAGTGGGACAAGGTGTTCCCGCTGAGCGATAAGGTGAATCACCGCAAGGTGACCTTCGAGACACAGTACGGGCTGACGTTGGCAGCCGACCTCTACACGCCAAAGGATGCTGAGGGCAAGCTGGCGGCTATCGCCGTGAGCGGACCTTTCGGTGCCGTCAAGGAGCAGAGCAGCGGCCTCTATGCCATGCGAATGGCGGAGCGAGGCTTCGTGGCGCTGGCTTTCGACCCCTCCTACACTGGCGAGAGCAGCGGTGAACCCCGCCGGACGGCGTCGCCCGACATCAACACCGAGGACTTTATGGCTGCTGTCGACTACCTCTCTAAGCTGGAGAATGTCGACCCCGAGCGCATCGGCATCATCGGCATCTGCGGATGGGGCGGCATCGCCCTCAACGCTGCCGCTGCCGACACCCGTATCAAGGCCACCGTGGCCAGCACCATGTACGATATGACCCGCATCAACGGCAACGGCTATTTCGACAGCGAGGACAAAGAGGAGTCGCGCCACGCTGCTCGCGAGGCAATGGGCAAGCAGCGCCTTGCCGACCCGATGGCGATGGCTGGCGGCGTCATCGACCCGCTGCCCGAGGAGGTTCCCCAGTTTGTGAAGGACTACCACGCATACTACAAGACTCCGCGCGGTTACCACAAGCGCAGCGGCAACAGCAACGACGGCTGGCCCTCTACTACATCAACGAGATCCGCTCCGCCGTACTCATAATGCACGGCGCCGAGGCCCATTCACGCTACTTTGGCGAAGCCGCCTACCACTATATGGTGGAGGGTAGGGCAGAGGGCTACAACTTCATTGGCAAGCCCAATCCTAACCCCGACAACAAGCAGCTGCTCATCATCCCCGGCGCCAACCATTGCGACCTCTACGACGGTGGTTCAAACAATTACATCCCTTGGGACACCCTGGCGGAGTTCTTTAATAAAAACCTATAAACGTTTATGAAGAAAGTAGTCGTTATATCAACCAGTCTCCGTCCCCGCTCGAACAGCCACGCTATGGCGGAGCAGTTTGCCCGCGGTGCTGAAGCCGCAGGGCATCAGGTGGAGCTTATCTCGTTGCGCGGCAAAGAGATAAAATTCTGCGTCGGCTGTCTCTCGTGCCAGCAGACGGGCGCCTGTATCTTCAAGGACGATGTGCCCGCCATTATGGAGCGCGTGCTGAACGCCGACGTCGTCTGCTGGGCAACGCCCATCTACTACTACGAAATGAGCGGTCAG
>ONUE01000123.1 GCA_900320975.1 uncultured Bacteroidales bacterium | reverse complement strand
CTACAGCGATGTCCTGTTTGGGCCATTTAGGTGGTTATTATATTAGTAGAGAGACCAATAAACAATCACCATCGTAAAATAAATGCCGCTATGATTAACACAGTAAAGATAATCGTTTTTTTAGCCATTGTCCTATTATGCCACAACATTAGCAATGCATCTGACGCCATAGGTTATATGCCTGATGACAACAGAATTGCCGCAACGGACACCATCCGCGACACGACAGATAAACAGGGTTTCTTTGATGCCATTGCCAAAGTCGAAGAGGCCGGCTACAGGATAATTAATGTTAAATCAATAAATAAAGGGAAACAGACTGTTATTATTGGGGTAAAAGGGGAACCAGAACTCAGTCCGTATACCGTCGATGTTACGCAAGACAATAGCAACACTTCAGGGGAATATGATATTTATGAAGGCCAAATCATTCGCGATGACGGCTCTGCAATTAAGACACGGAGCTACGTAAAGGATGGTGTTCTGGTCAGAAAAACAATAGGCGGTGTAGACATACCCCTACCAGACAACGTTAAATTACAATAACGGCACTATCACTAAATACGGGAAGCCCCTTGCAGGTTTTGCAAGGGGCTTCTTCAATGTATGAGGGTTCTTGTTTCTGCGGAGTTAGAAGCAGAGCTGGAGGCCCACTTCGAGGCGTGGAAGGAGGACTTTGTCGTCGGCGACCTTATCGCCGATGCCGGTGAGGCGGTAGCGGGCGTAGAGGCCCACGAAGTCGTAGGTGAAGCGGGTGGTGAGGCCGCAGTTCCACTTGTAGGCGCTCAGGGCCTTGGGGTCGAGGAGCTCGGTATGGATGCGGTAGGAGACGGCGTCGTTCTTGGTGCTGCCGCGGAGGTCGTAGGCCAGGTTGGCATAGGAGCCGTAGATGCCGAGGTCCCAGTGGATGCCTTTGCCAGCGAGGCCGCCGGCGACAAAGCGGATGCGCTGGAAGAGCTCGATGCTGAACTCGTCGACCTCCACGCGGCGGTGGCTGACGGTCTGCAGGTTGTCCTCGACGCCGTTCATGCCGACGAGGTAGTCGAGCTTGTTGGACTTGAGGTTGCGGAAGTTGTAGTCGGAGCGGGCCCACTCGAAGCCGAGTCCGACGCAGTAGCTCTTGCCATAGGCGTGCATCAGGCGGAAGCCGAGGTGGGTGATGGGCGACCAGCCGTCGAAGGGCAGCTCTTCGTCCATGAGCTTGACGGGGAGGCCGAGCATGAAGTAGATGTCGTGACGGTTCTTGGCATTGCTGCCCCAGGAGGATATGTCGAGGTCGCCATTGAGGCCGGTTATTTCGGTGGAGACGGCGTTGTCGCTAACCTCGGGGGCAAAGCTGAAGCCCGAGGCGTCCTGGTATTTCGAGTATTCGGCCTCGTCGAGCGTGAGACTGTCGGTGTAGCCGTCGAGGTGCACGGTGAGGGTACGGTTGAAGATGGAGGCTTTGCTGAAGGCCACACAGCCCTCGGCGTCGGCATAGTCTACCTTGACCTTGCCGTAGTATTCGAGGCGCTTGTCGCAGGGGCGGCGGAAGCTGTAGAAGAGGTAGGCGTGCTTGACGGGCTTGGCGGGCACTATGCGGACGCTGTCGGCGTCGAAGGTGAAGCTGAAGGTGGGAGTGGTTCGCTTGCCGTTTTGTGTGAAGTAGGCGGCTTGCGGTACGCCATAGCCGAAGGCATAGTCAGCGTAGGGGTAGAGGTCGGCGCTCTGCTCGAGAGCGTGGAACATCTCCATGGCGGTCTTGCCGGGCGAGGCCTGCCAGGCGCAGGCTGCGAAACCGGCCACGAGGGGGCAGGAGAAGGAGGTGCCGTGGACGTAGTGGGTGGCGTGGTCGTCGGTGATGTCGGCAGTGCGCGCATAGCCGAAGGCGCAGACATTGGGCTTCTGGCGGCCGTCGGCGCTGGGGCCAAAGGAGGAGAAGGAGATGTGGTTGTACTCCTTGAGGCTGTTCTCGATGCCGCCCACGCAGAGGACGCTGTCGGCATCGGAGGGGGTGATGATGGTCATCCACTGCTTGTCGTCGGCCTCGTTGCCGGCGGAGTTGCAGACGAGCATACCCTTGCGGGCGGCGAGGTTGCCGGCTTTGGCCACATAGGAGGTGCCGTCCATGTCCTTGGTGTAGTGGCGCTCCTTGCCGTAGCCGAGGCTGGAGCTGATGATGTTGGCGCCGTTGCGGTCGGCCCACTCCACGGCCATCTGCCACCAGACTTCCTCCTGGAAAGGCTCGGTCTCCACTTCGGTACGGGCGAGGAGGAACTCGGCGCCCGTGGCGAGGCCGAGGTCTTTGCCGCCGATGCGGCCCGCTATGCAGCTGAGGGTCATGGTGCCGTGCGAGTTCCAGCCGTAGACGTTCTCTTTATTGTTGCAGAAGTTCCAGGTCTTGACGATGCGGCCCTCGTCGCGCAGGTGCTTGAAGGCGTCGTGGGTGTTGACGCGCGGGAAGCCGCCGTCGAAGACTGCTATGCGGATGCCCTTGCCGTCGATGCCGGCATCGCGGAAGTGCTTGCCGCCCATGCGGACGAGCTGTGCCTCGAGGGGGCCGGGAACGGTGTCGTAGTCCAAGAGGCCGTCGTTGTCGTTGGGCACAGAGGCCAGTTGCATGTCGGCCATGATAGGCTGTACGCGGAGCACGTAGGGGAGCTTGGCGATGCGGGCGGCCTGCTCGGGGGTGGCCTTCACGCCCATGGCGTTGAACCAGCGGCTGCAGCCCACCTCGGCGGTGGCTATGGCATTGACGCCGTCGACATACTGCTGCTGCAGGGGGTAGTTGCTGATGTCGTAGAGGTCGGCGCCGCAGGCACGGTAGCGCTCGATGGCCTTGGCGTCGAAATAGGCGTAGGGGTCGAAGGTGGTACCTGCCTTGTCGGCAAGGAAGACCCAGTAGACCTGCTGGGCGTAGGCTGAGAGCTGAACGCTGAAGATTGAAAACAATGCTACAAGGAAGACTGCTTTTTTCATGATATTATTATTTTAGGATTGTGTGCAATATTTCGTGGCTGTGGAAATTGTGGAAGCTGGCGAGGTGCAGGTGGTAGTAGTCCAGCAGTGCGTTGAGAAGGGCCGTACGTTGCTGCAAGGGAAAAGGCGCAAGGGTGAGTGACTGGGAGTGCCCCGACAACAGGTATTCGTGGAGCATGGCGGAAAGTTCGGTGGAGAGGGTGGTCTCTGTGGGTGCGGAAACGAAGGAGCCCTCCTGGATGTCGAAGAGGGGCTCGCGGGTACAGTAGTTGTCAAGGGGCTCGATGCCAAGATGACGGGCGACGGTGAGTAGGAATGTTATTGGGAATTGAGCATTGAGGGCTGAGAGTTGAGAGTTGATGCCGTCGACGTAATCATACAGGGCAGGCATGGGCTCGGCCTCTTGGAGCGACTTATAGAGGACCTCAGTCATGAAGAAACGGAGGGAATGCGTGACTGCCAGATTGCTTGGTTGCTCGAGCGACTCGTTGTGGCAAGGGGAAAGTTCTTTGACATAGTTGAGTTCGGACTTAGGGTTGTCGTAGACCACCATGTCGAGGCATGAGAGCGGCTGCAGGAGGTTCTGCTTCACCTTGGCGTTGCGGCCACGGACACCCTTGATGATATAGGGCTGGACCCCAAGCTGGCGCGTGAAGACCTTGACGATGACCGAGGTGTCGCCGTAGGGGGTGGTG
>ONUE01000126.1 GCA_900320975.1 uncultured Bacteroidales bacterium | reverse complement strand
GAACGGTATCGAGGTGACCGAGGATGTCTTCGAGAGCGAGAACAGCATCGTCTTCGACGAGGCCGAGAACCGTATGCACACTATCAAAGCCGTCATGGTTGCAACTTTAGGTGACTAAAAATTACGACCCTAAGAGAGTAAGCTTTATAAATCATGTGGTTTACTAATCTGTTTACAGGTAGTGGAGTGGCCAGCACAGTACTGATGCTGGCCATCTCCATCTTTGCCGGCCTCCTGCTGGGCAAGATCAAGGTGAAGGGTATCACGCTGGGTATCACATGGGTGCTCTTTGTGGGCATCGCCCTCAGCGCCTTCGGCGTGAGCCTCAACCACGACATGCTGCATGTCATCAAGGAGTTTGGCTTGATACTCTTTGTCACCGGCGTAGGTCTTCAGGTGGGCCCCGGCTTCTTCAAGAGCTTCGCCAAGGGTGGCCTCACGATGAACATCATGGCGCTGGTCAATGTGGCCCTTGGTGTTGGCATCACGGTGCTGATAGCCAAGCTGGCAAATCAGGAGCTGACGGATATGGCGGGTGTGTATACCGGTGCCATTACCAACACTCCCGGCCTCTCTGCCGCACAGGCTGCTGTGGACGACCTCGGCATCGAGGGCGGCGCGGGACGCCTGGCCACGGGCTACGCTCTGGCTTACCCGCTTGCAGTGGTGGGCATGATTGTCACCTGCCTCATCTTGCGGCCGAGGAACCTTGCTGCTGAGCCTACCACGGCGGACAGCGGTTCGGCCACCGTCAGCACGACAGGCAAGAAAGGCAAGGGCGGCATACTGCTGATACCGATATTCGTCATCATTGCCCTGGGCATTGTGCTGGGTTCGATACCGATACCTGTCGGCATGAAGGCCCCCGTGAAACTTGGTCTCGCTGGCGGTCCGCTGGTGGTGGCCATCATCGCTGGTTGGCTGGGTGTGAAGAAAGGCTGGTACAGCACCGACTTCACCGAAGGTCAGGGTGTGCACATGCTGCGCGAGGTGGGCATAGCCCTCTTCCTGGCGGCTGTGGGCCTTGGCGCCGGCGGCGACTTCGTGGCCAACGTGAGTGTCCACTACATGTGGGTGGTCTACGGTGTCATCATCACCATGGTGCCGCCGCTGCTGGTGGCAGGCTTCGGCCGACTGGTGCTCAAGATGAACTGGTACACGCTGGCAGGCTTCATTGGCGGCAGCCATACCGACCCGCCGACGCTGGCTTTCGCCAACACGGTGGCCCCCGAGGGCTGCAAGCTGCCCAACACCGGCTATGCTACAGTCTATCCTCTGACGATGTTCCTCCGTATTTTCACGGCACAACTATTGGTACTGATAGCATGAAGAAAGTGATTGTAATGGCAGCGACGCTTATGGCATCGCTGCCTTTTGTTTATGCGCAGGAGGCGCAGAAGGTGAGCGTGAAGCCCTACGGCTTTGTGCGCAACTACTTCAATTTCGACAGCCGCAAGACCTACACCGTCGTGGGTGGAGAGTACAACATGATACCCTACGACCAGAAGTGGAACGAGGACAAGAGTGAGGACCTCAACGCGGTGCCCCACGCTCAGTTGCAGGCGCTGACCACCCGTATCGGCCTCAACATCAGCGGCCCCGAGTTGCTGGGGATGAAGAGTTCCGGTAAGATAGAGGGTGACTTCGGCGGTTTCGGAAGCAACAACATGGTGCTGCGCATACGCCAGGCTTTCGTGAAGCTCTCCGCACAGGATGAGAAGAACTACCGTGAGGTCCTTGTCGGCCAGACCTGGCATCCGCTGTCGGGAGACATCATGCCCGAGGTGCTGGGAATGGCTGCCGGAGCCCCCTTCCGTCCGCACAGCCGTACGCCGCAGATGCGTGCCGTGCGTTACTGGGGTTCGTGGGGATGCACCGCTGCGCTGCTCTACCAGCTGCAGTACATGAACAACGGTCCCACCAGCGCCTCCGACCCTACGAGTACCAACAAGACCGACTTCGCACTCAACGCCCTGTGGCCGGAGGCTTTCCTCGGCTTCAACTTCAAGAATGGCGGCTGGTATGCGCAGCTTGGCGTCGATGCCCAGTTGCTGCGTCCCCGCACACATGCTGTGGTGGGCGGTGTGACCAAGAAGGTCGACGAGACCGTCGAGTCCATCACCCCGACGCTCTATGCCCAGTATGTCGGCGGTATGTGGAGCGTTAAGTTCCGCACCCTGCTGGCGCAGAACACCAGCCACCTCAACCAGCTATGTGGCTATGCCGTCAGCGGCATCAACGAGGACGGCTCGTGGAGCTATGCCCCCATACGCAACAGCATCAGCTACCTCAACGTAGCCTTCGGCAAGAAGTACCGCGCCAACCTCTTCTTCGGCTATATGAAGAACCTCGGGGCCAGCAGCACATTGGCGGTCGACCCCGCCACCGGTGGCTATCATATCTATATGAAAGGCGGTGAGAACTTCACCCACCTCAACAGCATCTGGCGCGTGGCACCGTCGCTGAGCTACAATGTAGCCGCTTTCAATATCGGCCTGGAGTACGAGCTCACAGCATGCACCTACGGCGACCTCGGCGACCGTGGGCAGGTTCTCCTGAACGACAACCTGCGTAATGTAGTCAATCACCGCATCTGCGCGTTGGTGAAGTACAACTTCTGATTAGGAGGAGAGCCCGATGAAATGAAAAAAGCCCCGCAATCTGCGGGGCTTTTTCTTTGGTATGTGACATAGTTCAGACCATCTGCTCGATGTTCCAGACGAAGGCGCGGATGCCGACCTCCTCGTTGCGTTTGTCGAGCTTGCGGACGGAGAGCAGCAGCTCTTCGACCTTCTCGTCGGGGACGACAGTCAGGATGGCATTGTTCATCTCGGGCCACGTGTGGGTGCCGCGGTGCGGGTCACCCTCGACGTTGCCGCGCCCCTGCACGTTCTCCCACTGCGTGAAGCCGCGGATACCGAGGGTGTCAAGCATGTATTCCACACGCTCGTTGTTGGCCTGGTTATAGACTATCATTACGGATTTCATGGTTTTTCTTTTATTTATGTAGTTAAGGAGGTAATTAGTTAAGTAGTTAAGGCAAATGTTCTTGTCATGATACTGTCCATGCTGTAGCTATCGTCTTAACTACTTAACTACTGTTTACTTAACTACTTGTTCTCATTCAAATCAATACTCATAAATACGAATTTCTTGCGCTCCTTCTCCTTCTTCTCGATCTCGCCCTTGCGGTTGAAGATGCCATAGAGCACGGGGACGATGATGAGGGTCACGAAGGTTGATACTGTCAAGCCGCCGATAACGACGAGGCCCATGGTGGTCCACATCTCGCTGCCTTCGGAGTTGGAGGTGGCCATAGGTATCATACCCAGGATGGTGGTGAAGGCCGTCATCAACACCGGGCGCAGACGGCT
>ONUE01000128.1 GCA_900320975.1 uncultured Bacteroidales bacterium | reverse complement strand
GAAGATTGTCTTTCCCTGCTTGGACATCCAGCTCTCCTGCAACATCTCGAGGCTCCAGTTGGCACGTGTCACGGGGCTCATGTCGTCCTCCTCTTTCTCCACATAGGTGTAAGCGTCAATCTTGTTGAAGACAATGATGGTAGGCTTGTCGGCGGCGCCAATCTCTTCAAGTGTCTTGTTGACGGAAGCCATCTGGGCCTCGTGGTCTGGATGGGATATATCCACCACATGCAGCAGCAGGTCGGCCTCCACCACCTATGAAGCCGACGGTGTCGGTGAGCAGGAACGGCAGATTGCCTATGACGACTTTGCGGACTGTGGTGTCGAGGGTGGCGAAGAGCTTGTTCTCCGCCAGCACGTCACTCTTGCTCAGCACGTTCATCAGGGTACTTTTGCCGACATTGGTGTAGCCAACAAGGGCCACACGCACCAGACTCTCGCGGTTCTTGCGCTGGAGGGTCTTCTGTTTGTCGATGGAGGCGAGCTGCTCCTTGAGCAGGCTTATCTTTTCTTTGATGAGGCGTCGGTCGGTCTCTATCTGGGTCTCACCCGGGCCGCGCATACCGATACCGCCGCGTTGGCGCTCAAGGTGGGTCCACATGCGGGTGAGGCGCGGCAGCATATACTGCAGCTGAGCCAGTTCCACCTGTGTCTTTGCCGTCGAGGTGCGGGCCCGCTTGGCGAAGATGTCCAGAATAAGTGTAGTGCGGTCGAGGATGCGACACTCAAGCTCCTTCTCAAGATTGCGTAGCTGTGCAGGCGAAAGCTCATCGTCGAAAACAACGAAGTCAACCTCTAGGGCATTCTTATATTCCTTGATTTCCTCAAGCTTGCCGCTGCCGACGTATGTGCGAGTATCGGGGCGCTCGAGCTTCTGTATCACGCGTTTCATGGCTACGCCACCGGCGGTCTCAAGGAGGAAAGCAAGCTCGTCGAGGTACTCTTCGGTGCGCTCTATAGTCTGCCCGTTGGGACATACTGCCACAAGAAGCGCCTTCTCTGGCACGACGTCGGTAGAGAATGTGTTGCGCTCCTGCGGCGTGGGGCGCTTGGCTGTCTCTTCTCCCAGCGAATTACGGAACTTACCCTGTTTATTTGGCGACCACTGCATTCAGTATATCCTCCAAAGGTTTGACAGCGGTAGGCCATGAATAATGTTCCTGCACGAATCTGTGGCCAGAGTCGGCAATGCGCGTGCTCAGCTCATTATTGTCGAGCAATGAGACAATATGCTCAGCCAGCGTTTCGGCATCGTCGCCGACAAGCAGCTGGTCGCCACTCGTGGCGCCCAACGGGATATTGGCCAGCGACGTGGTGACACACGGCATATGCATAGCCATAGCCTCCAGCAACTTATTCTGCAAGCCAGAGCCAATAAGCATGGGGGCCACGAAGAGGCGCGACGAGGCATAGGCCGTGCGTATGTCATCGACCCAGCCACTGACAGTGACGCGGTCTTCCACACCCAGGCGCCAAATGCTGTGCTTGGGCGAAGCACCGGCAAGCAGCAGCGTGGTGGCGGGACGTTTGGCCCACACCAACGGCATCACCTTCTCGACAAGGTAATGCGCTGCGCTGACATTTGGGGCATAGGACATATTGCCACAGAAGACGATATCATGCTCTTTAGGCACTGAGACAGCATCGGAACGGAAGAAGTCGAAATCCACGCCGTTGGGCACTATCTTTATTTCACCGTTTTTCTTGTGGGGTATCGCCTCGCTGTCGGCCTCGCTGATGATGGTTAGGGCGTCGAAGAACGAGAAGGCATTGTACTCCGATGAGCGCAGCATCTTAAACTCATAATGCAGCACATAGTGCCACAGGCCGCGCGAGCGCTCCATGCGCCGCTCTGTATTCATCGAAAGAGCGTCCTGGAAGTCCATCACCTTGGGGAACCGTGAGCGCGCCACCAGCGGCATCGTGCGCACCATCTGGTTGTATACCACGTCGGGCTGCACCTCGCGCTCGTAGGCTTTGTAGACATGCTTCGAGTGGCCAGTATTCCAGTAGCCCATTTGGAGCGATTTCGAGGCGAACCAGTTGCGGACGATGTTGCACGCGCAGACGACCTTGTTCAGGCGGACAACGCGGATATCCTTGCAGTAGGGTTGCAGAGCGTCGATGCTCTCCTGCGGCACCTTGGAATGGGAGACGCAGAACAGGAATATCTCATGGCGCTTCGAGAGCTCCACAATCTGGTGGTAGGCCCTCAGCTTGTCACCCTTCTCAAGCGGATAGGGAAAGCGCGGTAAAACTACGAGTATCTTCATTTGGGGGGTGTATTTTAATATTTATGTGGGTAGCAACTAAAACAGTTGGGTTTGCGTACCTTCGGCGAAGCCGAGTCGTTCGTCCGGCGTAGTGGCAAGTTCCTCGCTTGCCTCAGAGGGCTGCTCGGTGTTTACCACCACCTCCGGGTCTTCCTTTAGCGGCGCCAGCCAGTTGAACTTATCCACTGCGAAGGTGGTGACGCGCTTGCCACGGGCCTTGCAGCTCTTCACACCGATGAAGTCCTCCACCTCTATAATCTCGCTCTGTATCTTCTTGCCACTGCCTTCGGCATATACCACCTCAAGGCGCGGATAGAAGTCCAGACAGAGCGCCAGCAGCTCCGAACCCTCGTCGTCGAGGAAAGTCATCTTGCGGTCGATGGCCTCTGGGACGAAGCGCTTCAGGTACGGGTAGCCATCCGGCGAACGATAGAGGACAGTGACTATCTGGTCCTCTCTGAACTTACGGAGTTCCATAAGATCGTCGTCGTAGTGATTGCCAAGCTCGAAGCCCGTCGTGCGGTAGTGACCACTCCTCATCACCGCCAATATCTTGTCCGCCCCGCAGAACTCACCAAGATAACGACCGGCCTCACTGACGTTGAGGCGCTTGACGCTCTCATCGAACCATATCTTGCGGGCACTCAACGTGCTTACACCCTCATCCTTGAGGTTGATGGAACGCACCGCGTTGCGGCTGAGGATATTGCCCATAGCGTCACGGCCTTTGATAGCCAGCGTCTTGAAGTCGAAATCAAAGCTCACCTTCTTAATCTTCGGGTTGCTCACATGGTGCACCGTCACTACCTCCGCCTCACCATTGGGGTTAGCCGTGAAGTACAGAACCTTGGTACCCTTGGTGCCCTTGGTAAGCTGATAATCGCGGTCGCGTGTGACGGCGGTGACGCTGAAGCGCTTCACCATAGCGTAACCGCTGGGACCGTCGCGATAAATCATATTGTACACCGTACGCTCGTCGCGCTTGCGAAAGACGCTGATGAAGAGAATCTCCTTGCAGTCCTGCGAGCCCACGAAACCCTTCTCCTGCACTTTCGTTACCATCATGGTGCCATCCTTGCGGAAAACAATAATATCGTCCATACGGGAGCATTCGCATGCCACCTCGACACCCTCCTCACGCTTCAGGCCCCAGCCGGCGAAGCCTGTCTGATAGTTTACATATAGCTTCTCGTTGGCCAGTGCCACCGAGGTAGACTCAATCTCCTCGAAACTGCGTATCTCGGTCTTACGCTCGCGGCCTGCACCATATTTCTTCA
>ONUE01000146.1 GCA_900320975.1 uncultured Bacteroidales bacterium | reverse complement strand
CTTCTCGTGCACGTCGCGGCCGGCCTTGGTCTCCAGGTTGTGGTAGGCGGGCAGGCAGTGCATGAACTTGCACTTCGGGTTGCCGGTCTTCTTCATCAGCTCGGCGTTGACCTGGTAGGGCATCAGCATATTGATGCGCTCTTTCCACACGCTGTCGGGTTCGCCCATCGACACCCAGATGTCGGTGTAGATGAAGTCGAGGCCCTTCACGCCCTTCTCGACGTCGTCGGTCACGGTGAGCTTGGCACCGGTCTCCTTGGCGATCTCCTGGCACTTCTTCACGAGCTCCTTGGAGGGCTGCAGCTTCTTGGGGGCGATGATGCGGATATCCATACCCATCTTCACGCCACCGACCATCAGGCTGTTACCCATGTTGTAGCGGGCATCGCCGATGTAGGCGAACTTCACCTGGTTCAGGGGCTTGTCGGTATGCTCCTGGATGGTCAGGAAGTCGGCCAGGATCTGGGTGGGGTGAGCCTCAGCGGTAAGACCGTTCCACACGGGAACACCAGCGTATTCAGCCAGCTCCTCGACGGTGGCCTGGTCGAAGCCACGGTACTCGATGCCGTCGAACATGCGACCCAGCACGCGGGCGGTGTCCTTCATGCTCTCCTTGATGCCAATCTGGCTGCCGGTGGGACCCAGATAGGTCACGTGGGCACCCTGGTCCTTAGCACCAACCTCAAAAGCGCAGCGGGTGCGGGTCGAGGTCTTCTCGAAGATAAGGGCAATGTTCTTGCCAGTGAGGGTCGGTTTCTCGGTACCTGCATATTTGGCGCGCTTCAGTTCGCGGGCCAGGTCGAGCAGATAGTTAAGCTCCTTCGGCGAGAAGTCGAGGATCTTCAAAAAGTTGCGGTTTCTTAAATTGTAAGCCATAATAATTATTGTTTGATTGTTTTATTGTTTGATTGCTTGAATTATTCGTTGTTCGATTTGTTTCTCATGTAGAAATAATAAAGCCATGCTATCAGACAGAAGGGGGCGGCAATGGCAGCTAATATCAAAATATGTTTGGCTCCATTCCAGTGCTGGACGAGAAACAGAAGGCCAAGTATTACAATAGTGGCCACATAGCCGCTCATCGTCAATGCAAATACCCACAGAGCTTTCGCCGAGTCACTGGGACAAGGAAAAAGCCTGCCAAGGAACAATGACATTACGGCAATGGTGCCCATGCCTGTGATGAAAAGGCTTTCTCCAACCTCAGCGCCAGACGATTTCAGCACTAATCCGACAACGGACAAGACGGCGCCAAATAGTGCCAAACTCTTCACGAAAGGTTTGAAATTCGGAGAATCAGTTAGCATGCTCATTGTTTTTATTATTTTTTGTGCGGCAGAAAAGCCGCACCTCCTATAGCTTTATCGAACTATTCGCGTTCCACAGTTGGGGTTGTCCAGCTGGCCGGCCTCGGTGATGATGCACTCCTTGCCGCCGTGCTCGACGAACATGATGGCTGCGCGCACCTTCGGAGCCATGCTGCCTTCGGCGAACTGACCCTCCTCGAGGTACTGCTTGGCCTCGGCCACGGTGATGGTGTCCAGAGCCTGCTCGTTCTCCTTGCGGAAGTTGATGTACACCTTGGGCACGTCGGTGAGGATGTAGAACTCGTCGGCACCGATCTCGACGGCGCAGAGGGCGCTGGCGAGGTCCTTGTCGATGACTGCCTCGACGCCGCGCACGTAGTCGCTCTCCTCCACCACGGGGATGCCGCCGCCGCCAACGGTGACCACGATGTGGCCTGCCGTAGCCAGCTGCTTCACTATCTTGATGTTGTTGATGCGCACAGGCTTCGGGCTTGCCACCACCTTGCGCCAGCCGTTACCCTTGGGGTCTTCCTTGTACTTGGCACCGGTCTCGCGGGCGAACTCCTCGGCCTGCTCCTTGGTGTAGTAGGGTCCAACGGGCTTGGTGGGGTTCTGGAACATCGGGTCGAGCTTGTTGACGGCCACCTGGGTCACCAGCGTGACGACATCGCGCTGTATGTCGTTGCGGGCCATCACGTTGCGCAGGCCCATCTCGATGAGGTAAGCTATCGAGCCCTGCGTCTCGGCGACGCAGAAGTCCATCGGCATAGCCTCGACACCCGTCAGCTTGCCAGCCTCGTGCTGCAGCATCACGTTGCCCACTTGAGGACCGTTGCCGTGGCCAATGACCACATTGTAACCGCGTTTCAGCAGCGCGCAGAGGCTCTCACAGGTGTTTTCAACATTCTCTATCTGTTCCTGATAGGTGCCCTTCTGGCCGCTGCGAAGCAGAGCATTGCCGCCAAAAGCCACCACTGCAAGTTTTCTCAT
>ONUE01000131.1 GCA_900320975.1 uncultured Bacteroidales bacterium | reverse complement strand
TCGATAACAGCCTGCAGGAAGAGGTTGCTCTTCTCCAGCTGGTCGTAGAAGAAGAGGTAGGCCTGCGAGAACTGGAAGTCGGCGGGCAGGTTGTAGTGGCGGATGGCCTGGTTGCGCAGCACATTCATGCCGGTGAACATCCAGCAGCGGCCGCTGCTCTTCTGGTCGGTGACGGCCTTGCTGATGACGCGGTTCGAGAAGTGCGAGTCGAACTTGGTGGCGTTCTCGTAGTTCATGGCCAGCTTGGCGGGGCTGTTGTTCACCAGGATGTTGCGGAGGGCCTTGTCGCTGGCGCTGCCGCTGAAGCCTTTCTTCATCTGCTGCATCATCTCCGTGGTGATGCCGCCGTTGTACTCAAGCTGTGCCTGTTTCTTCTTCTGTGCCATAGCGCCGCTGCAGACGAGCATGGCGCCGAGGGCTAATGCAAAATACTTCTTTGTCATATCTGTTTTGTTTTAATGATTCGCAATGTAGTTGAGGGCTGCGTCGAGCTGCGGCTTGAAGCTGTGTGCGGGGTCGTTGATGCGCAGCACCTCCTCGTCGGGAGTCAGCCCCTCGCCCTCACGCACCTCTCCCATCATGAGGGCCTCGAAAGAGGACGTGTAGACATAGTGGTTGTAGTCGCTGCTGTTGCCGAAAGGACCGCCATAGCTGAGGTCCACGGCGTCGTTCTGCAGCGGGCCTGTGCCGCCGAAGGTGCGCTCGCCGATGATGTGGGCCGTGGGGAATACATCTTTGATGACCATGGGCTCTATCTCAGCCATGCTCACCGAGTTGACGTCCACCAGCACCACGTACGGGATGTTCTCGGCGGTGATATCGCGGCGGTAGTCGTTGTTGGGGGCTTGGTAATAGGGACACCAGACGGAGTACTCCAGCCGTCCGGGGCCTTCCTTGTAGCGCGTCTTGAATATCTCGGTGCGCTCGTTGATGAACGGGCCTATGAGGTAGTCGAGGTCGTCCTGGAAGCCGCCGCCGTTGGAGCGGGTGTCGAGGATGATGCCGGCCAGCTGGTTGCGCGGAGTGTTGCAGATCACCGTGAGCCAGCGGTCTATGGCCGTCTTCGACGCGCTGCCCGCCACGTCGCGCATCACCGGCGTGATGGCGGCATTGGAGGACCAGAGGTAGGGCACCTTGCGCCCGTCGGCGAGGGTGAAGAGGCAGTACTCGAAGTTGACGAAAGTAAGGAACTCTTTGATGAAGGCCTTGCCGGAGAGGTGCTCCGTAACGGTGTACTGACCCTCTATTCCGGCAAGGAAAGCCAACATGCCGGTCTGGGCGTCGGAGCGGCTTTCTATGTAGTTGCTGCGGCTCGTCACCTCGAGGCTGCCGGGCCTGATGATCACTCTCGGGTCTGTCTCGCCGGCGGCGGGGTGCAGGTTACGCACCATGAAGGTCATGTGGTGGTCGCGCATCCTGCCCACCAGGCCGAGGTAGAGCTCTTCCAGCTCGGCGGTGCGCACATATCCGCTGTCCTTGTACTTGGCGTCGAGGGCCTCGAAGCGCGGCAGGTAGCGGTCGTAGGCGGCGTCCCAGTTCACGGTGTCCACGTCCCAAAAGACATATCCGGTGTTCAGGCACTTCCAGAGATATTGGAACTGCCCCGTGTAGGTGTCGTAGGCCAGCTTGCTGTTCTCGCCGATATAGGGTACATAGTCGGCCTCCTTGCGGCAGGCGGTGGTGATGAGCAAGAGCGAAGCGCTGAGTATTAAGAGATATCTTTTCATCTTCGTTGTCGCATTTAGAATTTGTAGTTCATGTTGATGCTCACCGTCAGCGTGTTGAGGTAGCGCGGGTCGGCCATGTGCGGCGAGCTCTTGTGGTGCGACGTCAGGTCGTAGTAGTACATGGCGTCGAGTGCCGCCACCCATTTGTCGCCCAAGGCGTATGAGGCGCCGACGCCGAAGCATACGCCCGCGTTGAGGCGCTGGTCCTCGTCGGTGAACTCGCGCTCCTCGTCGAAGGGCTCGAAGTAGACATTATAGTCCGTCATCCAGAAGGTGGTGCCCTTGCGGCGCTCGCGGAGCCAGTAGTCGGCGTAGCCTCCGGCCAGGAGGTGGCCGCGCAGCCGTTCGCCGCCGAACGAGAGGTCGGCCACAATGGGCAGCATCAGATAGCTGTTGCGGTAGCGGGTATATACGGAGTCGATATAGTTGAGGTTGCGGTCCATGCGATGCGAGCGCTGCATGTAGCAGAGGTTGGCGCGCACTGCCAGCCACTGGTTTATGGCGTAGCTCCCCTGCAAACCCGCCTCGAAGCCGCTGACGGCCGAGTAGGCCTCGTCGAAGCGGCCGCCGTTGTAGCGGCTTATGGTGGTGCTGCTCCAGCCCAAGCGACTGCCCATGGACCACTGTGCCGCCGCGCTGCCGCAGAAGAGCAGGGCTCCTATGGCTAATAGTAAGTACTTCTTTGTCATCTCTTTAAGTGCCTGTTAGCTATTTATTGTACAATTATATTTAGTAATTTTCGCGGTGCAAAGATACAAACTTTCGCCGACGTGACAAAAAGAAATAGAAAACCCCGTCCTTTTCAGGGCGGGGTCTCTAGATCTAAAATCTAAAACAAATTACCTTTCTTTCAGTTTTAAGTTTTTAGCTGTGAGCTTTAAGTGGCTACGCAAGCACTTACAGCTTAAAACTTACAGCTTACTGTTTTACTCAGCCTTCTTGGCGTACTTTTTGTACTTGTTCATGAACTTGTCGACGCGACCAGCGGTATCGACGAGCTTCAGCTTGCCAGTGAAGAAGGGGTGCGAAGTGTTCGAGATTTCAAGCTTCACCACGGGGTATTCCTTACCGTCGGTGTAGACCACGGTCTCTTTGGTGTTTGCACAGCTCTTGGTGAGAATCATGTTGTCGTTCGACATGTCTTTGAACACCACGAGGCGGTAGTTTTCGGGATGAATTCCTTTTTTCATTTTCTTGCGTTTTGCCGTCTAACCCGTTAATTGTTAGACGATTGTTTATATTCCGTTTATTATTTTCGTGCTGCAAAGATACAAACTTTTTTCAATCCCACAAAATATTTTTTTATTTCACTAATATATTCTCTCCCTCCATACACCGCCCCCTCTGCGTATCCGGTCCGACTGTTCTACGGTTGTTTACCGGTTGTTTAACGGTTCTAAACCGTTAAACAACCGGTAAACAACCGTAGAACAGTCGGAG
>ONUE01000132.1 GCA_900320975.1 uncultured Bacteroidales bacterium | reverse complement strand
ATGAAGCGCGGCGCCCAGTCGTTGTAGTCGGTGCACCAGTCGCTCATCTTGGTTATCTCGTGACGCGTACGGTCATTGGAGAGCTGGTTGGCATATATCAGCGACTGCTTGCGCTTGGCGGCATAGCTGTCGTTGGGCTCCATCTCAAGGTACTTCTGGTAGAAGTCGTCGGCCTCGTCGAACTTCTCCTCGAAGCGGCACATCTCGGCCAGGTAGAAGTACAGCTTGCGCTCGCTGTTCTGGTAGCCGTCGTTGACCAGGCGCTTGTAGATGCGCTCGGCACGCGGATAGTCGTACATGAGGCGGTAGCACTCGGCCAACTGGAAGTACACACGGTTCTTCTCGGCTTTGTTATCCTTAATCTTCTCGTAGGCCTTCTCGTACTCCTTGGCGGCATCGTAGAAGTGGTACTGGTCAAACAGGTCGTCAGCCTTCTTAGCTATACTCTTCTGGGCATATGCGCCAGAGGCCACAAACAGTGCGGAAATGAGCAGTAAAAGACCTTTTTTGAGCATTTTCATATATATATCTCTATTTATTCTTATGATGTATCAATATCACAATCAACTCATTGTGCAGCCTTTTCACACCGCCACAATGCGTCTGTTCAATGTGCTAAATTACTACTTTTTTTGATACTGGCCAAAAAAAAGTTTCACCGCAGTCTCTTCTTGACCTCCTCTGCGGTGAGCGTGTATGCTGCGCCGGTCTGCATCTGGGGCAAGCCGTACATGATGTCGGTCATGATGCCTTCCATGATGCCGCGCAGGCCACGGGCACCGAGCTTGTACTCCACGGCGCGGTCCACCACCATGTCGAGGGCCGCAGGCTCGAACTCCAGCGCCACACCGTCCATCTTGAAGAGCTCCACATACTGCTTCACCAGAGCATTCTTCGGCTCGGTGAGTATGCGGCGCAGTGCCTCACGGTCGAGGGGCTCCAGATAGGTGAGCACTGGGAAGCGGCCCACGAGCTCGGGTATCAGGCCGAACTTCTTGAGGTCCATGGGCTGCACATACTGCAGCATGTTGTCGCGGTCCAGCTCCTGACGCTTCTCGTCGCCCTTGAAGCCGATGACATTGCTGTTGAGACGTGCCGCTATGGCGCGCTCGATGCCGTCGAAGGCACCGCCGCAGATGAACAGTATGTTGCGGGTGTTTATCTTGATGAGCTTCTGCTCGGGGTGCTTGCGGCCACCTTCGGGCGGCACATTGACGTCGGCGCCCTCAAGGAGCTTCAGCAGCGCCTGCTGCACGCCCTCGCCGCTCACGTCACGCGTGATGCTGGTGTTCTCGCTCTTACGGGCTATCTTGTCAATCTCGTCAATGAACACCATGCCGCGCTCACAGGCTTCCACGTCGTAGTTGGCAGCCTGCAGCAGGCGCACCAGCACGTTCTCCACATCGTCGCCCACATAGCCGGCCTCGGTCAGCGTGGTGGCGTCGGCGATGCAGAACGGCACATTCAGCAGCCGCGCTATGGTGCGTGCCAGCAGCGTCTTGCCGGTACCGGTCTCGCCAACCATGACGATGTTGCTCTTCTCAATCTCCACCTCGTTCTTTTCTCCCTGCAGAGCATTATAGCGCAAGCGTTTGTAGTGGTTGTACACGGCCACCGCCAGCACTTTCTTCGCGGCATCCTGGCCTATGACATACTGGTCCAGGAAGGTCTTTATCTCGGTGGGTGTCGGTATCGGTGCCGAGGGGTCGTAGCCCTTATGGCTGCCACTGCCCTTGGTCTGTTCCGCGAATATCTTGGCGGCCTGCTCCGTGCAGTCGTGGCATATCAGCCCATGAAGTCCGCTGAGCAGCACACCGGCCTGCGAGGCGGGGCGCCCGCAGAACGAGCAGTATTCTTCGTTAGTTGGTTTCTTTGACATTTACAACAATTGGTTTTTTGACGCGTCTTGGCGTATGAATATAAACAGCAGTATGGTGAAGGCTATCAGCGACGAGCCTCCGTAGCTGAAGAAGGGCAGCGGGATGCCTATCACGGGCACCAGCCCGAGCACCATGCCCACATTGACAAACAGGTGTATGAAAAGTATGCTGGCCACCGAGTAGCCGTAGAAGCGCGCGAAACGGCTGCGCTGCCGCTCGGCCATAAACACAAGCCTCACCAGCAGCCACACGTATGCCGCCACGAGGATGCTGCTCCCCAGCCAGCCCCACTCCTCTCCCACGGTGCAGAAGATGAAGTCGGTGTGCTGCTCGGGCACGAAGTCGGCCTTGGTGACGGTGCCTCTCAAGAAGCCTTTGCCGAAGAAGCCGCCGCTGCCGATGGCTATCTTCGACTGGTGCACGTTGTAGCCTGCGCCCTGCAAGTCCTCGCTCTTGCCCAGAAGCACGTTGATACGCTCGCTCTGGTGAGCCTCCAGCACGTGGTTGAAGACAAAGTCGACCGAGAAGATGAAGGCCGCACAGCACACGAAGACCGCCAGCGTACGCACCCAGTCGCGCGTCGACCGCTTGTTGAGCCACACGAACAAGTAGCCCACCGCCAGCAACGCCAGCACGCCTATGAGGATATATTTGTTCACCAGCAACGCCAACACGAAAAGCGCTATGGCGGCAAGTCCTATGATGAGTATTGCGCCGGAGAGTCCCTCGCGGTAGAGCGGCAGCACAAAAGCCAGGAACACCAGCGCCGAGCCCGTGTCGTGCTGCAGGAACACCAGCCCCATGGGCACAACAATGATGAACAGCGACACCACCTTGGTGTGCATATCCGACCACTTCACGTCGATGGCGCTCATGTATTTGGCCAGTGCCAGAGCCGTTGCGAACTTGGCGAACTCCGACGGCTGTAGTCGGAAGAAGCCCAGGTCTATCCACGACTTGCCGCCGTGCGAGGTGACGGCGATGAAGAGCGTCACCACCAGCAGCGCCAGCACGACGCCATAGATGATATATGCCGTATTGGAGAAGACGCGCGGCTCGGTGAACATCACCACCAAGGCTATCAGCGCCGCACCGGCGATCCACAGCAGCTGCTTGCCGTGGAAGGTCGTCATGTCGAACACCCCGGCATGATCCCCGTTGTAGGTGGCAGCGTAGATGTTGAGCCACCCGAAGATCACCAGGAAGCACCACAGCCCCACCGTCCACCAGTCTATTTTCAGTCGTTCTTGATACATTTCGTTTTCTTTA
>ONUE01000133.1 GCA_900320975.1 uncultured Bacteroidales bacterium | reverse complement strand
AGGTGAGGCTCGGAGAGGGCTACACGCTTGAGGCCGTCAGCGGTGGCGGCATAGATGCTGTCGGAGGTGAAGGCGAGGTCGTAGACCGCTATGCTCGTGCCACCGGCACCGAGGAAGTAGGTCTCGCTGACCTCATGGCGCAGCAGGTCGACAACGACGACGCCAAAGGCCGTAGAGAGCCAGGCATAGCCGTTGCTGAAGCGTATGCTGTTGATGCTCTTGTCGGCGGCTATGTCGCTGCGCATGATGTCGGCAATATTGTAGACAATGCCGTCACGCAGTATGTCGAGATTGGAGTTGTTGTACGCCACCAGCAGGCTGCGTGTGGCGTCGTCGAAGGCTATATCCTTTACGCCCACATCGGAGAGACCTTCCGACTTGCTGTAGACGACAGCCTCCCGGGTGTCGATATTATAGCGGTAGAGGCCACCGCGCGAGGCGGCGAAGATGTATTTGTCGGCAGACTGAAGCTTATAGACGATAGTGTTGTCCAGGCAGTCGCGCCATGTGCCTATGGCCATCTGCGCTTTCGCCACCGGCAACGCGCAGGCAGCTATCAGGAGCACCGCGATAAGCCTCAAGCGTCTCATGACTCCTCCTTCTTTTTGAGGAACACCAGCTGATAGAGTACGACGAGTAGCGTTGTCACCAAGGTGCTGCAGATAGTCGCCAGCAGTACGCCGCCGAAGCCGCGGAAGCCGAAGAGCTCGGCGGTGTAGAACACCAGATAGAAAGCCGCGAGCATCAGCATGAGGTAGGTGATGAAGTATTGCGGAGTGACGCTGAAGACACTGGGGGTGTTGATGGTCACCGGCTCGTTGCGCGTGAGGATGCTGTCGGCGAACCAGATGCGCAGCATGGCCACCACGGTGCAAGCCAGGGCGTGGAAGCCCAGTGCGTTGCTCATGATATCCATGAGGAGGCCTGTGCCGAAAGCTATCAGCAGCAGCGGTATGCGCTTCATGCCGGTGGGCAGCATGAGGATAAAGAGCACATAAAGCATCGGCATCACATAGCCGCCAAGGTACACATAGTTGAGCACCAGCAGCTGGATTGCCATGAGGAGCAGGAAACGCCCCACTATACGCCAAATCATATTGTTCATAGGCTTTCCAGTCCTTTCATCAGTTTTTGCTGCTCCTCGCGGAAGCGGTTGTCAATAATATACACATGGTCCAACTTGTTGAAGTCGGTGGCCAGCCTCAGGCGCACCTTGTAGAAGCCCGTGCCCTGGTTGGCCTCGGCGCTCTGCACGTAGCCCACGGGGATGCCCTCGGGGAAGTCGTTGGCCTGGCCCGAGGTGACGATGGTGTCACCCTCGTTGATCTGGTAGGCCGTGGTTATGTCGACAATCTGCGCATACTCGTAGTTCAGGCCGTCCCACACGAGCGAGCCGCTGACGCCGGTGCGGCGCACCTTGACGCTGTTGCGGCTGTCGCTGTGGAGCACCGGCATGACGGTGGCGAAGTTGCGCGAAGTGGCGACGACGATACCCACGATACCCTGTGGCGAGATGACGGCCATGTCAGGCTCCACGCCGTGGTCTGAGCCCTTGTTTATCATGATGTAGTTGTTCTGCTGCGTCCATGAGTTCTTCAGCACCTTCGCCTCGGTGTAGGTGTAGCGCTGTTTGTACACGGTGTCGTTGACGGTGAAGACACTGTCGGTGTAGCTGATGTAGCTCTCGGCGAGCTGGGCGCGCAGGGCGGCGTTCTCGGCAGCCAGACGGTCGTTCTCGGCCTTGAGGCCGAAGTAACTGCCTATGTTGTTCACGCCACGGTACCAGTCGCCCGCGATGCTGTTGCCCATGGCCACGAGGCGCGAGCTCTGGTAGTAGGAGCTACGCGACATGAGCACCAGCGACAGCACCACCAGCACCACGAAGGTTACCACATAGTCGTAGCGTTTGAGTATTTGCAGCAGCTTATTCATTGAGGAACTTTTCTATGACCCTGCGGGCCTCTTCCACGGCACGCGAAAGGTCGTCGTTCACTATCGTTACGTCAAACTGGGGGGCACGCTTGAGCTCCTCGGCGCTACGGGCGAGGCGCTTGGTGATGGCCTCCTCGCTGTCGGTGCCGCGGCTGCGCAGGCGCTGCTCGAGCACCTCGAGGCTCGGCGGCATCACGAAGACCGACAGGGCGTCGTCGCCGAAGTAGCGCTTGATGTTGCTACCGCCGTTGACGTCCACGTCGAACACTATCACACGGCCGGCGGCCCAGATGCGGTCTATCTCGCTCTTAAGGGTGCCGTAGCAGGTGCCCTGATAGACCTCCTCCCACTCCAGGAAGTCGCCCGCATCTACGCGGCGCTTGAACTCCTCGTGCGTGAGGAAGTAGTAGTCCTTGCCGTTCTGCTCGGTGCCGCGGGGCGCGCGCGAGGTGGCCGAGATGCTGAAGTCGAAGCAGTCGAACCAGCGCATCAACTCGCGTATGATGGTGGTCTTGCCACAGCCCGACGGTGCCGAAAACAATATCGCTTTACCCATAGAAACTATCTCATTATCGCATTAACACTTTCAAAACTTCATGTCGAACACCTTGTAGAAGGCCTTTACGGCAAGCGAGTTCTCGTCCCACTTGTACTGCTCGGCCACCTGCTTCACATGTGCCAGGGCCTCGTCGCGCGAGGTCAGCGTGTTGAGGTACATGATGAAGTCGTTGTAGGCACGCATGTTGTTGCGGAAAAGCTCGGACATGAAGCTAAACTTGTCGTTGATGTTGATCACCGTGCGCAGGTCGTCGACCTTGCGGCTCACGGTGCGCTCGAAGCTCGACTCCGCTGCCGCATGGCCACCGAGGCTCTCACCCAGTGTGCGCGTGACGGGCTGCTCCTGCACGGCTCAGGCTCGGGTTCGGGCTCCACAACCACGGGCTCGGGTTCGGGGGCAACAGGTTCTGGTTCGGGCTCAGGCTCGGGGGCGACGGGCTCCACCTCGGACTCAGGCTCGGGTTCCGGCGCAGGCTCCACGACGACCTCGTCGAACATCAGACCGCCCTCGACCTCGAAGCCTGCCATGCTCACCTCTTCCACCTTGGGCTCAGGTTCAACCACCTCGGGCTCGGGTTCCGGTTCCGGTTCGGACATCACAGGCTCGGGTTCCGGCTCCGGTTCGGGCTCCGGCTCTGCCGCCATGGGCTCGGGCTGCTCACTGACGGGCTCCTCCTCGGCGATGCTCACAGGCTTTGCCTCGGCGGCGACACCCATGGCGGCCATGGTTGCCATCACGGTGGAGGAGATA
>ONUE01000135.1 GCA_900320975.1 uncultured Bacteroidales bacterium | reverse complement strand
CATAATCTGGAAGGTGACGCCATAGTTCACGCGGCAGAACTCCTGTATCTCGCCGTCGCTGCCGGGGTCCTGCTCCTTGAACTGGTTGCAGGGGAAGCCGATGATGACGAGACCGCGGTCGCGGTACTTCTCATTGAGAGCCTCAAGTCCGTCGAACTGGGGTGTGAAGCCGCACTTGCTGGCAGTGTTGACGATAAGCAGCACTTTGCCCTCATAATCCTTGAAGTTGATCTCTTTTCCGTTACTGGCTATCGCCTTGTAATCATAGATAGTTGCCATGTTTTTAATGCTTTAAATGGTTGATGATTTATATCGTTCACGATGCAAATATACAACCATTTTTCAATCCGTAGCCTCCTATGGTGAAGATTTATACATTTTTAACAAATATCGCGCACGACATATCCTTACCGTATGTAATGTATCACGCCTATCTAAATAACAATATGCAATAAGTATATATTGCAACCAACATTTATTGCAAAACGATAATTTTTTTTCGTTTTTCATACTTTTTTTCTTG
Organism: uncultured Bacteroidales bacterium; assembly: GCA_900320975.1. Taxonomy (GTDB): domain Bacteria; phylum Bacteroidota; class Bacteroidia; order Bacteroidales; family P3; genus Colimorpha. The sequence goes on along the minus strand of ONUE01000135.1, from coordinate 2,905 downwards.
TATATATAAAACATGGCAAAGAAAAGCGCAATAACCCGTATGAGAATACTTTACGCCTTTTTCATGGGCGTGGTAGTAGCATGCATTGGATTGTTTTTCCTCAATGTTTTTTCCGACGCAGAGCCCTTGGAGCTGGTCGGTACGGGTGAAAACAAAGGCAACTACGGGATGCTTATCACCGACCTGCAGAGCTCTCAGCAGCTCTACCGTATGGACTTCCCCGTCGAAGGGCTTCCCGAAGGGCTTTCGGCCACAGCCAAAGTGAACCGCTTCGACATAGGCTTCTCTTCGGACAACATCGAAGCCGTGTCCTCAAGCAAAGCCCTCTGGTGCGAATGGCTGCAGGTGTTCTGCGTGCTGGCCGGACTGGCTATGACCGTGCTGGTGGTCATGGCGCTCATCTCATTCTATATAAATGTACGCCGCGGGAAGGTCTTCCCGAAGAAGAACATCACATGGCTCACCTGGGTGGGCGTGCTGATGATACTCATGGCGCTGGGCATGGATATCAGCACCTACATCGAGCGCACGCTGGCGCTGAGCCTGCTGCAAGACACCCTGTGGGTGCCGGCAGCGAAAGTGTCGATACATTTGACCCGCATACTGTTTGGACTGACGATAATCTTCATGGCCGAAGTGTTCAAGATAGGCCGTGAAATACAAGAGGAGCAGGAGCTGACAATCTGACAGATAATATTTGAATGATTAAAGGTTAAGGATTAAGGTATGATTGTTGTTAATTTGGATATGATGATGGCCAAGCGCAAGATATCGCTTGGCGAACTGGCGGAGAAAGTCGATATCACGCCGGCCAACCTGTCGATATTCAAGACCGGCAAGGCCAAGGCAGTGCGTTTCAGCACACTGGAGCGCCTGTGCAAGATACTCGACTGCCAGCCCGCCGACCTGCTGGAGTTCCGTCCGGACAACAAAAACGGAATAACGATATAACGAAAATACAATCAATAAAACAACATCTTAAACAAACAACAAAATGAAAAAAACAATGTTATTCGCAATGCTGCTGATGTTTGTATTCAGCGGCAGCGCCTTCGCCCAGCTGCCCGGCCAGGGTACCGCGAAGGAGAAGAAGAGCGACCTGAGCGCCCAGGTGCCCCTGGACAAGAAAATCCGCTACGGTAAGCTCGACAACGGTTTCACCTACTATGTGCGCAACAACAAGAAGCCGGAGAAGATGATCCAGTTCCGTCTGGTCACCAACGCCGGTTCCATCATGGAGCGCGACGACCAGCAGGGTCTGGCTCACTTCTGCGAGCACATGGCCTTCAACGGCATCAAGGGTTACCCCCACAACGAGATGATTGACAAGCTGCAGAAGCACGGTGTGGAGTTCGGTCGCGACATCAACGCCTACACCAGCTTCGACCAGACTGTCTACTATGTCAACATGCCCACCGAAGACCCCGAGATGGTGAAGATGGGTATCGAGATCCTCGACGGCTGGGCCGGCAACATCCTCTTCGACGAGAAGGAGATTGAGGAAGAGCGCGGCGTCATCCACGAGGAGTGGCGCGGTGGCGTCGGCCACGGCGACCGTCTCCGCAAGAAGACCTGGCCCATCATGCTCAAGGGCTCGCTCTATGCCGAGCGTCTGCCCATCGGCAAGGAAGAGGTCATCATGAACTTCAAGCGCCAGAGCATCGTTGACTTCTTCAACGACTGGTACCGTCCCGACCTGCAGGCCATCGTCATCGTTGGTGACATGGACGACTACGAGTATGCCGGCAAGAAGGGTGCCGCCGCTATGGAGCAGAAAGTGAAAGACGTCTTCAGCAGCCACCAGTTCCTCGGCAAGGAGAAGCTGGCCCGCCAGAGCTACGCCATCCCCAACAATGTTGAGCCTCTCATCTGCATCGCCACCGACAAGGAGGCCACCAGCACCAGCCTCGCCCTCTACTGGAAGCACCAGAAGGGTGTCAACGGCACCGTCGGCGCCTACCGCACCATGCTCGTGCGCAACCTTATCGGCATGATGATCAACGAGCGCTTCAGCGAGATCTGCCAGAAGCCCACCGCCCCCATGATGTATGCCGGTGGCGGCTACAGCGGCTTCCTCGGCCGCGAGATCGACGTCTTCGCCGTCAGCGCTGCCCCCAAGGAGAACCGCATCAACGAGACCGCCGAGCTGCTGCTCAAGGTCATGAAACAGATTGACGACCACGGCTTCCTGCAGGCCGAGCTCGACCGCCAGAAAGAAGACCTCCTCAGCACCTACACCAAGCTCGCCAAAGAGGAGAACAAGACCCAGACCAACAGCCTCGCCGACGAGTACACCAACCACTATCTTGAGAACGACCCCTGCCCGGGCATCCGTCAGGAGTGGAAATACGCCAAGGAGTTCATGCCCGAGATCACCCTCGAGGAGTGCAACGCTATGGTCAAGACCTGGATCACCGACGAGAACATGATATTCTACTGCACCGCTCCCGAGAAGGAAGGCCTGAAGGTCCCCACCGAGAAGGAAGCCATCGACATCATCAAGAACGCCAAGAACATCACCACCGAGCCTTGGGTTGACAACTTCAACGACGCCCCCATCTTCAACGAGACCGTCGCCGACGTCACCCCCATCCAGACCGCCAGCAACAGCACCATGGGCTACACCGAGTACACCTGCCCCAATGGCGTGCGCTTCGTCGTCAAGAAGACCGAACTGAAGGCCGACGAGATACAGATTGCCTCCTACTCCTTCGGCGGCACCTCGCTCTACAGCGACGAGGACTGCTACCAGGCCGAGAATGCCGACAGCTTCATCGACGAAGGCGGTATCGCCGACTTCAGCTCGACCCAGCTCAGCAAGAAGCTCAAAGGCATGAACCTCAGCATCAGCCCCTACATCGGCGGCACCACCCAGGGCTTCAGCGGCAGCTGCTCGCCCAAGGAC
>ONUE01000145.1 GCA_900320975.1 uncultured Bacteroidales bacterium | reverse complement strand
CTTCGAGATTGGCGACACCATCTGTGATATAGAGAAACCCGAGGCTCTGCCCCCCATCAAGGTGGACGAGCCCACGATGTCTATGCTCTTCACTATCAATACCTCGCCCTTCTTCGGCAAGGAGGGCAAGTACGTCACAAGCCGCCACTTGCGCGACCGCCTCTTCGCCGAGCTGGAGAAGAACCTCGCCATGCGCATCGAGGAGACCGGCTCGCCCGACTCGCTGCTCGTCTACGGACGCGGCATCATGCACCTGAGCGTGCTGATTGAGACCATGCGCCGCGAGGGCTACGAGCTGCAGGTTGGCCAGCCGAAGGTGATTATCAGAGAGATAGACGGTCAGAAATGCGAACCCGTGGAGCAGCTCACCGTGCTGGTACCCGAGGAGTTCAGCAGCAAAGTCATCGATGTCGTCACCCGCCGCAAGGGCGAGGTGGGCACCATAGACACCAAGGGCGACCGTGTGCAGCTCGACTTCACCATCCCCTCGCGCGGTATCATCGGCCTGCGCAACACGCTGCTCACCGCCACCAACGGCGAGGCCATCATCGCCCACCGCTTCCTCGAGTTCCAACCCTGGAAGGGAGATATGGACGACCACAAGTACGGCGCCCTCATCGCCAAGGAGACCGGCGAGGCAACAGCCTACAGCATCAGCAAGTTGCAGGACCGCGGCCCCTTCTTCATCGAGCCTGGCGACATGGTGTATGCCGGCGAAGTGATAGGCGAAAGCCTGCGCCCGGGTAACGACATCGTTATCAACGTGGTGACAGCCAAGAACCTCACCAATATGCGTTCCAAAAGCGCCGACGACAAGAGCACCTGCGCTCCCGCCATCAAGATGAGCCTCGAGGAGGCCATGGAATACATCCGCGAGGACGAATACCTCGAGATCACCCCCAGCAACCTCCGCATCCGCAAGATTATCCTCGACGAGATCGAGCGCAAGCGCGCCCGCATCGCCGCCGGATTTAAAGACGAATAATTGTCAGCGTGACAATTCCTCCTTGAGGGCATACACGAAGGCGTGGATGTCCTCTTCTGTTGTGTCGAACGAGCACATCCAGCGCACCACATCGTTGGCCTCGTCCCAATCATAGAAGAAGTAGCGCTCCTGCAGGCGGTGCCAGACCTCCGTGGGCAACTGCACGAAGACACTGTTGACCTGCACGGGGTACATCACTTTAAGTTGAGAGTTGAGAGTTAAGAGTTGAGAGTGGAGCAGCTGCGCCATACGGTTGCTGTGTTCGGCGTTGCGGCGCCAGATGCCGCTCTCGAGGTAGCAGATAAACTGTGCGGCCATGAAGCGCATCTTGCTGCAGAGTTGGGTCATCTGCTTGCGGCGGTACTTCATGTCAACATCGAGCGTCGGGTTGAGCAGCACGCAGCTCTCCCCCATCAGCAGACCGTTCTTGGTGCCGCCGAAGCTGAGGGCGTCGACACCGAGGTCGGTGGTCATCTCCTTGAAGGTGCAGCCGAGGGCAACGGCGGCATTGGCCAACCGCGCACCGTCGACATGCAAGTACATATTATATGAATGAGCCAAATCGGCTAGCGCCTTTATCTCGTCGAGGGTGTAGAGAGTGCCGAGTTCCGTAGGTTGACTGATGCTGATGGCTTTAGGCTGCGAATGGTGCTCGAAGCCGAATCCGTGCAGACGAGTCTTCACCAAGTCGGGTGTCAGCTTGCCGTCGGGGGTGTCTACCGTCAAGAGGCGGCAACCCACCACCCTCTGCGGCGCACCGCATTCGTCGACGTTGATATGGGCCGTTTCGGCGCACACTACAGCCTCGTGAGAACGGCACATTGCATCGATGCACAGCACATTGGCACCGGTGCCGTTGAACACCAGATATACACGAGCCTGTTCGCCGAAGGTCTCCTTGAAGAGTTCCTCAAGACGCTTGGTATATTCATCGTCGCCGTATGCAAGTGCATGCTCGCTATTGGCCTTTGCAATGGCCTCTATCACCTCGGGGCTGATGCCCGAATGGTTGTCGCTACCGAATCCTCTTTTCATCTGTATGTCAATTGTATAAAAACGAAAAATGCGTATATTCGCATTTGCAAATATACGCACTTTTTTTGAAGTAACCCAGAAGATTACTTGTCTTTTGGATTGTAGAACACGAACTGGCCGTCGATGACGTCGATGATGATGGTCTCGTTGGAGTGGATTTTGCCCTCCAGTAGCTGGCGGCTCATCTCGTTGAGGATTTCGCGCTGGATGACGCGCTTCACGGGACGGGCACCCATTGCGGGATCGTAACCCACTTCGGCCAGACGGCTGACAGCCTCCTCAGTGGCGGAGATGGTA
>ONUE01000136.1 GCA_900320975.1 uncultured Bacteroidales bacterium | reverse complement strand
AATCCTCAATTCTCAATTCTCAATTCTCAATTCTCAATTGCCGCCATCGGCGGCTAACTTTCGGCGTCTGCCGCCTGTATGTAGTGGAAAAACAAAGAGGCTGCTGATTCTGGCAGCCTCTATGCTATTAATCCTAAAACAAAAATGGGCTCAAGATTATTGTACCGTCATTTTCTGGGTGCAAAAGTACAACCCTTTCCAAGACCCCACAATAGCCATTATTGGTGATTTTAGGAATTGCTTGATTGCTATATTATTAGCTTGACTGTGTTTCGGTCGTTTCGCCATCCGATGCCCTCAGCTCGCTTCTCGTTACCTTGAGCACAAACGACATATTGAGCGCCGTAATCTGGACGCTGAAGTTGCCGTCTTTGCAGTCTCTTATCAGCCGTCCCGGCATACCGGCGAATTCGCCGCTCAGTAAGGTGACTTCCGCACCCTTGACCAGCTTGCCAGTCTCGTGGATGTGTATCTTGCGCTGCGACGCTTCGAAGCGCCGGATGGCCTCTATCTCTCTGTCCGGGACTTGGATAATGCTGTGGTTGCTGCTGACGATGGCTATGACACCTCTCGTGGTACGCGTCTGGTATACCTGCTTGTTGTTGATGTGTACGAAGAGGTAGCAGGGGAACATGGGCTTCTCCGGCATGTCGTCTTTCTTGCAGCGACGGTCGCGCGTGGCGAGCAACGGCAGGTAGCACTCTATGGGCGGCTCCGCCTCGGCGAATCGCTTGGCGACGGTGGCTTCGGCACCGGAACGGGTCATGACGGCAGCCCAGGAGGGCGTTGAGGTGAGCATGGTGGTTGTCGTTTGGTGGGTATAACGTCTGGAGGGGATTATTATTGTGCCGTCGGGCTGCTTTCTGCTTGCTTCGGGCTGCCGTCGAAGGATATGTATGGCAGCAGTCGCTCAAGCGTACTGTCGGACATTGACGGGACGGCACGCAGGTCGTCGGCATTGCGGAACACCACGCCTCGGCCTCGTAGCTTGATGATGTCGCGCGCTTGGTAGTATTCGATATAGGGGTGCTTGATGAGTTGCTTGAGCTCTATGGTGTTGATGTCGATGAGGCGTATGTTCGTGGTGTCGAGCGTCAGGTAAGGGGATATGTGGTCGAGCAACTCTGGCGTGAAGCCGTATACGTCAAGGAGTTGCGCTGTGCTGGTAAAGCCTCCTATGCGGTCGCGGTAGCGCACTATGCGGCGGGCATAGGCAGGCCCGATACCATTCAGCAGCTGCAGGGTGAGGGTGTCGGCACTGTTGAGCTCGACGACAAGCGGTTGGCGCCGCACAGGGGCCGGCCCCGTGCTGTACATAGTGCTGTCGTAAGGAGGGTAGGCGTTGGCCTGTTTTCTGCGTATGTTTCTGTTATGGCGGCGGTTACTGTAATTGCGGTATGAAGAGTCTCTGTAGTTGGTCGTTTTTTTGTTATAGCGCACCTCTGTGGTGTCGTTTCCGTCCGGCGTCTCGGTGCGGGCCGACGAAAAAAATCCAATCGCCATGATGAGTGTCAATGACACTGATACCCAGATGATACCAATCCATTGTGAGCGCGTCAATCCCAGTTTTCTTTTCCCCATAGAAAGAAAAATTTTGTCAGTTCCAAAAAACTTTGTACTTTTGCACCCGCTTTTGAGAGTTAAGAAGCTGAAATGCGAGTTTGAAATTTACAATTCTCAATTCTCAATTTTCAATTTGCCAGGGTCTGTTAGCTCAGTTGGTTCAGAGCGCTTCCTTCACACGGAAGAGGTCGAGAGTTCGAATCTCCCACAGACCACCCAGGAGCCTCCCGCAAGGAGGCTTTTTTCGTTGCGTCTTTCTTCTGGTTCTCAGCCTTTCTGCCAGCTGCATTGGCTTGTTCCCCAGCTGTTTCGTCGGCTTCAAGCTGTGCATCGGCAACGGCTTCCGGAGTGTCCTCCACAGGGCCGTAACCTATGTATATCGTGTTCGACCATCGGCCGGCATCATCCTGCACCATACCCCACAGCTGCACCTCTTGGCCGGCAAACGATTCCGGCAGCACCACCGATATCCGCCTATCGCGGCGGTAGACGGGCGCCGTAAGGATACCTGCCTTTAGCTCAGGGCAATATATGTAGACATATACGCGGTCGTAGCTGTAGCTGGACCTGTGTAGCGGGTTCTGCTCAAAGGTCATGCTTAGCGTCGTCCCCTCTGTCACCACGGGGGCGTCGAAGGCCACCGGCGCCACCGGCCCCTCGCTGAGCACCAGCCGCGCCCAGTCCACGACGAGCTTCGTGTCAGCACAGCTGAACGCCTCTTGGTTTCTCTTTATGAAGTAGTTGCATGGTGTCATGCCGTGCTCTGCCGACACAGTGTCCATCGTCGTGCGCAGCACCCAGTTCATCTTGCCTGCCAGCTGCACCTCCTGCTTGAAGAGCATGCGGTGCCCTTGCTGCTTCTCCGTGCGCGGGTTCTTCGGACATGAGGAAAAGGTCCGCGTCACCCATTTCCCGCGCCATTGGTAGGTCACCAGAGCCCCCACGCGGCCATTGAGCCCCATCAACTGCCCATTTACTGTAATTGCCATAATACCAGGTCTTAAATCAGTGTTTGAATTTATATATCTACAGTGTATAACGTATATTTCTATTTATTATTACTTACATTTGTAAATTTATTTAATGTTTAAATAAGGAGAGCATAAAGAGTAATGTAAGAGATGAAATGTTAGGGCACTATTGTTAAGCCTGTTGCGCGAGGTTCTCAGAGCCTGGAATCAGCGATGCGAATGTTTTTTGGATTAGCCCGAGGGGAGCCTTGTTGATATTTTTTTTAGTTTTTTTAAGAAATGTTTTGTGGTTTCGGATTTTCTTCGTAACTTTGCACATTGAAAATAGAAGCCAGAATAGCCTCGACAAACGTCAATAAAA
>ONUE01000141.1 GCA_900320975.1 uncultured Bacteroidales bacterium | reverse complement strand
GTGGCGGCGCTTGGCTCCGAAGCTGCGCATGATGCCAATGTCCTCGGTGCGCTTGCGGATCTGTAGCCAGAAGGTGCCGAGCGTGCCGAGCACGACGTTCAGCGCAAAGAGCAGACCAAGGGTGCCGAGTAGCGTGATGATGATATATTGGTCTGATAGGTAATCGTTACTTGCCTGAAATTCGTTGTAGGTGTGAAGCCAAGCCAAGATATACGTTCCGTTAGTGGCACGGGCTGGCACAGGGCCTGCCCCTGCACATTTTGCTATGAACTCACCGGCATCGGCCTCCGGCTTCAGTCGGATAAGCATCCGAGGCGTATTGTCAGCGAAGCTCGCAACGGGGAAGAAGGCAACGTAATAGTGACGCTCGTGGGGCGCGGGCTTCACGTCCTCTACTACGCCAAAGACGGTGTGGTGCGACACGGACTCCACATCCCTGCTGTCGGGGCCGGGTTTGTACTCTATTTCCACCATACGACGACCGACGGCCTCGGCGGTGCCGAAGAGTTGAATGGCAAGGCTGCGGGTGATGACGACGCCGTCATGAGGACACTCGGCCGACAGCGTTTCAACGGTCGGACTGCCCTCGACGGCTGTCATGCCCAGCGTCTCGAAGTAGGACTGGTTCAGGGTAAAGAGTTCGGTGTAGGCAGAGCAGGTCTTGGTAGTGTCGGCCTCGGAAGCCACGGCGTGATAGTTCCATTGGCCCTGTCCGTCGCCAACGAAATGGTGGGTGAGGCAGACCGACTGCACCTCGGGCAGGGCGCGAACCTCGTCGCGGAAAGCATAAAGGCTCGACATAACTTTGAGGGCTTCGCGCTCGAAGGGTTTCAGTCGTGCAGTGTCGGCGTATGCTTCGGTCTCGGTTGTGGCGTCCTCGTCGGTGAGCGGCGTTGTTCTACCCGTCTTTCCCACGAGCAGATGCTCCTTCTCAAACTCGCCGTAGGCATGGCAGAAGTAGTTGCTATATGTCCAAACGGTGATGTTGTCAATCAGGTAGAAACTGAGGACTGCGATGAGAGCTATCTCGGCGAACACGAAGCCGTTCTGGCGGCGGTGCGCCCAAAAATTCTTGAGTATCATGGGGCGTTATCTTTTCTGGTTGAGGGATTCTACGATGGGCTTGCGGAGCGAGTGCCACGCGGGGATAAGTGCGGCCATGAGGTTGAGCAACACGCAGCAGACGAACACGATGAGGAAGAGCGTCGGGGTGAAGAACATCTGGAACTGCATGCCCGTGTCCACCACGTTCTGGTCGCGTGAGACGAACATCTGCAGGAAAATCTTGTTGTCGCTGATGGCGGCTACGAAGAGGGCGGACAATATCCAGCCGACAATGCCGCCGAGGAGCGTCAGCACGAGGTTTTCGTTGACGACCTCGCCCAAAAGCGTGCGCCGTTTGGCGCCGAAGGCCTTGCGGATGCCCATCTCGGCGCGGCGGGCCTCCATGCGGTTGCTGACCAGGCCGCTCAGGTTGATGGCGGGCAGGAAGAGGAACAGCAACATGAGGATGGCGGGCGGCATCAGGTTCATGGCCTCCAATGCCAACCCTTGGTCCTCGGCTCTGTCAGGCCTGAAGAAGTTGATCATGTGGAAGAAGTGCGTCCGTGCATTCACCGCCCACTCCACTTTCTCGCCCAACTGCGAACTGATGACGGCGCTGTATTGCTGGCGCAGCGGCTCCAGCTCGGCGTCAAAGTCCTTCAGGGTAAAGCCTTCGCGGAGCAGGATGCGGACGTTGAGGTTACCATCGTAAGTCACGTCCACGTAGCGCTCGGCAATGCGAAAGGGATTATGGTTGTTGGGGTAAAGGCCCATCCCTTCGACCGTGTAGGGCATATAGACATCGGCTGTGGCCTCTTCGAGAAACGCACTCACCGCCTTGACTACGCCCACGACGCGGAAGGCCTTACCGTTGATGTCTACCGTAGAGCCGCCGCCGGTCTTCGCTGCCACCTTGTCGGTCACCACGCACACCCGCTCGCCGTCGCGAAACTCCTTCTCCGAGAACGGGCGCCCGCTGAGGAACGTCAGTTCGTAGAGGCGATAGAAGTCGGGGTCGGTGGCAATGGCCGAGACGGAGCTTTGCTCAGTGCCTTGGCGGTCGGTCGTACCGAATCCGGCGATGGTGTAGCGGTTCTGCATGGCGGGAATGACGCCCGCGGCCGCCTCGACGCACTTCATACGTCGGTAGCACGAGTCGAGTGCTACCGACGAGTGCCCCTGATGATAGGGCATGTCGCCAGTCCATCCAACAGGAAGGAATCGGCCGTGGACGTAGAGCGTGCGCGAGCGGTTCACCTCCGGCGGGATGTCACCCAGCATCATGTTGAACACGATGGCAATGACCATGGCCGAGGCGATGGCCACCGCCGTGCCCGCGACGTAAATGGTGGAGAATAGCTTGTCTTCGCGGATGAGCGCAAAGGCATGTCGTATGATCTTAATCATCCGTGTAATCCGTTTAATCTGTGGTCAAAATAAATTCGTGAAATTCGCGTAATTCGTTGTTTCACATAATCTGCCGTCCGTCGAGGAACTTGATGATGCGGTCGGTCTGGGCGGCCTGCTGCTCGTTGTGGGTC
>ONUE01000154.1 GCA_900320975.1 uncultured Bacteroidales bacterium | reverse complement strand
CTTGATGATGCGGTCGGTCTGGGCGGCCTGCTGCTCGTTGTGGGTCACCATGACGATGGTGCGGCCGTCCTCGCGGTTCAGGCGGTGCAGCAGTTCCATAATCTCTGCACCCATCTTCGAGTCGAGGTTACCCGTCGGCTCGTCGGCCAGCAGGATTTCGGGGTTGCCGATGATGGCGCGGGCGATGGCCACGCGCTGGCACTGTCCGCCGGAGAGCTGCGTAGGGCGGTGCTTCATGCGGTGGGAGAGGCCGACGCGCTCGATGACCTCCTTGGCCAGCCGCTGGCGCTCGCTGCTGCGCACGCCTCGGTAGATGAGCGGCAGCTGCACGTTATCGATGACGTTGAGCGTGGGGATGAGGTGGAAGCTCTGGAAGACGAAACCCAACGTCTTGTTGCGCAGTTCGGCCAGGCGGTTGTCCGAGAGCTTCGGGTCTATCTTTGTCCCACAGAGTTCAATCTCGCCGCTCGTCGGCTCGTCGAGCAGACCCATGATGTTGAGCAGCGTCGACTTGCTCACATTCTCCAACGCCTGTGTCTCCACTTCGTCGGTACGGTAGATCTTGTTGATCCCATTCAGTTTGATTACTGTTTCCATTGTTCTTTTGTTTTTATGTTAATGATTTGTTGTTTCGTATCCTACTCCTCCCTTAGCGCCTCGGTAATCCTTGCGCGGACTATCTTCACAGCGGGGATGGTAGTGCCGATGAGGACGGTACACAGTATAATGATGTACACGATGGCAGAAATGATGAGGAAGTGCAGCGGCTTATCGGCCACCCATGTGGGGTCGGGCTGCGTGCCGGGCTGGTGGGGGCTGATGCACAGTTCGCCGAGGCCCAGCTTCACGTAGTTGAGGTAGAGCACACAGGAGATGAACATGCTGACGGTGGCCATCACCCAGCCCTCGGCAAGGAACATCAGCATGACGCGCCGCTTGGTGGCGCCGAAGGCCCGCATGATGCCCGACTCCTCCGTGCGCCGCTTGGTCTGCATCCAGAAGGTGCCGATGACGCCGAGGCACAGATTGACGAGGAAGAACAGGGCGGTGGCTATCTGGAGGTTGAAGTCGTAGGACAGGGAGGGTGCGGCGAACTGATTCCTCGCGGAGCCGATGTCGTCGTAGGCCGTGAAGGAGGCCACGGCGTAGTGGTCGCTGGCGTAATTCCAGGGGTTCAGGTTCTGCTCCTCGGCAAAGCGACGCGGGTTGATGCCAGGTTTCAGGCGGAGGACGACGAGGTTCTGCGAGACACCATCACGAATGGTGCCGTTATTACTGTAAACCGCCCAGGTGTTATAGTCTTTCTCTGAGACGTGGACGTCGTTCACTACAGCAACGATGGGTTGGCCCCAATCAATACCCACGAAACTGGCGGCTTTCAGTTCCTTGTTAATGGCGGCCTCTACAGAACCGAAGAAATGCTCGGCCAGAGACTGGCTGACAATCCACCCGCGTCCGATGTCCGACAGTTCTTTCGATGTTTTGCAGCCCGCTATCGGCTGGATGCCGTAGGTCTCAAAAAAGTGTTCGTCCTTTGAGTAGCAGATGTCGTATGCAAGAACCGTGTCGTTCTGCCAAGCATAGCGTAGCATACTGGCATAGCCGCTGCCTCCAAACAGGTCGGTGCGTGCATACAATCCCATCGCGGGGTCGGCAATGCTCGCCTGCTCCACACCGTCGATGGCCAGCAGCTGGCGCTTGATGACGTTGGCTTCATCCACGTATTGCGCTTCCCCTTTCATGTATTGATTATCGCGTTCCTCCTGTGTCATACTCTCGTCCGCCAACTCGTATGGCTTGGTAGACTGGATGTTGGCCACTACCATTCTTTCGCCGTCGATGCCCGAGGGCAGACTGCGGTAATAGAGCCGCACGATGATAGGGTCGAGCTGTGTCCAGGCCACGAAGCAGACGACAATGAGTTCGAGGAAGAGCCACACGTTGTTCGTGCGCTGGCTCCAGAGGTTGTTCAGTATCTTTCTCATGATTATTTCTTCTCGTTCATTGATTCAACAATAGGGTTACGGAGGCTGATCCACGCCGGAATAAGCGCTGCCATCAGGTTGAGCACGATGCACACGGCCAAGCCGATGACGAAGATGAGGGGCGAGAACAGCAGCCGTCCACCGTCGGCTCGGGCAATGTGAAGGCGGTATTGCCCACGGCGAAGAACAGCCACGAACGGAACACATAGAGCAGCAGCCATGTTATGACCAGTCCCACGAAGCCACCACAGAGTGTGAGCACCAGGTTCTCAGCGATGACCTGCGTGAGCAGCGTCCATCGCTTGGCACCGAAAGCCTTGCGTACACCCATCTCGGCCACCCGGCGTCGCATGCGGGCCGCCACCAGTCCGCTCAGGTTGAGCGCAGGCACTAACAGCAGGACAAACACTTTGGGGAAGAGCGACTTGAAGACGCTGCTCGGAGTAATCATACTCCTTGTCACTGACGCTACGCTTGCGGGCTATCTCTGCAAGTTCCTTTTCCAAGTCTTTTACGGTGCAGCCTTCCTTCAATACGACAATTACGCGTTCGGCTTCTTGATCAAGGGCTAAGAACAGCTGGCCGAAGCTCTCTTCCATGATGGACGACGTGGGTTCTATCACGCCCACGATGCGGATGATGTAACCGTAGTTGAGCGTCTTTCCCACAGGGTCAACATCCTTACCAAAAGCCTGTTCGGCAATGTCGCGACTGATGACGGCGGGCACGGCAGCGTGCGCCTTGTAGTAATTGTCGTTCAGGCACTCCTCCTGCGTAAAAGGTCGGCCATAGACAAAGCGGAACTGATAGACCTTGAAGAAGTTGGCATCGACCATGCGCGTCACGACAGGCACCAGCTTGTGGTTGTCGCACTTCAGGTATTGCCTGTCGCTCGAGTAGCGGCTGCCGTTGACGGTGGCGCTGACCACCTCGGCGCTTTTCAGCGTATAGAGCCACTCCTTCACCTGGGTTGCTGTGTAACTCGCTTGCTCCCACTTGAGCGTGTCGTTCACAGCCCGCTTGGCCATTCCCTTGACATACACCGTCCGGCTGCGGTTCACCTCTGGCGCGATGTCTGCCAGTTTTGCGTAATACACTACGGCTATCACCATC
>ONUE01000142.1 GCA_900320975.1 uncultured Bacteroidales bacterium | reverse complement strand
GAGGTCCTCGAGGGCCCAATGGAAGCGCAGCATGTCGCTCTGGTCGATGGTCTGCTCACGCGAGGTCAGCAGCCGCACCTTGTCCCAGCCGAGGAAAGCTTCGAAAAGCATCTCGCAAAACACGCCGACCTCGCCGCTACCATACATACTATCCAGCTCCTCATGGAAGAGCCCGATGATGTCGCGCACGCGATTACTGCGGAAACGAAGGTTTCGAGTATTCATGCCCATTCTGCCCATTAAACCCATTAGCCCTATTTTCTCCCGAAGTCTGCGGGGATTTCGCCCCAGTTGTCGGTGTCCCACTTGCGTATCTCGGTGGTGTAACTGTTGGTGCGGAGCCAGTTCTCGGCGCGGTGGATATAGTCCCACAGCTCGGCGGTCGAGGCGTCTTCGGGCAGCTTGCTCTTGCACACCTTCTGCCTGGTTGAGGCGGTGCTTCTTGAGGTAGCTGAGGCCGTGCACTATGGCCAGGAACTCGCCGATGTTGTTGGTACCCTTCTCGGCGCGGTAGTGGAAGACGCGGGTGCGCGTGGGGATGTAGATGCCCTGATACTCCATCACGCCAGGATTGCCGCTGCAGGCTGCATCGACGGCCAGCGCGTCGAGCACGGGCGGGTTGGCGGTGCCGGGCTTCACGGCAGTCATGCCGTTGTCGTCGATGACGAGAGCCGAAGGCTTCCCGCTCTCCACTCTCCGTTCGCCACTCTCCACTCGGACCACGCTGCTGTACGGCAGCTTTATCGCCGCCTCGGCCTCGGCCATGCTGTCGAAGCCCTTGTACCGCGCCCCTTGGACGCCCTGCACCTGCTTCCTGCACTCGTCCCAGTCGCTGTAGATTCCCGGCTTCTTGCCCTGCCACACAACGTAGTATTTCTGTTTCTTCGCCATAGATTTCCGACTGCAAAGATACGACTTTTTTCCCGATTGGCAAAAAGTTCGTATCTTTGCCGCTCGAAATGGAGGCAGTTCCGTTCATAGGCATCGATCGGCATAGGCTGGGCGTCGACGGCGTGGGAGTGACCACGCTGGCGGCCTTCCACGGCTGTCCGCTACGGTGCAGATACTGCCTCAACCACCGTTGCCTCGAGGCTCCCGACGGCCTGCCGCGCTACACACCGCAGCAGCTCTACGACCGCGTGGCTATCGACAACCTCTACTTCATCGCCACGGGTGGCGGAGTCTGCTTCGGCGGCGGCGAGCCGCTGCTGCGGGTGGACTTCATCACCGAGTTCAAGGCCTTGTGCGGCAAGAGCTGGAATATCACGGCCGAGACATCGCTGCAGGTGCCGCGCGAAGCTGTAGAGAAGGCCGCCGAAGTGATAGGCGACTTTATCGTCGACATAAAAGAAAGCAACCCCGAGACCTATCGCGCCTATACCGGCGGCGACGCCGAACTGTCGTGGAGCAACCTCTCGCTGCTACTCTCACTCGTCCACCCCGAGCATATCACCGTCCGCGTGCCCCTTATCCCCGATTACAACGACGAGTCCGCCACCGACCGCACCGCCCAGCGCCTTGCCGACATAGGCATCACCCGCATCGACCGCTTCACATATCGGGTACAATAATTTCTTTCTTTTTACGTTATCCAAACAAATAAGTCATAATATGAAAGGAAAAAACTCAAACGATATTCCAACACCTTCGGTCAGCGAGCCAGAGGCTGTGTATGCAAGGCTTACACCAGACCATCAGGCTATTGCTGGTATGCAGACTGGAGAGCATCGCAAAGGACGGATGACCGTAGATGAGTTCTGCAACATGTTGCACCGATATGTCGACGAGTATTATGACGGTATACAAGGTTGAGATTGATGAATCGGTACGCGAGGATGTAGAGGATCTGAAACAATTTCTCCGCTCGGTCATGTCGCGCGAAGGTGCCCACCGATACATTGAAGCCATCTATGGTGAAATGATGTCACTCTCGGTATTTGCCGACTGTTTCGCAGAAAGCCGCTCCATGACCATCCGCGCCGTGCATCCGCACGCCCGTCGCATGGTATCGCGCAACCGAAAGTTTGTTTATGTGTTTCACCTCGAAGGAGATGTTGTTGTAATCGACCGCATTCTCAAAGCCAAAATGATAACACGATGACCCACGGAAAGAACATTTGTAAGCAGCTGAAGGAGGTGCGGAAGCGCATCGCCGAGGAGAATGATATCCCCTTGGAGATAGAGGAATGCACCTACAAGGGCGAGTGCCGTGGCACCTGTCCGCGCTGCGAGGCGGAGGTGCGGTATCTAGAGAACGCGCTGGCCGACCGTTTGCGCATTGGCAAGGTGGCCACCGTTGCTGGTCTCGCGCTGGGTCTCGCCACCACCGCACAAGCGCAAGTGCCAGCCACCCCCTCCCCGCAAAAGGACACCATCGCCAAGATTGAATATGTGCCATCGTTGTTCAGCAACGATGTTGATGCTTACAAATTGCAGGAAGAACAGACATCAACAACGCGCGGAGAGTCAGGGGCTGTTATTGCGACGAGGGACATTAGACGTAGAGTGGTCCTTAAGACCCCCCAAAAGACTGATGCTGCGAAAGACAGCATACAGACAAATTTTACTGAAGGCAACGGCACTCCTGCAAGACAGTCCATATCTATAGAGTCTCCAAAGATGTACGAAGAAAAAGAGGAAGACGTGAAAGTCATCGTCCGCTGAGGGAAATATACAATTAACAAAAAAGGCAACCACATGTGGTTGCCTTTTTTGCTGTATAGCTTTTAGGCTTAGGCGCCAAGTTCGAGGCGCTTGAAGCCGGTGCACTTCAGATCCTTGTCGGCCTTGGCGATGAAGTCTTTGACTTTCACCTTGGCTTCCATGATGTACTCCTGCTCCATGAGGGTGTTCTCCTGGAAGTACTTGTTCAGACGGCCGTTGGCAATCTGGTTGATCTGCTGCTCG
>ONUE01000155.1 GCA_900320975.1 uncultured Bacteroidales bacterium | reverse complement strand
GTGCTCCGCTCACGCCTCATCCTTAACCTCAACGAGCCTTGTGTCCTCGAGGATGTCAGCTGGATTCACCCGGTGAAGTACATGGGCGTGTGGTGGGAGATGATCAGCGGCAAGAGCACTTGGAACTACACCAATGAATATCCATCCGTGAGGCTCGGTGAGACCGATTTTGAGCACGCCATCCCCAATGGCACCCACGGCGCCAACAATGCCAACGTGCGCCGCTATATCGACTTCGCAGCCAAACACGGCTTCGATGCCCTCCTCATTGAGGGCTGGAACATCGGTTGGGAAGACTGGTACGGCAAGCAGAAAGACTTTGTCTTCGACTTCCTCACGCCCTATCCCGACTTCGACCTGCCCGCCCTCAACAAATACGCCCATGAGAAGGGCATACGCCTCATCATGCACCACGAGAGCAGTGCCTCCACCGTCAACTATGAGCGCTGGATGGAGAAGGCCTACAACCTTATGAATCACTACGGCTACGATGCTGTCAAGAGCGGCTATGTGGGCACCATCATCCCCTTTGCCGAAGGACACTACAGCCAGCCTATCAACAACCACTACCACTATGCCATCGTCGAGGCCGCCAAGCACCACATCATGGTCAACGCCCACGAAGCCGTGCGTCCCACTGGTCTCTGCCGCACATGGCCCAATATGATTGGCAACGAGAGTGCTATGGGTACCGAGTTCCGTGAGCGCATCCATCCCGGCCACACCACCATCCTGCCCTTCACGCGCTTGCAGGGTGGCCCGATGGACTACACTCCCGGCATCTTCGAGCCCGACATGGGCAAGATAGTCCCTTGGGGCGGCAAGATGCAGCACACTATCTGCAACCAGCTGGGTCTCTACGTCACCTTCTACTCGCCGCTGCAGATGGCCGCCGACTTCCCAGAACATTATGAGCCCTATATGGACGCCTTCCAATTTATCAAGGACGTGGCCGTCGACTGGGACACCAGCATCTACCTCTATGCCGAGCCCGGTGACTACATCGTCACCGCCCGCAAGCCGAAAGTCTCCACACTGAACAAGGCCGCCGACGGGGTAGGGGAGCTGCCCGACGGAAAGAAAGGTGTGATCAGTTCAGCCGCGCAATATGTGTATGGTGATGACGGTGTGCCACATGAGGTATGGTATGTAGGAGGAGTAACTGACGAGCAGGCAACCCTTACTCCTACACCATTACCCAGAAGAAAGTTACCTCCAAGACCACCCTCAAGCTGAAGATGGCCCCCTGTGGCGGCTTCGCCGTAAGCATCCGGGAACGCAGATAAGTTTAGATAAAGAATAGGCAGACGCCGCAGACACTTATCACTGCGCCGATTATCTCGCGGACTGTGACCTTCTGGTGGAACAGCCAGGCGGCCGGCGCGATGATGAGTATTGGCGTGAGGGCAAACAATGTCTGTGCGATGCCCGTCGAGGTGTACTGCGTGGCCAGCAGCGAGGCGCTGACACCCACGAAGGGACCGAAGATGGTGGCGCCGAAGACGCACCACATGGCTTTACGGTCGTGCACCGCGTGGCTCAGCTTGCCCCGCCAGTCTTTGTTGAAGACTACCAGCAGCAGGAAGAAGCCTGCCAGCCCTATGGTGGCCCGTATCATCGTGGCGGCAAAGGGTATGCTCAGAAATAGCGGCAACGGCAGCAACGCCTCGTCGGGCACACACTGCTGGCTCACACCAGCGGCAGCCACCGCCGCATCATAATGCTGCAGACCAATCTTGCTCAGCACCAGCCCGAACCCTTGGCAGATGCCCGCCATTGCGGCGAAGAAGATGCCCTTGGCCGGTAGCCCCAGCTGGACGCTATTATCCTTCTTGGAGAGAATAGACAGCGCAATACCAGAGAGCGTCACCACCATGCCGACAATGGCCAGCGGCCTCATCTGCTCGCCCAGCAGCAGGCGCCCCGTGATGGCCGCCGTCGGCGCCGAAAGGGTCATGAAGAGCTGTCCGAAGCGCGAGCCGATGAGGATATAACCTTGCATCAGGCAGTAGTCGCCGATGACGTAGCCCACCACGCCGCTCAGCAGCAGCCACAGCCATGTGCCGCCGTCGGCATAGCGCGGGTAGGGGACACCCATTGTCAACCACAACGTCACCACCAGCAGGGTTAGCGACATTGTCATCCTCACGGTATTCAGGGGCAGCGAGCCCATGCGTTTCGAGCCCACCTCCGCGAAGAGTGCCGTCGCCGTCCAGGCTACAGCCACTCCCAATGCTATCATCTCGCCTATAAACATACCACCCAATAACGCCGAAAGCTCTCTTTTATTACAATATATTCCTCTATTTCTCGTTATACCCCAAAACAAACGAAACAACAAACTATGAATATTCTCGTCACCGGCGGGGCCGGATTCATCGGCACCCACACATTGATAGAGCTTTATAATGCAGGCCATACGGCCGTCGTCATCGACAATCTTAGCAACAGTAACCCCGAGTCTCTGCGCCGCGTGGCCGAAATCATCGGCGTACCAGAGATACCCTTCTATAAAGTAGACATCCGCGACCGCGAGGCACTCGATTGTGTCTTTGCTGAGCACCACTTCGACGCCTGCATCCATTTCGCAGGCCTCAAGGCCGTGGGAGAGAGCGTCGAGAAACCCTGGGAGTACTATGAGAACAATATCAACGGCACACTGGTGCTGGTCGACGTGATGCGCCATCATGACTGCAAGAACATCATCTTCAGTTCCTCAGCCACCGTTTACGGCGACCCCGTAGAAATCCCCATCACCGA
>ONUE01000143.1 GCA_900320975.1 uncultured Bacteroidales bacterium | reverse complement strand
CATCATCGTGGTGGCCGACGACCCCAGCATGTTCTCCAGCCAGGACGAGCAGGACAGCCGCTACTACGGCCACTGGGCCATGATCCCCATGCTCGAGCCCAGCAACCAGCAGGAGGCTTACGACATGGTCTTCTACGGCTATGAGCTCTCCGAGCAGATGGGCACCCCCATCCTGATGCGCATCCCCACCCGCCTGGCCCACAGCCGCGCCGGTGTCGAGCGCAAGCCCGTCCGCGCCCAGAACCCCCTCAGCAGTCCCAGCGACCCCAAGAGCTATGTGCTGCTGCCCGCCAACGCCAAGAACCTCTACCGCTCGCTCATCGACAAGCAGCCCGCCTTCACCAAGGCCAGCCAGGAGAGCGGCTTCAACCAGTATATCCCCGGCACCGACAAGAAGCGCGGTATCATCACCACCGGCATCGCCATCAACTACCTCCAGGAGAACTTCCCCGGCGGCAAGTGCCCCTATCCCGTGGTGAAGATCGCCCAGTATCCCCTGCCCTTCGACATGCTCAACAAGCTCTATGACGAGGTCGAGGAGATTCTCGTGCTCGAGGACGGCCAGCCCTTCGTCGAGGAGCACATCAAAGGCTTCCTGGGCAAAGGCAAGCCCGTGCACGGCCGCTTGGACGAGACCATCCGCCGCGACGGTGAGCTCAACGCCGAGAAGGTCGCCATCGCCCTGGGCAACCCCATGCCCAAGGGTCCCGCAGTGCCCGAGGTGGTCACCAACCGTCCTCCCGCACTCTGCGTCGGCTGCCCCCACATCGACAGCTACCAGGCTGTTGTCGACGTGATGAAGAAGTACCCCAACGGCCGCGTGTTCGGTGACATCGGATGCTACACCCTCGGCTTCAACATGGGTGCTATCGACACCACCGTCTGCATGGGCGCCTCGGTGACCATGGCCAAGGGTGCCGCCGAGATGGGCATCTTCCCCGCCATCGGCGTCATCGGCGACGGTACGTTCGGCCACAGCGGCATGACCGGTCTGCTCGACTGCGTCAACGAGAAGGCCAACGTCATCATCATGATCCTCGACAACGACATCACGGCTATGACCGGCGGTCAGCCCTCCAGCGCCAACCAGAAGCTCTTCAACATCTGCAAGGGCCTCGGCGTGGATCCCGACCACATCCGCACCATAGTGCCGCTGCCCAAGAACCACGACGAGTTCATGAAGATCCTCGAAGAGGAGATCGCCTACAACGGCGTCAGCGTCATCATCCCGCAGCGCGTCTGCATCGTGGAGAACAAGAAACGTATTGCTGCTAACAAATAAAAATGAGTGTTAAACTGTAAGCTGTAAGCTGTAAGTGGGCTGACGCCGTCCAACCTGCGCAAGCTACTTAAAACTTAAAGCTTAAAACTTAAAACTAAAATGAAAAAAGACATCATACTTTGCGGCGTAGGCGGCGACGGTATCGTCTCCGTGGCCAAGATTATCAGCGACGCCGCCCTCAACCTGGGCATGAACGTCAAGCAGAGCGAGATTCACGGTATGAGCCAGCGCGGCGGCTCGGTGTTCAGCCACCTCCGCATTAGCTCCGACCCCATCTTCGCCGACGTCATCCCCGAAGGCAAGGCCGACATCATCCTCAGCTCCGAGCCCATGGAGGCTCTGCGCTATCTGCCCTTCCTGGCTCCCGACGGTGCCGTCATCACCAACAGCGACCCCTTCATCAACATCAAGAACTATCCTGACATCGAGAAGGTCAACGCCGAGCTCGCCAAGCTGAAGAAGTGCGTCAGCTTCAACGCCAACGCCATCGCCAAGGAGCTCAACGCCCGCGGCAACATGGTGCTGCTGGGTGCCGCCGCCCCCTACCTCGAGCTGCCGTTCGAGGAGCTGGAGAAAGCTATCAAGAGCATCTTCGGCCGCAAGGGCGACGCCGTGGTCGAGACTAACATCAAAGCCATCCGCGCCGGTCGCGACGCCAAATAAGTGCTAACGACAGTACATATTATCGGCATAATACTCACCGTCAGCATACTGCTGGCGGTGAGTATACTTTCTGGCCGTAAGGTCAAGGACGCCAAAGCCTTCACCACCGGCGGACGCGCAGGCTCATGGATGGTCTGCGGCGCCATACTGGGTACCCTCGTGGGTGGCCAGTCGACCATAGGCACGGCTCAGCTGGCCTTCTCTTTCGGCCTTTCGGCATGGTGGTTCACCATAGGCGCAGCCCTCGGCGCACTGGTGCTGGGGCTGGTGTACGCCGGCCCGTTGCGGCGCAGCGGGTGCTCCACACTGATGGAGATTGTGCGCCAGCAGTACGGCCGACGCGCCGAGACGGTGGGCTCCGTGCTCTTCCTCGTGGGCATCTTCATTAGCATCACGTCGCAGCTGCTCTCCTCGTCGGCAATGATCAGCAGCCTCTTCGGGGCATCGACGACGCTGGCGCTGACCATAGGCGCGGCGCTGATAGCGGC
>ONUE01000144.1 GCA_900320975.1 uncultured Bacteroidales bacterium | reverse complement strand
TGTCAGGACGATCTTAGTACCGAGGAACTGAAGGCCAACGCCACCGTTCCGTCACTGCTCAACACCGCCGACCTTCAGGCTCTCAACACCTACAGCTATGAGGTGCCTTTCGAAGTAAAGGCCAAGGGCGAGTGGCGCATCGACTTCGAGTGGGAGGACGGAGAGCAGATCTGCTACGCCTCGCCGAAGCAGGGCAAGGGCGACACCAAGATTAACATCTGCGTGCTTGACAACGCCACCGATAAGCACCGCACCGGCGAGATGATCATCACCGACTTCGGCGACAACGGCAAGAAGACCGTCGTGAAGCTCGGACAGAAGAGCCAGCTGGAAGACACCCGTGCCGACAAGATATCCACCGGCAACTGCATCTACGGCGTAGGCTACGGCTACAATGCCATGTCGGGCAAGCTGGCCGCGAACCAGATTGTGAAGATGGCCGACGCCATCAAGGACAATATCCTCGTGACCGAGGGCGTGCGCGCCTCTTATGCGCTGCGCGAGTACAAGGGCAGCTGCTTCAGCCAGCTGTGCAACAACTTCAAGGC
This sequence comes from uncultured Bacteroidales bacterium, assembly GCA_900320975.1. GTDB lineage: Bacteria > Bacteroidota > Bacteroidia > Bacteroidales > P3 > Colimorpha. The sequence goes on along the minus strand of ONUE01000144.1, from coordinate 1,780 downwards.
CGACGCCTCCTTCAGCGGCAAGTACTTCGGCTTCAAGGGCGAGGCCGGTGCCTCCTTCGACTCGAAATACCTGAGGGAGTCAAACCGCGACTACGTCATCAGCATGGTCGACGTCACCACGACCCAGGCCACGCTGAGCTACAACCGCGACCAGATCATCGACGCCATGACCGACGCTGCCTACAACGCCATCAACGGTCTGGCCATGAAGAGCACGAAGGGACGCCCGATGAAGACCTCCTACCCCTCTACCAACGAGGGCTTCAAGAAGCTCATTCAGGACTATGGCACCCACATGCTTGTACGTGCCGAGCTGGGCGGCAAGATGAAGTATGCCACCACCATCGACCTGAGCAAGGTGGAGAGCGAGTACACCCTGAACACCTTTGCCAAGTGCAGCTACAACAACAAGTTCATCAAGGCCAAGGCCGGCGTGAGCGACGACCTGAGCAGCCAGTTCAGCAACAACCGCGGAGCCATCGACACGAAGCTGACCATCCTCGGCGGTTCGCCAACCTGCCTGGAGAGCCTGTCGAAGGAGGACAACGACGCCAACATGGACGCATGGGTGAAGTCGCTGCAGGACAACCAGAACACGGTGGTGGTCAACCTGCCCAAGGCTGAGCGGATTCCCCTCTGGGAGCTGGTGAACACGGCCGAGCCCGGCGGCGATAAGCGCAAGGAGATGCTCAAGGAGTATATGAAGGAGGGCGGCCAGATGGAGCGCGACTTCACCGTCAGCGACAAGGGCATCACGCAGGAGATGGGTCAGATAGCCCACATCACCGGCCTGGGCGACATGAAAAATCCCGTTGGCCGCACCCTCATCCGCGACCTCTACATCGGCGGCACCGTGGTGGCCCGCGTCTGCAGCGAGTTCATTCCCAAGTTCAGCCTCACCGAGCGCTCGGTAGTGGTCTATCCCGTCTACAACAACCGCGTGAGATACAACATGGGCTACTTCATCGGCAACTCAGCCTGGGCACCCCAGTACATCTGCTGGAAGAACGAGGGCGACCCCATCATCAGCAAGGTTGACGGCATGAAGCCCGGCACCCAGAACGAACTCTACCTGAGCGGCTCGTCATTCTACACTGCCGGCGACCCCGCCATCAAGGAAGCCACGGAGCAAAAGACCGACGTCAAGGTGCAGCCAGCCTACATGCAGGGCCCGACCTGGTGGCGTTCTGACGACAAGGAGCACGTACACAACTACCCCATCGTGAAAATCTTCAACCGCATCTGGACGGTTGTCACCCATAATCAGTTAATTGATGGCCGCACCTGTTATTACAGGGCAAGTGACTTGAAGAAGTTCACCGTAGAGAAATGGCGTGTGGCCTCTGTAGAGGACTACGAAAACCTGAAGAACGGCCTGACAAGCAACAACATCTCACTGCCCGTGCAGTATATGAGCGACGTCGAAGGCGGTAAGGACCTGACAGGATTCGGAATTGACTGGGATACGTGGGAAATGAGAATAGACTACGCAGCACAGTTAGACGAAACCCTCAAGAAGATTGAAGAAAAGCCCTTCTTCTTCGGCATCGGGAAATTCATCACCAGCCTGACCGTGAATGCAGCAAATAACGTTGCCAAGGAGAAGATGAAGATGGATGGCAACCAGTACAAGTGGGTGACGGTCAATTCCGACAAGCTGATGGAGTATCTCGCCACCACCAAGGACGGCAAGTTCGGCCACGTACGCTTCAACAAGAACGGCTCGATGGAGATCATCACCAAGGATTTCGACAAGGATGCCTTTGAAATGCAGGTACGC
>ONUE01000147.1 GCA_900320975.1 uncultured Bacteroidales bacterium | reverse complement strand
CTCCAGCATGGTTTCCACAAAGCGCATCATCCAGTTGTAGTCCTTGTAGGCCACATATATCTCCATGCAGGTGAACTCGGGGTTGTGGGTGCGGTCCATACCCTCGTTGCGGAAGTTGCGGCTGAACTCATAGACGCCGGCGAAGCCTCCCACGATGAGACGTTTCAGGTACAGCTCGTTGGCGATACGGAGGTAGAGGTCGATGTCCAGGGCGTTGTGGTGCGTCACGAAAGGACGGGCGGCGGCACCGCCGGGGATGCTCTGCAGCACGGGGGTGTCGACCTCCAGGTAGCCCTGCTCGTTGAAGTAGTTGCGCATCTCGTTGACAATCTTGGCGCGTTGCACGAAGGTCTCGCGCACCTGGGGGTTGACGATGAGGTCGACATAACGCTGGCGGTAGCGCAGCTCGGGATCGCTGAAGGCGTCGTACACCACGCCAAGACGTAGCCGGTCACGCCGATGATGTCGCCGATGTCCAGCAGACGCTTGAAGACGGTGTTGTAGAGGGTCTTGTCCTCGCCGGGGCATATCTCGTCACGTTTGATATAAAGCTGTATGCGGCCGTAGCTGTCCTGCAGTTCCACGAAAGAGGCGGCGCCCATGATGCGGCGGCTCATGATGCGGCCGGCGATGGAGATGTTCTGGTACAGGCTATTGTCCTGCGGGAATTTCTCCAGTATCTCAGCGCTCTTGGCGTTCACCTCATAAAGGGCTGCGGGGTAGGGGTTGATGCCCAGGTTCTTCAACTCGGCCAGCGAATTGCGGCGTATCTGTTCTTGCTCAGTAAGTTCTGCCATAATATGTTGTTCTATTTATTGTTTCCAAAATAAAGTGCAAAGATACGCACTTTTTGCGATATGCAAACAAAAAAAGTGTCCACGGGACACTTTTTTAACATTGTGCAGAGGCAAAGATGCTGCAGTGGCGCTTACTTTACGGCACGGACAGAGCAGCCCTTGTAGCGGCGGATGCTGTTAATGCCTTGATGAGCAGGGCCGAAGTCAAAGCCCCACGCATCGGTCGGATAGCTTGTCTCGAGTGAGCGCGACCAGTAGCTGCCAATCTCTTCGTAGTCAAAGGTGCTGTCGTAGCATATTCCGGCGGCGGGCAGAAACAGGCTGTTGCCATTCGGCGCGCTGAAGAGGAGGCCCAAGACACCGTTCAGTGTTGACCATGTGACGGTGGTGTTGTCTATGAGCTCTTCCCAGTCTTCTTTGCTGGGGATATGGGCCCTGAGGCCGATATGGTCGCTGGCGGCATCGTCCTCGGGCTCAAGAATGGTCAGCGTGTCGGTGAAGTGGAACCGGCCGTAGAGCGGGCGGCTGCAGTATTTGTCGAGGAGCCCGTCATTGTTGCTGTATTTGTACGTGCTCCAGCTGTAGGCACTTTTCGTATTGAGCTCGCCCCAGGCAAAATGGTCGCCGTAATCCTCCGGCGTGTTTGCCCCGACGTTCTTGTCGGCCCACAGCAGGCCGCTCGGCAGGCCGAGGTCAATCCACTTTATCGACGACAGCGTGCCGTCGCTATCGGTATTGTCTTTGGTGCAGGAGGTTGTGGCGCATACAGCCATTACGACTGATGCTATCAGTACTAAATGCTTTAGTTTCATGGGATAGTGTTATTTAATTCGTCGGATAGAGTGGAGGGTGTGGCTGTATTGTCCAGTCTTTTCCACGAGGATGCCGCGGGTGTCGAGGGTGTCTATGCGCACCTGGCCGGAGGCGTGCACTATCTTGCCGTCGCCCATGCAGATGCCCACATGGATGATGCGGCCTTCGGGGTTCTGGAAGAAGGCGAGGTCGTCGCGCTGTATGTCGCACGGGCACACTTCCACGCCACAGGTGGCCTGCTGGCTGGCGTCGCGCGGAAGCCAGATGCCTTTGGCCTTGAAGCATATCTGTGTCAGTCCGCTACAGTCTATGCCACCGGTCGAGCGGCCGCCCCATAGGTAGGGGGTGCCGAGGAAAAGCCCTTCGGCAAGCGAAGCGGCGTCGGCGAAAGGCGCATACTGTTTGTTGTCGACCCAGCCCTCGTAGCCGTCGTAGTCGCTCTTCACAAGGCTCCATTTCTCCTGGCGGTCAAGCACCTCCACGGTGTCGCCCAGCACCAGCTGGTTGACCATCTCGCTGCGGTCGCTGGCTTCTGCCCTCATGGGCACCGCGCTCAGAAAGCAATATCCTTTCATATCTGTCCTCTGTCAATAGATATGCATATACGGTCGATGAGGTCGTCCTTCTTGTTGTGCTTCGGGTCGAAGGTGTCCTTGAGGTTGTAGCCGAAGAGCTTGGCGATGGTCTGGTAGAGACCGGCGCGCAGCGAGCCACGCAACTCACCCACAATCTTGTAGGCCGACCGGTTGGTCTCGCGGTCTATCAGCTTGATGAGCACCAAGCCCTGCGAGAAAGTATAGTTCTCCAGTTCACCCTTGTAGTCTGCAAGCAGCTGGCGCTCGGCTTCCTTGATGGCGGCTTTGCGCTCCTTGCGCGGCAGGGCGGCAATCTCGACCTCCAGTTTGTCGAGCCTCCGCTTGCCCTCGAGGGCGTAGGGACGCATCAGGCGCACGTTCTTTATCAGCTTGGTGTTCTGGCGTATCTCCTTAGGCGTAAGCAGCATGCCGCTAGAGTACACAGTCACCTCTTTCAGGTAGTACAGCGGCACAGTGTCGCCGTCGAGCACAGTACCGAAGGTGTAGTGTCCCTTCACAGTGCCGTTGCCGGGTGCCTGCCCG
>ONUE01000150.1 GCA_900320975.1 uncultured Bacteroidales bacterium | reverse complement strand
GGTCTCGTCGAGAAGATAGAAGACTACACCAACAAGGTGGGCCACAGCGAGCGTACCGACGCCGTCATCGAACCCAAGCTCAGCGCCCAGTGGTTCATGAAGATGGAGGACATCGCCAAGCGCGCCCTCGAGGTGGTGGAGAACGACACCATCCGCTTCCACCCCGCCAAGTTCAAGAACACCTACCGCCACTGGCTCGAGAACATCAAAGACTGGTGCATCAGCCGCCAGCTCTGGTGGGGCCAGCGCATACCAGCATGGTACATCGATGTCAAAGGCCGCGTGGAGACCATCGTGGCTCTCAACGAAGATGAAGCCAAGAAGATTGCCGCCGAGAAGTACAACTACACCGGCACCTTGCGTCAGGACGAGGACGTGCTCGACACATGGTTCTCCAGCTGGCTGTGGCCCATCTCGCTCTTCGACGGTATCCGCAACCCCGGCAACCCCGAAATCAAGTACTACTACCCCACCGCCGACCTCATCACGGCTCCCGACATTATCTTCTTCTGGGTGGCCCGCATGATCATGGCCGGTGAGGAGTACATGAACGACATACCCTTCCACAACGTCTACTTCACCGGCATCGTGCGCGACAAGCTGGGCCGCAAGATGAGCAAATCACTCGGCAACAGTCCCGACCCCATCATGCTTATGGAGAAATACGGCGCCGACGGCGTCCGCATGGGCATGCTGCTCACCGCCCCTGCCGGCAACGACCTGCCCTTCGACGAGAGCCTCTGCGAACAGGGCCGCAACTTCAGCAACAAGATGTGGAACGCCCTGCGCCTCATCACCGGCTGGCAGGTCGGCGACCTCCAGCAGAGCAAGGAGAACGAAGTCGCCATCCAGTGGATGGAGCAGCGTATGGCACAAGTCATCGAAGAGATAGAGCGTGACTTCGAGCAATACCGCCTCAGCGAGGCCCTCATGGCCACCTACAAGCTCGTCTGGGACGACTTCTGCTCGTGGTACCTCGAGATGATCAAGCCCGCCTACGGCACCCCCATCGACCGCGAGACCTACGACGCCACCATCAACATCTACAGCCGCCTGATGCTCCTGCTGCACCCCTTCATGCCATTCGTCACCGAAGAGATTTGGCACGCCCTGCAGACCAACGGCAAAGACAACGAGAAGGCCGACTTCATCAATGCCAACTTCAGCATCATGAACCAGCACATGCCCACCAGCGTCTTCTTCGACCAGCGGATGCTCGACGAGTTCGACACCGCCCGCGAGGTCATCGCCGGTGTGCGCAACATCCGCAACACCCGCAACCTCTCGCCCAAGGAGGCCCTGGAGGTGAGCTTCATCGCCGCCGACGAACGCTACCGCTTCGACCGCTTCGAAGGTATAGTGCGCAAGCTGGCCAACGTCAGCGCCATCAGCGAGGTCAAGGAGAAGCCCGCCGGCGCCCTCTCCTTCATGGTGGGTACCATGGAGTGCTACGTGCCGATGCCCGAGAACGTCAACAAGGACGAGGAGCTCAAGAAGCTCCAGGACGAGCTCAAGTACGCCGAAGGCTTCCTCAACAGCGTGCTCAAGAAACTCTCCAACGAGAAGTTCGTCAACGGTGCCCCCGCCGCTGTCATCGAGAAAGAGCGCAACAAGCAGCGCGACGCTGAGACCAAGATAGCAGCCCTCAAAGCACAGATAGCTGCCCTCAGCTAAACACAATACGTCAAAGAACACTCGCGCCGCCTCTCCCCCACCATCGGGAGAGGCGGCGCATATATAATATAAGGCCCATTTGCCCGGACAATGCTTTTTTAACTAAACTTTAACGTTAATCAATACGTTAACAGGGCCGTTAATCTATCATTTATATTTTCTTTTACGTGAATTACCGTAAATGGCCGCGAATTATCATGAATTTCTTTTCTACGCCATAGGTGTTTTCTCTTAGTAGCCGCTTTGAGGGGCATGTCATAAAATAAATTTTGCCACATCGCAGAAAAGTCGTACCTTTGCATTCGATTTCAACAGAGAAATCATGAAGCGTTTATGCTTTTTCTTGTTGGTAGGAACGTGAGAAACTCTGTAACGGCAAGAAAGCGTAAAGGTTCATGTTATGCGTGGACTGTTTACAATTTCTTCCGTTCAAGGTAATTCTCACGACCTCTACCATGAGAAGTTGTATAACGGCACCACGCTTCTT
>ONUE01000156.1 GCA_900320975.1 uncultured Bacteroidales bacterium | reverse complement strand
GCGTTGCGGCCACGGACACCCTTGATGATATAGGGCTGGACCCCAAGCTGGCGCGTGAAGACCTTGACGATGACCGAGGTGTCGCCGTAGGGGGTGGTGTGAAGCACTATACCTGGGGTGGAGATCATCAAGAGAGGAAGGGTTATGGATTACCTAACGGATGACGAGGATTTTGGCCACAGAGCGGTTGCTGCCTTCACTGTCGGAGGCGAAGACGTAGTAGACTCCCGAGGCCACAAGGTTGCCGTCGGAGGTGCGGGTATTCCAGATAGCCTGTCCGCCGAGGGCTTGGCCGCTGAAGACCACATGGCCGGCAGCGTCGGTTATGTGCACTATGGCGTCGCGTGTGAAGCCTTTGATGGCCACGACGCCTTCGTAGCCGGGGCGCACGGGATTGGGGAAAGCGTAGATCTGTGCGGCAGGGGTAGCCTCGGCCTGGGTGGCCGTGGAACGGTAGACCTGGACGCCGCAGTCGGTACCTATGTAGACCTCGCCGGTGCGCGGCTGAATGGCTATAGAGATAATCTTGTTGGAGAAGAGGGGGCTGTTGGCAGCGGTGAAGTGTTGCAGCTGCTCCATGCCGTTGGCGGAGAGCAGGTAGAGGCCGCCAGAGGCTGTGCCCACCCACTTGCGGTTGGCGCCATCTACGGCGATGGCGGTGACGTCCTCATAGGCCATAAGGTACTCGTAGAAGTCGCCGTTGGTGATGGTGATGTTGGAGCAGGTGACGGGAGACATCTGCCCTGTGGAGCCGCTTGCGAAGGCGCGCGAGGCATCGTAGATGACCTTGATGCCGTGGTTGGTGCCTACCCAGATGTTGCCGTCGACATCCTGTACGAGAGCATTGACGACATCGGAGGCGAGCTTGCTGCCGCTGTTGGGGTTGACACGCGCCATACGGCTATTGCCGTCGTGGACATAGATCATGTTCTCCTTGCCCGAGAACCAGAAGTAGTTGTTTACGCTGTCGTATATCAGCTTGTCGACCTGCAGCTGCGAAGAGAGTGCCTCGGTGGAGCTGTGTGACCAGACGCCTTTGGGTGTGCGGCGTACAAGTGCATAGGGGCTGTGGGAGTTGAGCACCCAGAGGTTGCCGTCGCGGTCGAAGGTGACGGCGCCGACAAGTAGTGTGCTGTATGTGCCCACTATGTACGGCTGCAGGGCGCCACCGGTGCTGTTCTTGTCGTAGAACTCCACCACCTTGTTGTCGCGCACCGACGCAACACCGCCATTAAAGCCCCAGCAGACGACGAGCGTCTCGGCAGTGTCTTTGGGGTTTACGATGGCGTCAACGACGTCATATTTGCCGTCGAGAGCGCCGTTCGACTTGTCGAGCTGACGCCAATGGCGCCCTTCGGCAACGAAAAGGTCGGGCTGCAGACCGAAGGTCGGGCTGCAGACCGGCATTCTCATAGGTGGTCTTATGTCCGCCGGGGCAAAGGAGCACGCTGTTTGGTGCCGCCACAAGGCGGTAGACATTATCCCGAGACATGGGGCTGTCGAGGCTGACGAAGAAGTGCTGCGGGCCAAGACATATCATGCCGAGCCACGAGTGCGCCGCCCACAGTATGCCATAGCTGTCGGTGACAGCGTCGTAAGCCGTTATGGGAGCCCAGTCGTCGTAGAGGTAGAAGGTATCCACAGCGCTGAAGTCGCCCCTGTGACGTGTCACACGGTCCCAGTAGGCCACGTTCATCATCCCACCACTTGCATGGAGGGCCGTGATGGCGCCGCTGTCTATGGCCACAAGCCCCGCGTCGACGATGGTATAGAGTATCGATGTGTCCTCGAGCGACTCCGTGGCCGTGGGACCGAAAGCCTTGGGCGCCGAGAGCCAGAGCTTGTCGTCGAGGACCGCCAGCTTGGTGGCGGTGACGCCGTTGGCGCGCGGGTCGGCCTGCCAACGGTCACTGATGGCGAGGTGAGGCTCGGAGAGGGCTACACGCTTGAGGCCGTCAGCGGTGGCGGCATAGATGCTGTCGGAGGTGAAGGCGAGGTCGTAGACCGCTATGCTCGTG
>ONUE01000157.1 GCA_900320975.1 uncultured Bacteroidales bacterium | reverse complement strand
CCGTAGCCATGCGTGGCGGCTCATGCGCATCCAGCACACCAGTCCGCCCAGTATCGTACCCAGCACGGCGGCAAAGAGCGTGATAAGCAGCGTCACCTGTAGACCGTCGAGAATCATGCGGTAGCGATCCTCCACAATCAGGTTGTTGGTAAAACTCTCCGTTATGGAACCTATCATTGAAATCATATATCCTAATAGTATTGCTCCACCAGCGAATGCACCACATGGGCAAACATCTGGTTGGCCTCTGGATGAGGATACTGGTACGAAATGTAACACACGTCTATCGCAGCGAACCTGGCAGCCTCGGCATCAAAAGCCGCATGGTCGGCACTGCCACTATAAGCTACGGCAAAGGCATCCCAGAAGGCCAGCAACTGTTCACGGCTCATGTGGATGATGTCGATCATACGCTGAAACTGCGAGTATATCTGCGTGATCAGGAACAGATGGCCGATGTCGAACATGGGTAAACCATGACTGAACCATCCCAAGTCAATCCAGTAGGGTTTCCCTTCGGCTGAGACAATCATGTTACCTGGTTGGAAGTCGCCGTGAACACAGGTGGGCGCATCGTCCAACCCTTCCACGAAGGCCATCAGTTTCTGCTTGTCAGCATCGGCAGCAAAGTCGGCAGCGGCGATAGCTTTCAGTGCCCCCTCCTTGTGGCTGGGGAAGAAAGCGGTGTCGCAGGGCGTAGCGTGCAACTTCCTACCCTCACAGGCCAGCAGAGCGGCTATCTCACCAATGCGCGACGGGTCGTCGGCGCAGATGCGGGAGAGCGACTTCTTGCTCTTGATACGCTCGAAAGTGTAGCCGTAGGCATCACCCACGCGAACAATATCATACATACGGGGAGTAGACAAACCCAGGTCGAAGACGTGTTGCGAGGTTTCCACTTCTCTCTTTACTGTCAGTTCGTCACTCATCGACGCCCTGTTCACTTTCAGCAGTATGTCGGGATTATCGGGGTGCGTATACGTCTTCCCGACTCCACCTTCGCCCACTTGGGTCCACGTGCTGATGTCAATGTTCTTGAAATCCATGTTCCTCTTTCGAGAAGCCCAACTGGTTCTCGATATAATCAGACAGCGAGCCATACTTCTGGTCTATCATGTCGAGTGTCGCCTCGAAATTCTCTCGGCTCACGCCAATCATGGCGCGGATAAAAGCTACGGCCTCATCGCCACCACCCTGCTCACGCACCTTTGCCGTCATCGCCTCCACCGCACGGGCATAGCTCTGGTTGGAGAGGTCGAAGTCCTCCACGATGGTCTCCCTGTCGGCTCCGAGAGCCGCCAGGAGGAATGCCGATGCCCATCCGGCGCGGTCCTTGCCCTGCGAGCAGTGCCAGAGCACGCCACCCTTGGCATGGAGCACGCCACGCAGGAATTCACCATAGTAGCACTGAGCCAGGCTGTCGGTCACGATGGCGGGATAGAGCTGTCGGGCCATCGTCTGCGCCTTGGGCTCGAAGGCGTATTTCATCAGCACCGCCGCCATGTTCTTCGTGTCGGTGTGGGCTGTATCGGAGCGGCCAGATGAGGCGAAACCCTCGATGAGCGCCTTGGGCAGCGTTGAGAGGTGCGTATAGCTGACACCATCGATGATGCGGTCGGGTGCCGCGTTGACTTCAGCCTCGAAGCGGAAGTCGAATACGTCGCTGAGCCGATACTTCTCTTTCAGCACAGCCACATCGCTGTCGGTGGCCTTGGCCAAACAACCGCTGCGCACAAGCATGCCAGAACGGACGACCTGTCCGTTGTGCACGCGGGCATTCTCTATGCCTTCGAAGGCGATGGTCTGTTGTGAGTGGGCCACTTGTGCAGAGAGCATCATGGTAAACAAAACGATAGCGGTGGCAAAATTCTCATTCTTCATTGCGTCAGCCTGTTATTTACTCGTGCGGTCGATATAGTCCATATTGTCATTCTACTTTCTTCAAGTGCGCGGTGATGGTGTAAGTGGAGCCGTCGGCGCGTCGGCGGAAGGCCTTATTGACCATCTCGCTGCCCGTGCAGGAGACGATTTCCCAGTTCTCGTGCCGTCCTTCCTGTCCCGGCTTTTGCCAGCGGAAGCAGAACAGGGGGCCGTCGGCGAAGTATTCG